>NZ_JBKGGW010000046.1:0-45312 GCF_052041945.1 Pseudomonas sp. SMN11 | reverse complement strand
TTTTTTCTTCCCCCCCCCCCCCCCCCCCCCCCCCCCCCCCCCCCCCCCGCCACAGGAAAAAAGCTTATTGCCTTTGACGTAAGACATAATCTCTTCATCTGGCCTTTTCACTGGCGCGCGACAGGCATAAGGTATACGCCGTTAAAAAATGCCCTGGAGCTGTCATGTCCAACCGTTTCCCTTCCGTTCGTCCCCGCCGCCTGCGCCAGAACGAGTCCCTGCGCACGATCTTCCAGGAAACCGAATTCCGCCTGGAAGACCTGATCCTGCCGATCTTCGTCGAGGAAGGCATCGATGACTTCGTGCCGATCACCAGCATGCCGGGCGTCAACCGCATTCCGGAAAAACTGCTGGCTCAGGAAATCGAGCGCTATGCCCGCGCCGGCATCAAGTCGGTGATGACCTTCGGCGTGTCGCACAACCTGGACGCCACCGGCAGCGACACCTGGAACGAGAACGGCCTGGTCGCGCGCATGTCGCGGATCTGCAAGGACACCGTACCGGAAATGGTCGTGATGTCCGACACCTGCTTCTGCGAATACACCAGCCACGGCCACTGCGGCGTGGTGCACGACCACGGCGTGGACAACGACGCCACCCTTGCCAACCTAGGCAAGCAGGCGGTCATCGCCGCCGCTGCCGGTGCCGACTTCATCGCCCCGTCGGCAGCGATGGACGGCCAGGTGCAGGCCATCCGCAGCGCGCTGGATGGTGCCGGCTTCCACGACACCGCGATCATGGCCTATTCCACCAAGTTCGCCTCGTCGCTGTATGGTCCGTTCCGTGAAGCGGGCGGTACCGCGCTCAAGGGCGACCGCAAGAGCTACCAGATGAACCCGATGAACCGCCGCGAGGCGGTGCGTGAGTCGCTGCTCGACGAGCAGGAAGGGGCCGATGTGCTGATGGTCAAGCCGGCCGGTGCCTACCTCGACGTGATCGCCGACATCCGCGCCGCCTCGCGCCTGCCGTTGGCGGCGTACCAGGTGAGCGGCGAGTACGCGATGATCAAGTTCGGCGGCCTGGCCGGTGCCATCGACGAAGGCCGGGTGGTGCGTGAAAGTATCGGCGCGATCAAGCGTGCCGGTGCCGACCTGATCCTGACCTACTTCGCCATGGACCTGGCCCGCGAAGGGATCTGATCCAAGGCATGAAAAAGCCGCTGCAATTGCAGCGGCTTTTTTCTGCGCGAAAGGTGGCAGCCTACAGCGCTGCCGCTTCCTGCAAGCTCATCGACCTGGTCTCCGGTGCCAGCACCAGCGAGACCGCTAGGCCGAGCATGGTGATCGCCGTGGCCGCGAACATCGTGTTGGCGATACCTAACTGCTCCAGCGAGATGGGTACCAGCCAGGTGCCGATGGCCGAGCTGAAGGCGGCCAGCGAGGCGCCCATGCCGACCGCAAAGGCTCGGATTTCGGTGGGGAACAGCTCGTTCGGGTAGACGAACTCCAGCACCTGGGCGCCGCCGATGAACAGCGCATAAGCGCCGAACAGCGACAGCACCACCCAGCCCTGGGCATCCGGGAACAGTCCCAGGCCCAGCAGCGCCAGGCCCGACCACAGGAAGCTGTGGATGATGATGGTGCGCCGGCCCAGGTAGTTGATCAACCAGGTGGCGACGCAGCAGCCGATCACCAGAACCAGGGTGATGCCGATCGAGCCGTAGGCGGCCAGGTTGCCGGTCAGCTTCAGCGCCTGGAACAGCTTGGGCACGAAGGCGTACACGGCGAACAGCGGGATCACCGCGCAGGCCCAGAACATCACCACGAAGAAGATGCGCTTGCCGTAGCCGGCGCGCAGCGCGTCGAGAAACGACATCGCCTTGCCCGAGGCGGTGTCATCGCTGATGTTGCGCAGTGAGAATTCGTCGCCGTAGACCTGGCGGATGATCTGCTCGGCCTCCTGGCGGCGGCCTTTGCTCAGCAACCAGCGCGGCGACTCCGGGGTGCCCAGGCGGGCCAGCAACAGCAAGCCGGCAATGATCGCCGGGCTGGCCATCACGGAGCGCCATTGTTCCGGGCCAGCGTCGGCCAGCATGAAGTTGCCGGCGATGTAGGCCAGCGCGGCGCCGACGAACCACAGCACGGTCAGCAGCGACAGGCGCGAGCCGCGGGATTTCTGCGGGATGAACTCGGTCAGCAGCGAGCCGGCCGCGGTGTATTCGATGCCGACGGCCAGGCCGCAGCACAGGCGCAGCAACGACAGGGCCAGCGGGTCCTGAACCCAGAGCATGGCGATGGACGACAGCAGGACGATGGCCGGGGCGACGAAGAACAGCTTCTGCCGGCCCATGCGGTCGGTCAGCCAGCCGCCGAAGAAACCGCCGGCGAACACGCCGAGCAGGGCCATGGCGGCGACCATGCCTTGCCAGAAGCCGCCCAGTTGCAAGGCTGCGGACATGGGAAGGGTGGCGACGCCGATGATGCTGAGGATGTAGCCGACCATCACCCAGCCCAGCCCGGTACGCAGGGTGAGCAGTTGATGGAAGTGGTTGATTTCAACGTCGTCGATCATGATGGGTGAGGCAGTGGAACGCATGAGTCTCTCTTGAACGGTAGGTGATGCAAAAACAGGTGGATGCGGGCCTGGCGGCCCGCTTGGGTCAGACTTCCAGGCCGGCGCGGAACTGGCCCCACTTGAGCACCGAGTTCACCCCGATCGAAAGGAAGGGTTGCGACGGGGTCTTGTTCGGGCCGGGCGAGGCCAGCAGGAAGTCGATGTGCTCGTTGCGCTCGCCCACCAGCCAGTCGGCCAGCAGCTTGCCCGTGGCGGTGCCACGGGTGATCCCCAGGCCGTTGCAGCACAGTGCGCCGTAAACGTTCGGTGCCAGTTGGCCGAAGAAACCTTCGTGGTTTTCCGACAGGCAGATGGCGCCGCTCCAGGAATATTCGAACTCGACGTTGCCGAGCATCGGGAAGCGCCGTTCGAACGACTTGCGGTGGGCCGGCAGGTGACGCTTCAGCGCATTGGCGCGCGGGCGGCCGTCCGGGTAGAAATTGAAGCTGTTGCGGATCAGGATGCGGTTGTCGGCGGTGCGCCGAACGGTGCTGCCGAACGGGTGCGCCGGGATCACCCCCCACACCGGCTGGCCGCCCAGGCGGGCCTGTTCTTCCTCGGTCAGCTGGCGGCTGAGGCTGGCGTAGAGGAAGGTCGGCAGCAGGCGGCCCTTGAGGAAGCCGAAAGCCGAGGCGAAGCCGTTGTTGGCCAGGATCAGCTTGTCGGTGACGATGCTGCCGTGCGCATGCGCCAGGGTGATGCGTTCACCCTGGTCGATTGAGGTGATCGCGGTGTTTTCGTACAGGGTGACGTTGGCCGGCAGGTGGTCGGCCAGGCCCTTGACCAGTGCCGAGGGCTGCAGCAGCAGAGTGCCGGGGATGTGCAGGGCCTTCTTGTAGTACGAGGTGCCGATGTGCGCGGGCAGGTCCTGCTCGTCGATCAGGGTGGAGCTGCAGCCGATCTTCTCCAGGCCGCTGCGGTAGGCCTCGAGGATGGCGATGCCCTTGGCGCCGACGGCTGCCTGGTACTTACCGGAGTCGGACATCTGGCAGTCGATGCCGTTGCGCTCGACGATGTCGCGCAGGTAGTCCTGGCCAAGGGTGTTCAGGCGCAGGACCTTGGTCGCGGTGGTGACATCGCCGATGTAGTCCTTGGCCCCGATGTCGTGGGGCACATCGATTGCGAAACCGGCGTTGCGGCCTGCGGAGCCGAAGCCGACTTCCTGGGCCTCGACCAGCACGATCTCTTCATTGGGGAAGTTCAACGCCATCTGGCGCGCCGCTGCCAAACCGGTCAGGCCGGCGCCGACGATGGTCCAGCGCGCTTCCTTGCGGCCCGAATGGCCCGGACGTGGCTGACGCTTGGGGCTCGTGTGATACCAGCCCGGACGGGCGTCATCACCAGGCAACGAAGTGACTTTTTGCAATTTTTATACTCCGGTTAACGATCAGGCTCGCAGGCATGCCACGGTTGGCACATCGGCCTTCGAGTGCGACATTTTGTCATTGTCTATCTCAATAATACAATTTGTCTACTATTCGTCTTTCCGGTTGTGGATTGTTCATGTCGAGAAAAAATCAGTGAGTGCTGAATTATTTAGTGTCCCGTTGTATCTGATCCCTTAGAGCCTTCAGCGACAGGGATACAGGCATGAAATCTCGCAAGAAAAGCGTCCAGCCAATCGGCCTCAAGGACATCACCATCGTCGACGACGCCAAGATGCGTAAAGCGATCACCGCCGCCGCACTGGGTAACGCCATGGAGTGGTTCGACTTCGGCGTGTACGGCTTCGTCGCCTTCGCCTTGGGCAAGGTGTTCTTCCCCAACGCCGACCCCAGCGTGCAGATGATCGCGGCACTGGCCACGTTCTCGGTACCGTTCCTGATCCGCCCGCTGGGTGGGCTGTTCTTCGGCGCCCTGGGCGACCGCTTCGGGCGGCAGAAGATCCTCGCCGCGACCATCGTGATCATGTCGCTGAGCACCTTTGCCATCGGCCTGATACCGTCCTATGCCTCGATCGGCATCTGGGCACCGATCCTGCTGTTGCTGGCGAAAATGGCCCAAGGCTTCTCGGTGGGCGGCGAGTACACCGGGGCGTCGATCTTCGTCGCCGAGTATGCCCCGGACCGCAAGCGCGGCTTCCTCGGCAGCTGGCTGGACTTCGGCTCGATTGCCGGCTTCGTGCTCGGGGCGGGGGTGGTGGTGCTGATCAACACCGTCGTCGGCGAAGAGAAGTTCCTCGAATGGGGCTGGCGCCTGCCGTTTTTCCTGGCCTTGCCGCTGGGCATCATCGGTCTTTACCTGCGCCACGCGCTGGAGGAGACCCCGGCGTTCCAGCAGCACGTGGACAAGCTCGAACAGGGTGACCGCGAGGGCCTGGCTTCGGGGCCGAAGGTGTCGTTCAAGGAGGTCGCCACGCAGCACTGGCGCAGCCTGGTGACCTGCATCGGCGTGGTGATCGCCACCAACGTCACCTACTACATGCTGCTCACCTACATGCCCAGCTACCTGTCACACAACCTGCACTACAGCGAAGACCACGGCGTGCTGATCATCATCGCGATCATGGTCGGCATGCTGTTCGTGCAACCGATCATCGGCCTGATGAGCGACAAGTTCGGCCGCCGCCCGTTCATCGTGGTAGGCAGTGTCGGGCTGTTCGCCCTGGCCATTCCGGCGTTCATGCTGATCAACAGCGGGGCGCTCGGGCTGATCTTCTCCGGCCTGTTGATCATCGCCGTGCTGCTCAACTTCTTCATCGGCGTGATGGCCTCGACCTTGCCGGCGATGTTCCCCACGCACATCCGCTACAGCGCCCTGGCCAGCGCTTTCAACATCTCGGTGCTGATCGCCGGCCTGACCCCGACCCTCGCCGCCTGGCTGGTGGAAAGCAGCGGCAACCTGTATATGCCGGCGTACTATCTGATGGTGATTGCCCTGATCGGCCTGGTCACCGGCCTGACCATGAAGGAAACCGCCAACAAGCCGCTGCGTGGCGCAGCGCCCGCCGCTTCGGACATCGAAGAAGCGCGCGAACTGCTGCAGGAGCACCACGACAACATCGAGCAGAAGATCGAAGACATCGACGCGCAGATCGCCGAGCTCGAGGCCAAGCGCAAGCTGCTGGTGCAGCAGCACCCGCGCATCGAGTGAGGCTCAGCGCGGCATGTAGCCGCGCTGCCACGAACGGGGGATGAACCGCGACACCAGCGCCAGCAGGCAGGCCAGCGCAGCACTGCCTGCCATCGCCTGCAAACCCAGGTGCTGTTGCAGCCAGGCGCCGAGGGCGGCGCCCAGCAGCATGCCGGACCAGGGCACCAGTTGCACCCGCCAGCCGTTACGCCGCTCACCCAGCAACCAACGCCCCAGGCCGCGGCCGAAGCGCGACAGGGCACCGGTGACGTAGGTCAGGCCGATAGGCAGGCCGTTGACCTGTTCCACCACCGCATTGATCATGCCCATGGCCAGCGTGGCGGCCAGCAGTGCCGGGAAGGTTGCCGCAAAGGGCCACGACGCGGCGCAGGCCATCAGTGCCGCAACCACCAGCAATACCGGCCAGGCCCGGCGCCGGAAGCCGCGCGCCAGCAGCACGCCCAGCGCATTGCCGGCCACGAAGCCCAGCACGGCGCCGCTCAGGCGCAGCACCATGGCCAGGTCCGCTTCACTGATGGCCACGGCCAGGCGTGTGGTATTGCCGCTCATGAACGAGACGAAATCACCCAGCGCCAGCAAGCCAATGGCATCGGTCATGCCGGCCAGCACCGACAACCCCGCCACCAGGCCAAGGCCGACGCGACCCCGCAGAGTCTGCAGGCGCAGGCGCCTGGCCGTGCGCGCGGGGGAGGCGTTGGGTAGCACGGGCCGGCTTCAGCGCGGCATTTCGCGGGCGAGGGTGCTCTTGATCGTGCGCTCCACCACGTCCACCAGCACCATGGTCTGGTGGTCCACCTCGATGTTCAGCAACTCGCCGGCCTGATAGCGGGCGAAGGTAGTCTGGCGCAGGGTTTCCGGGATCAGGTTGATGGTCACCACGTTGTCCTCGACATCGGCGACGGTCAGGCTGCAGCCGTTGACCCCGATGAAGCCCCGTGGGAACACGTACTTGCCCCATTGCGGAGGCATGCGGAAGGTGATGAAGGCGCCGGTTTCCTTGATCGACAGTTCGACGACCTCGGCGGTGGTGGCGATGTGGCCGGCCATCAGGTGGCCGCCTATTTCGGCGTTCATTTTCGCCGAGCGCTCGATGTTCACCCCCTGGCCAGCCTTGAAGCTGTGCAGGTTGGTGCGTTCGAGGGTGGCGGTCATGGCGTCGAACTTCACCTGGGTGCCGTCGATTTCGGTAACCGACAGGCAGGTGCCCTCGACACTGACGCTGGCACCAATTTTCAGCTCGTCGAGCAGTTCCGGGGTGAGGTCGATGGTGAACTGGTTGTGGCCCGGGTAGGTGGTCACATCAAGCAGAGGGCGAACGGCCTGGACGATGCCGGTGTACATGGAGTTGCTCCTGGGCACAGAGAGGGAAAACATCAGGAAACTATGCCCGTGGCGCCGCAAATGCAAGCTGCCTGTACCGACCTCTTCTACAGCTACAGCACAGGGTTTGAAACCTGCGCCGTCTCTGTATGAGCGGGTTTACCCGCGAAGAGGCCGGATCAGGCAGTGAAGCTCTAGAACTTCAACTGCCACTGCCCGACAACCGCATGGTTACGGCTGTTGCTGCCCAGCTCCCCGCTATACCCCACACCAATGCTCTGCCGCGCACTCAACCCCAGGTCCAGCCCGGCCTCGACCAGCAAGCTGTCGCGGTCAATCGCACTGCCCTCGACACTGAACGCATCCCCCCCGGCAATGAACGCCTGGCGCGTGCGGGTATCGATGCTGCCGTAGGTGTGGCGCCAGCCCAGGGTCGCCCGTGGCGTCAGGCTCATGCCGTTGTCCAGCTGTCCCAGGTGCGCCAGGCGCACGCCGAAGGTGCTGCTGAAGTTGTCCTGGGTATCGGCATCCACTGCCAGCGCCGCGTCACCGCCTTGTTCGCGGTAGCTGTCACGGTGGTAGCGCTGGTAGCCGAGGCTGGCGAACGGCTCGGTGCTCAGGCGGCCGCTGCCCATGGCATAGCCCAGCTCGACGAAGGCCTGCTGGCTGTCGGCATCGTAGTCACCCTTGAGGCGTTCGTTGAAGCCGCTGAAGGCCACGTCACGCTTGCTGTCGCCGTCATGGCTGCTGTATGCCGCGCCGAGGCGTACGGCCAGCGGGCCGTTCTGGTGCTGGGCGTACACGCCGGCGTGCCAGCTGCGCACGGTGCCGTCCAGGCCGGTACTGTCAAGGCGCGTGCGCGAATAGCCACCCAGCACGCCCAGGCGCCAGTCGCCGCCGAGCGCCCAGTCCACCCCCAGCACGCCGCCGCCGGTGCGTTGTTCCAGCGCGCTGGCACCGTGGCTGCCATCGACCTTGCCGTAGCTGCCCAGCGCCTGCGCCCAGACCCGCCCTTGAGCGTTCGGGTCGTTGAGGTTGCGCGCTTCGCGTGGCACGCCGGTGGCGGCCAGGGCAGGGCCGTCTTCGTCGTTCATGCCCACCAGCAGGCCGCCTGAGCTGCCCATGGCCTGCATGGCGCCGAGCATGGTGCTCCCGACCTGGCTGGCGCCGGCCATCGTCGCTGCCGCCAGGTTGGCGGTGTTGCTCCCAGACAGCTGCTCGATGGCGCTACCGGCTCCGGCCGTGGTGGTGCCAAGCACGGCGTTGTATAGGTTGCTGTTCTGCCCGAGGCTGGCCAGGCTGCGTGCGGCACCTGCGCCATTGTCGGACTGCGCGTAGTGCTCGAAGGCCACGTCGTTGCGGGTGTAGTCCAGGCCTACCGAGGTGCTGCTGTAGCTCAGGGTCGGGGTGAGGAAGGCATAGTCGCTGGTGACCTGGCCGAAGCGGCCATCGACCGATCCTGCGGTCAGTACGGTGTAGTGGCTCTGCCACGGGTATTCGCCGGCGCTGGGCTGTATGCGCAGGGTAGCGCCGTCGAGGCTGGCCGTACCACTGACGCTGAGCGGGGCGCTGCTGCCATCGGCGTTGACGCCGTAGACCAGGGTCGAGCCTTGACCAAAGCTCAGGTCACCCGCGATGGTCGCCACGCCCAGGCCGGTATTGGTCAGCAGGGTGCCGTTCACTTGCAGGCCACCGACCGAACCGCCACCGGCATAGGTAGCCCCCTGTTCGATGAGCATTTCACCGTGGATGCTGCCTTGGTTGACCAAGGTGGCGCCAGCGGTCACCACGCCGCCCTGGCTGAAGTCGTCGAGGCTGGTCAGCGTCCAGCTGCCGCCGCTGACCTTGAGCGTTTCGAAATTGGCGCTGTTGCCGAAGCTGCCGGTGCCGTTCAGGGTCACACTGTCGACGCCGTCGCCACCATCAACCCGGCCGTTGAATACGCCGCCGGTCTCCACCACCAGGCTGTCGTTACCTGCGCCCATGCTCAGCGCCAGGCCATTGCCGCCGCTGATGGTGCCGCTGTTGATCACGGTGTCGGCGAAGTCGCCGATCAGCTTGATGCCGAAGCCGTTTTCGCCCTCGATACGGCCGGCGTTGGTAATGTGGGTCGCGGCCACGCCGGAGCCTTCGGCGCCGTCGTCGACCAGGATGCCGTTATCGACGCTGCGGATCACCCCGGTACTGGTGTTGATCACGGTGCCGCCACCCATGGCGATGCCTTCGCTGCCGTTGGGCCGGCCACCGCTGTCCACGCCTTTGGCGCCCAGCCCCTGGATGGTGCCGGCGTTGTACACATGGCCGATGTTGTCGATGTCGACCCCGTCGCCGTCACCATTGATCTTGCCGTCGGCGATGGCGCCGGTGATGGTGCCCCAGTTGTACACCGTGCCGCTGCCGTCGGAGCCAAAACCCGAGCCGTTGCGCCCGGTGACACTGGCACCAGCGTAGTTGTAGAGGGTGGCGTCGCTTTTCAGATCGATGCCATGGCGGTCGGCGCTGATGGTGCCGTAGTTGTACACGGTGACGCCGGTGGAGGTACCGATCTTGATGCCATCCCACTTCTGGTCCAGGCCGTTTTTGTCCTGCGGCGCGGTGTCGGTGTAGATCAGCCCGTAGTTGGTGATGGTGGCGTTGGAGCCGGTCTTGATCGCATCGTTGCCGACCGCGTGGATCACGCCGCTGGCCTGGTTCACCAGGGTGGTGGTGAAGGCCGGGTTGTTCAGGGTTTCGAGGTCGATGGCCTGGCCTTCGACGGTGGACTCGATGGTGCCGGCATTGACGATGCTCAGGCTGCCGCCCGCTGCAGGGTTGGTCTGGAAGCGCAGGCCATCGTTGGTGCCCTGGATCAGCGCACCGGCCTGGTTGCTGATCACATAGTGGCTGAGGTCTTCACCCTCGTCCTTGGTGTCGATGCCGCGGCCATCGGTGGAGCGGATGATGCCGGCGTTATCGACGGTGAGGGTGGCGCCGCTGGTGTGCTTGGGCAGGATCACGCCGTCGTCGTCGCTGGCCACGATGCTGCCATTGGCGGTTACCTTGAGGGTGTCGGCCTTCTTCAGCTCCAGGGCATCGGTGCTGGCGCTGTCGATCAGGTAGTCCTTGGCCAAGGCGGCAGGGGCGAAGGCGGCACAGGCCAGTGTGACGCACAGGGCCAGACGATTGGGCGTGAAATGCATTGGGCGACCATGAGTTCTTGTTCAGGGGCGCCCAATATGGCCATTCGATATTACACTTTTATTGAATACCGTGCCGTTTTTATCGCCAATCACACATGCCCGCTGCTGTTGACGATACGCAGGCACAACGCCTCGTAAGGGTCGAGATTGACGGTCAGCCGGCCATCCTCGGTCAGGTCGCCTTCGACCGTCTCGTTGATCATGTCCACCACTGGCCCCGGGGTGAAGCCGGTCAGGTGCAGCTCCTCGGCAATCACCTCATGACTGAAGTTCAAGGCACTGATCTGGATGCCACGCCCGGCCGGCAGCTCATGCACCATCACCAGCAGGCCCGGGCTGCTGACCTCGGGCACCAGCACCTGGCGGCTGGTGGCGATGCCATAGGCCTGGCGCACGGCCAGCAGCTTCTTCACCTGGCTGGCGAACGACTCGGGGTTGTCCAGCTGGCTGTCGAGGCTGCCGTACAGCGAGCGGGCGCGGGGCATGCCGCGCACCGAAGCTTGTGCCTGCGGGTCGAGCCCGGCCAGGTCGTAGCCGCCCCGGTGGATCCAGCGGGTATCGCCATCGAGCATGCGCTCGGCCACCGCCTCGGCCGGTAGCGGCAAGGCGCCGACCAGGTCCCAGCCGGACAGCGCGACCACGCCCGGTTGCATGGCGTTGTACATCACCAGCAGCAGGTGCACCTTCTGGATCAGCGCGATGTCCGCCTGGCTGAGCTGATCGAGGTCGCGAATGCCCAGTGCCGCAGTGATCAGGCTGACGGTGGTGCAGGCAATGCCGTTGGTGACGAAGCGCAGGTTATACGGCGCATGCTCACCCGACAGGCGTTCGTAAATCTCTTCGCGGATGTGCTCGCGCAGAATACCGCCGGGCAGGGTCTGGCCCTTGTACAGGTACATGTCGTGGGCGTGCAGGGTCCAGAAATGCACCAGCTCGACGGTCAGTTCATCGTGGTTCTGCAGGGCATGGATCAACGACGCCGGGTCGATGCCGAAGGCGTGCATCTCCTTGAGCATCAGGCGCAGGAATTCGGTGTCGCCGGTCAGCAGGGCATGCTGGCAGGCCGGGCGGGTGATGAAGTCGTAGGACAGGTCGGCACCGCCCTTGGACATCTGTGCAATGTCGTCGAGGGTCAGGTTCAGCTCCTGGAAACTGAAGCCACCGGCCTTGCGGATCATGCCGCCAATCAGCTGGTTGCCGACGATCGACAGCGGGTGGCTCTCGGACCAGGCGCTGCCGCTGGCGCGGGTCTCCACGCCGAGAAAGCCGTTGGCATCCAGGCGCAGGCCGCGGGTGCCCAGGCAGTCCAGCGCGTGCAGGGCGTCGCCGATGATCATCTGCTGGGCGGCGAAGCTGGGGTCGAGCCAGTTCAGTGACGGCTGGCCGTCCTTGAAGTAGTGCAGGTACACCCAGCGCCGGGTCTTGCCATCGACCCCGGTGATCGGTGCGGTGGCGCTCCAGTCGGTTTCCTTGACCCCGGGCTCGAAGAAGATCACCCGCTGCAGCTGGCCGACGATGTAGTGGCGCAGCTTGAGTTCGTCGCACAAAGCGGGTGCCAGGTTTACAGCATCACGGCCCTCGGGCACGTCGGGCAGCAGCGGCCAGTCCTCCTCGCGGATCTCGACCATGTGGTAGAGGCCGGGGTAGGCGCCGTGCGCCAGTTCGGCCAGGCGGAAGTCGGCGCCCTTGCCGGTGTGCGAGGGGATCAGGTCGTCGATGGTCACGGCGTTGTGCGCGGCGGCCATGCGGCTCATCTGTACCAGCTCTTGCTCGTTGCCGTAGAGCGGGTCGATGTCGAAACTGATGCGGTCGAAGTTGCCGTCGATGCTGGGGGTGAAGTCACGCCCGCGCACACCGCCAGATTGCTTGATCGGGCCGGTATGGATGCCTTGCACGCCGATCTCCGACAGGCGTTTCCACAGGGCTTCGTGCCCGAGGGCAGACAGTACCGAGCAGCCTTCAGGGGCGATGATCGCGTCGGGGTAGACCGTCAGCCACACCGAGGCGATCTCGGTGGCGCGGCGTGGCTGGGCTTCGGCGTAGGGGTTCTGCCACAGGCGTGACTGGCCGGAGTACAGCCTGGCACGTTCCTGTGAGGCCTTGAGCATCGAACGGTCTTCAAGCCATTTGAGGTATGACGGGTCGGGCTGGGTCATTTCGCGTCCTCTTTGCGTGGCGGCACCGGCCAAGGTTATGACGGCATGGCGGGCGGATCGTTCGGCTTGAGAATAGCGGTGGCTTTTTCGCGGGCAAGCCCGCTCCCACAGATACCCTACAAGACTCAAGGCTGGTGAGATCCCTGTGGGAGCGGGCTTGCCCGCGAAGAACCCACCACCGATCAAGGCTTGCGAATGGGCGAGCGGGCCGCCTCGCGCAAACTCTCCAGCAAATCCAGCACCGCCCCCTCGATATGCGGCTCATCGCGCCAGCACATGCCGATCGAGCCTTCCGCCTCCAGCTCGAAGTCCAGCCGGCGCAGCAACCCACGCCCATGAAAATGCTCGGCCACCCGCCCGGAGGCGACCGACAGCATGTCGCTGTTCTGCATCAACCACAGGTTGGCCATCAGCGAAGACGATTCGATCCGGCACGGCAGCGGCTTGCGCCCGGCGTTGCTCAAGGCGGTATCGAGGCGGTTGCGGATCGGCGTGGCCGGCGGCCACAGTAGCCAGTCGTACTGGTACAGGTCGTCCCAGCCCAGGCCTTTGCGCTCGGCCAGCGGGTGGTCGGGGCGGGCGACCACCTGCATCGGCTCGCGAAACAGCATTTCGCTGTGCAGCGCCTGACTCGGCTGGTAGTTGTCGACGCGCCCGACCACCACGTCCAGCTGGCCCAGCTGCAGGCGTTCGAGCAGCACGTTCATCGTGCTTTCCTGCAGTGATACATGCGCTTTCGGGTGTTTTTCCAGGAAGTACAGGATGGCGTCCGGCACCAGGCTCGGCGCCGAGGCCGGTGAAGTGCCGATGGCCACGTTCGGCGTGTTGCCTTCGCGCAGGGCATCCAGGTTGCTCTGCGCCCGTTCCATTTCGCTGAGGATGCGCCGCGCGTGGTTGACCAGCAGGGTGCCTTCGGCGGTCGGTCGCAAGCCACGAGCATGGCGCTCGAAGAGCAGGGCGCCGGCGTCTTCTTCGAGTTCCTTGAGGAACTTCGACAGCCCCGGCTGGGTGGTGTAGGCCTGCCGCGCGGTATCGCTGAGGTTGCCGGTTTCGGCCAGCGTCACCAGCAGTTGCAGGTGGCGTGGGCGCAGGCGGCGGGTCCAGTGCATGGTGAATCTCCCATCATCTTTATCGTATGGCTGCATACGAAAATATCATTTTTTATGTATGCCGCGTGGGCGTTTAATCGACGCCACACGGGGGCGCTGCCGCTGCCATGAACCCCTTCACAGCCCACTACAGGGGAAGCGATGAATAACAACGACAACACCGGCACGACCCGCGCCGAGTTCTATCAACGCATCGACACCCAGGCGCTGTTCCCGCTGTGGGAACAGCTGCACAACTTGGTGCCAAGCCAGCCCACTACCGCCTGCGTCCCGGCACTGTGGCGCTTCAGCGAGGTGCGTCCGTACCTGATGGAAGCCGGCCAGCTGATCAGCGCCGAAGAGGCCGTACGCCGGGTGCTGGTGTTGGAGAACCCGGGCATCCGTGGCCAGGCTTCGATCACCCCGAGCCTGTACGCCGGCCTGCAGCTGATCCTGCCGGGCGAAATCGCCCCCAGCCACCGCCACAGCCAGTCGGCGCTGCGCTTCGTGGTCGAAGGCAAGGGCGCCTACACCGCAGTGGACGGCGAGCGCACCACCATGCACCCGGGCGACTTCATCATCACCCCGTCCTGGACCTGGCACGACCACGGCAACCCGAGCGAAGCCGAAGGCGGTGAGCCGGTGATCTGGCTCGACGGCCTGGACATCCCCACCGTGCGTTTCTA
Organism: Pseudomonas sp. SMN11; assembly: GCF_052041945.1. Taxonomy (NCBI): domain Bacteria; kingdom Pseudomonadati; phylum Pseudomonadota; class Gammaproteobacteria; order Pseudomonadales; family Pseudomonadaceae; genus Pseudomonas; species Pseudomonas sp. SMN11. The sequence goes on along the minus strand of NZ_JBKGGW010000046.1, from coordinate 31,237 downwards.
CGGCGCCGGTTTCGCCGAGAACTACCCCGAAGCCGTGCAGCCGCTCAGCCGCCCGGAGGGCAACAGCCTGGCTCGCTACGGCGCCAACATGCTGCCTGTGCGCCACGAAGTGCACGACGGCACGTCGCCGATCTTCAGCTACCCCTACGCCCGCACCCGCGAAGCGCTGGCCACCCTTGAGCGCCAGGGCGAGGTGGATGCGTGGGACGGCGTCAAGCTGCGCTACGTCAACCCGGCCACCGGCGGCTGGGCCATGCCGACCATCGGCACCTGCATGCAACTGTTGCCACGGGGCTTCATCGGCAAGACCGCACGTTGCACCGACGCCACCGTGTACTCGGTGGTCGAAGGCTGTGGCCGCGCCATCATCGGCGGGCAGACCTTCCACTTCGAGCCCAAGGACACCTTCGTGGTGCCGAGCTGGGCGCCGCTGAGCCTGCAGGCCGACGACGAGTGCGTGCTGTTCAGCTATTCCGACCGGCCGGTGCAGGAGGCCCTCGGGCTGCTGCGCGAAGCCCGCGAACACCATTGATCCGAGGAGCCTCTGCCATGACTTACCTGTTCGAACCTGCCGCCCCCACCAGCCTGCCGATTGCCGGCAGCGACCAGCACTTCCCGGTGCGCCGGGTGTACTGTGTGGGCCGCAATTACGCCGCCCACGCTCGCGAAATGGGCTTCGACCCGGAGCGCGAGCCGCCGTTCTTCTTCTGCAAGCCAGCCGATGCCGTAGTCCCGGTGGCCGACGGCCAGACCTTGGAGCTGCCGTACCCGGCTGAAACCAGCAACTATCACTATGAGATCGAGCTGGTCGCCGCCATCGGCAAAGGCGGCCGCGACATCCCGTTGGCCCAGGCCAACGAGCACGTGTTCGGCTACGCCGTAGGCCTGGACATGACCCGCCGCGACCTGCAGATGAAGATGCGCGAAATGGGTCGCCCGTGGGAAATCGGCAAGGCCTTCGACGCCTCTGCGCCAATTGCCGCGCTGTACCCGGCCAGCCAGGTTGGCCACCCGACACAGGCCGGCCTGTGGCTGCAGGTCGAAGGCCAGGACCGCCAGCGCAGCGACATCGACAAGCTGATCTGGTCGGTGCCGGAAACCATCGCCTACCTGTCGCGCTTCTTCGAGCTGCAGCCCGGTGACCTGATCATGACCGGCACCCCCGAGGGCGTCGGCCCGGTGGTGGCCGGCGAGCTGATGGTCGGTGGCGTCGATGGCCTGGGCGAGCTGCACGTGCGGGTCATCTGATTGCCTTGGGCCGGCGCGGCTGGCCCTTCCTCCCGGTTTTACACGTGGCCCGCGCCTGTGCGCCGGCCCGGAGGTTTCGCTCATGTCTTCCACCGACAAAAACAACACCGTGGATGTACAAGCCTTCATCGACAGTCAGCCGGTTGCCCGCGTTCAGTGGCGCATCCTGCTGCTGTGCTTCCTGGTTACGGCCATCGATGGCCTGGACACGGCCGCCATCGGTTTCATCGCACCCGCCCTGCGTGAACATTGGCAGATCGGCGCCGCTGAACTCGGCCCGGTGCTCGGTGCCGCGCTGATCGGCCTGATGCTGGGTGCGTTCATGGCCGGGCCACTGGCCGACCGCTTCGGCCGCAAACGCGTGCTGCTGTGGTCGGTGGCCTGTTTCGGCGTCTTTAGCCTGGCCGCCGCCTTCGCCCAGGACCTGCACAGCCTGGCGCTGCTGCGCCTGCTAACCGGCCTGGGCCTGGGCGGGGCGATGCCCAACGCCATTACCCTGACCTCCGAATACTGCCCGCAACGGCGCCGTTCGCTGATGGTTACCGGCATGTTCTGCGGTTTCACCCTTGGCTCGGCCCTGGGCGGGCTGGTCGCTGCACAGCTGTTGCCGCTGTTCGGCTGGCGCAGCGTGCTGGCCCTGGGCGGCGTGCTGCCGCTGGCATGGCTGCCGGTGATGATGCTGGCGTTGCCCGAATCGGTGCGTTTCCTTGCGCGCCACAGGCCGGGCGATGCGTTGGCCATCCTGCAGCGCATTGGCGCATTGCCGGCTGGCTGCCAGGGCCTGCGCATCGATGAGGCGACCGAGGGCCATTCGCCGGTACGGCAGATTCTCGCGGCCCCTTTGCGCCGCGGCACCCTGGCGCTGTGGCTGGCGTTCTTCATGAGCCTGCTGATCATCTACGGCATGACCAACTGGCTGCCGCTGCTGGTCAGGGACACCGGCCTGAGCCTGAGCCAGGCGGCATTGGTCAGCGCGCTGTTCCAGATCGGCGGCACCCTCGGTGCGCTGTGCCTGGGAGCAGCCATGGACCGCTTCGATTCACACCAGGTGCTGGTGCTGGCCTTGCTCGGCGGTGCCGGCTGCCTGTTCGCCATCGGCCAGTGCCATGGCAACTACCTGCTGCTGGGCCTGAGCGTGGCCGGCATGGGCTTTTGCATCAGCGGCTCGCAGGTCGGCGCCAACGCCCTGGCCGCCGCCTTCTACCCCACCAGCAGCCGTGCCACGGGCGTCAGCTGGGCGCATGGGGTAGGGCGCATCGGCTCGGTGTGCGGCACCTTCGGCGGCGCATGGCTGATGGATGCCGGGCTGTCCTTCGAAGCGTTGTTCGGCGTGTTGATGCTGCCAGCCGTGCTGGCTGCGGCGGCGATTTTCTTCAAAGGCATGCGGCCGGCCGCCGCGCTGCCCGCCAATACCCACATCACGCTCTGACCGAGCAGGACCATTGCCATGCAGCTTTACAGCTTCTTCAACAGCTCCACCTCGTACAGGGTGCGCATCGCCCTGGCACTCAAGGGCCTGGAGGTGGACTACCACGGCGTCAACCTGCGTGCCGGCGAACAGCGCCTGGCGCAGCACCGCGAACTCAGCCCGATCGGCGGCGTGCCGGTGCTGGTACGCGACGATGGTGCCAGCCTGACCCAGTCGCTGGCGATCATCGACTACCTCGACGCGCTCTACCCCCAGGCGCCACTGCTGCCCAGCGAACCACTGCTGCGGGCGCGGGTGCTGGAGGTCGCGCAACTGATCGCCTGCGACATCCACCCGCTGAACAACGTGCGCGTGCTCGGCTACCTGCAACGTGAGCTGAAGGTCAGCGCCGAGGCCAAGGACAGCTGGTATGCGTACTGGGTCGCCGAAGGCATGGCCGGGCTCGAAGCCTTGCTGCAACGCTACGGCTCTGGCCCGTACTGCTTCGGTGCGCAGGCGACCCTGGCCGACTGCTGCCTGGTGCCGCAGGTGGCCAATGCCGAGCGCATGGGCTGCGACCTGCAGGCCTACCCCAGGGTCATGGCGGTGTACGAGCACTGCCAGGCCCAGCCGGCCTTCCAGCGTGCCGCCCCCGGCCGCCAACCCGACTTCATTCAATAAAAAACGCAGGCCCCGCACCTGCACGGAGACCCGAACCATGACTGCCAGACAACAAAAAATCATCATCGTCGGTGGTGGCATCGGCGGCCTTGCCGCTGCCCAGGCCCTGACCGCGCAAGGTATCCAGGTGTTGCTGCTGGAGCAGGCCGATCATATCGGCGAGATCGGTGCCGGCATTCAGCTAGGCCCCAACGCCTACGCGGCGCTGGATGCCTTAGGCGTTGGCAACGCCGCGCGCAACCGCTCGGTGTTCACCGACCACCTGATCATGATGGACGCCATCGATGCCCAAGAAGTCGGGCGCATCGAAGTGGGCGAGCGTTTTCGCCAGCGTTTCGGCAACCCCTATGGCGTGATCCACCGCGCCGACATCCACCTGTCGATCCTCGAAGCGGTGCGCGAGAACCCGCTGATCCGCTTCCAGACCTCCACGCACATCTCCGGCATGGAGATGGACGACCACGGCGTGACCCTGACCGACAGCCAGGGCAACCGCTACCAGGCCGATGCCGTGATCGGCTGTGATGGGGTCAAGTCGGTGATCCGCGAGCGCATGGTCGGCGACCCGGCACGCGTCACCGGCCACGTGGTGTACCGCGCCGTGGTGGACGTCGGGAACATGCCAGAGAACCTGCGCGTCAATGCCCCGATGCTGTGGGCTGGTCCGCGTTGCCACTTGGTGCATTACCCGCTGCGCGGCGGCCAGCAGTACAACCTGGTGGTGACCTTCCACAGCCGCAACGAAGAGCAGTGGGGCGTCACCGATGGCAGCAAGGACGAAGTGCTGTCGTACTTCGAAGACATCCATGAGCGCCCACGGCAGATGCTCGACCGCCCGACCTCGTGGCGCCGCTGGGCCACCGCCGACCGCGACCCGGTGGAGCAGTGGGGCGAGGGCCGTGCGACCTTGCTGGGCGACGCCGCCCACCCGATGACCCAGTACCTGGCCCAGGGTGCCTGCATGGCGCTGGAGGATGCGGTGGTGCTGGGGCAGGCGGTCAAGGCCTGCGAGCATGACCTGCAGGCGGCGTTCCACCTGTACGAGTCGATCCGCATTCCGCGCACGGCGCGGGTGCTGTGGTCGGCGCGAGAGATGGGCCGGCTGTACCATGCCAAGGGTGTCGAGCGGCTGGTGCGCAACCAGCTGTGGCAAGGGCGCTCGCAGGAGCAGTTCTATGACTCGGTGCAGTGGTTGTATGGCTGGAATGTCGATACCTGCCTGAAACACTGATCCCAGGCCCGGCCTCTTCGCGGGTAATACACTGGCCACGAATCCAGTGCTTTCCCTGTGGGAGCGGGGTTACCCGCGAAGAGGCCGGGCCTGCAATCAACCATCTACCGGGTTCTCACTCAACAGCTGGTCAATCCTCCCGGCAAACCGCTGCAGCGCCGGCAGGTACTTCACCACCGCCTGCTCGATACTCATCGCCTTGGCCACATACACCAGGTTCAGGCACCCCAGCAGCCGCCCGCCAGCCCGCAAGGGCACGGCGATCGAGGCGATCTTCTCTTCCTGGTTCCAGGCCATGAAATTCTCCGCATAGCCCCGATGGCGCACTTTGCGCAGCAGGTTGTCGAGCGCCACGGGGTCACGCGCCAAGCGGTATTCGGGCCCTTCACGGCTGGCCAGTAGCGCGATGATCTGCTCGCGCTCGGCTTCCTCGCAGAACGCCAGGTAGGCTTGCCCGGTAGCCGTCTCCAGCAGCGGCAGGCGGCGCCCGACCATGGAGCGGTGAAATGACAGCCGGCTGAAGCGGTGGGTGGTTTCGCGGACCACCATGGCATCGACATCCAGGGTGCTGATGTCGGTCGGCCACACCACTTCCTGCAGCAGCTCGGCCAGCAAGGGCGCCGCCGTGGCGCTGATCCACTGCTCATCGCGAAACCCTTCGCTCAACTCGCGCACTTTCAGGGCCAGGCGGAAGCTGTCGTCGGACTCGCTGCGGCGCACGTAGCCTTCCTCCTGCAGGGTCTCCAGCAGGCGACGCACTGTGGTGCGGTGCAGGCCGGTGAGTTCGGCCAGGCGGGTCGGGCTGGCGCCACCGTCCAGGCGGTTGAGGGCATTGAGCAAGGCCAGGCCACGGCTCAGCCCGCGCACGCTCTTGTACTCGGAGTCTCGGTCTTTGTTCACGAAAAATCCCTATAAAACAACGATGTGCACTAAGTGCACGGCAAGGCGGTTTTTCATTGTAGGGCAATCCGCGGCATTCCTATACTCGCCACAACAACTACAAATGCCCTGACAGGGGAATACACCATGCGCCATGCCTACCTGCCGTCCTTACCCGTTGCCCGCGCCTTGCCCTACCGAAGCGTAGCGCTGCGCCGCTAATACCCGTACCAGCCAAAACGCCCATTCAACTGCCTTGCGCCTGCCTGCGCGAGGACGGTATCGGCTTGCCTGGAATGACCGGGAACGCCGGCGGGCCGTGTCGAGGATCACAACAATGAACACGTCACATCCAGATCACCTTGAGGCCGACTACACCGCTGATGTGGTGGTCATCGGTGCCGGCCCGGTCGGGCTGGCGATCGCCAACTACCTGGGCCAGGCCGGCGTGCAGGTGCTGCAGATCGAGAAGCTCGACCAGCTGATCGACTACCCCCGCGCCATCGGCATCGACGACGAGTCGCTGCGCACCGTGCAGGCCATCGGCCTGGTCGAGCAGGTGCTGCCGCACACCACGCCGTGGCACGCCATGCGCTTCCTGACGCCCAAGGGTCGCTGTTTCGCCGACATCCAGCCGATGACCGACGAGTTCGGCTGGTCGCGGCGCAATGCCTTCATCCAGCCACAGGTCGATGCTGTGCTGTACCAGGGCCTGGCGCGCTTTGCCAACGTCCGCACGCTGTTCTCCCGCGATGTGGTCGAGTTCCAGCAGGACGAGCAGGGTGTCAGCCTGAGCATGAACGGCCCCGAAGGCCGGCAGGAGACGGTGCGTGCCCGCTACCTGGTGGCCTGTGACGGCGGCAACAGCTTGATCCGCCGCTCCCTGGATATTGCCTTCGAAGGCAAGACCGCGCCCAACCAGTGGATCGTCATCGACATCGCCAACGACCCGTTGGGCACGCCGAACGTGTACCTGTGCTGCGACCCGGTGCGCCCGTACGTGTCGGCCGCGTTGCCACACGGTGTGCGGCGTTTCGAGTTCATGGTGATGCCGGGCGAGACCGAGGCGCAGCTGAGCCAGCCGGAAAACCTGCGAAAGTTGCTGGCCAAGGTGCTGCCCGACCCGGACCGGGTCGAGCTGATCCGCAAGCGCGTCTATACCCACAACGCCCGCCTGGCGGGCCAGTTTCGGGTCAAGCGGGTGCTGCTGGCCGGCGATGCCGCGCACATCATGCCGGTGTGGCAGGGCCAGGGTTACAACAGCGGCATGCGCGATGCCAGCAACCTCGGCTGGAAGCTGGCGCTGGTGGCGAAGGGCCTGGCCGACGAGGCGCTGCTCGACACCTACGAGCAGGAACGGCGCGACCATGCCAAGGCGATGATCGACCTGTCGGTGCTCGCCGGCCACGTGCTGGCGCCGCCCAAGCGCTGGCAGGGCACCCTGCGTGATGGCGTGTCGTGGGCGTTGAACTACCTGCCGGCGGTCAAGCGCTACTTCCTGGAAATGCGCTTCAAGCCCATGCCGCAGTATGCCAAGGGTGCGCTGGTGGCCGAAGCGAACAGCAAGGGCTCGCCGGTCGGGCGCATGTTCATCCAGCCCAAGGTGGTCACCGAAGCGGGCGAGACGCGCCTGCTGGACGATGTGATCGGCAGCAACTTCGCCTTTATCGCCTGGGGCAGCGACCCACTGTGGGGCCTGAGCGCCGAGCAGGTGCAGGTCTGGCGTGCGCTGGGCGCCTGCTTCATCCAGGTGCTGCCGCAAGTGCAGCTCAGGGCCGGGCGCGAGGTGCCGGACGGAGTGATTCGCGTGGGCGACTGCAGTGGCCGCCTCAAGGAGTGGTTCGGTCGCCACCCGGTGTCCATCGCGCTACTGCGCCCGGACCGCTTCGTGGGCGCGGTGGCCATTCCGCAAACCGTCGGCCAGGCCAGCGACGCGCTGTTGCAGGCGCTGGCTGCCACGCCTCAGGTCGCCTGTCAGGCGCCGTTGGCGTCGAAGGTGGCCTGAGATGAGCGCCTATCTGCATTGCCTGTCACATACCCCGCTGGTGGGCTACGTCGACCCGGCGCAAGCCGTGCTGGCAGAAGTGGACGAGGTGATCGCCGCCGCCCGTGCGAGTATCGCCGCGTTCGGCCCTGAGCTGGTGTTCCTGTTCGCCCCGGACCACTACAACGGCTTTTTCTACGATGTGATGCCGGCCTTCTGTATCGGCATGGGTGCCACGGCCATCGGCGATTTCAACAGTGCCGCCGGCCCGCTGGATGTGCCACGTGACATCGCAGAGGCCTGCGCCGATGCGGTACTGCAGGAGGGTGTGGACGCCGCCGTGTCCTACCGCATGCAGGTCGATCATGGTTTTGCCCAGCCGCTGGAGTATCTGCTCGGTGGCCTGGCGCAGAAGCCGGTGATCCCGGTCTTCATCAACAGCGTGGCGGTACCGCTGCCGAGCTTTGCCCGTGCCCGCCTGCTCGGCGAGGCCATCGGCCGTTTCGCCCGCAGCACCGGCAAGCGCGTGCTGTTCCTCGGTTCCGGTGGCTTGTCGCACCAGCCGCCGGTACCGGAGCTGGCCCATGTCGATGCGCGCATGGCCGACCGCCTGATGGGCAGTGGCCGCGACTTGCCGGCCAACGAGCGACAGGCCCGCCAGCAACGGGTGATCAGCGCGGCCGAAGGTTTCGTGCGCGACCAGCACAGCCTGCACCCGCTCAACCCGGCCTGGGACAACCACTTCCTCGACCTGCTGGAGCAACGCCGCTTTGCCGAACTCGATGGCATGGCCAATGCCGAGCTGTCGGCGCTGGCCGGCAAATCGACCCACGAGGTCAAGACCTGGGTAGCGGCCTTTGCCGCGCTGGCCGCGTTCGGTGACTACCAGGCCAGCGCGCGCTACTACCGGCCGATCCCCGAATGGATTGCCGGTTTCGGCTCGCTCAGCGCCCATTCCCTTACTTGATCAACGGAGGACTCCCTTCATGACCCGCATCGCCATCAACGAAGCCGACAGCAGCCGATTTGCCCATATCCGCGAAGGTGAACTCGACCTGCAGTTGCACTACAACGACCTCGGCGAAGGCGCCGAGACCGTGGTCATGCTGCACGGCTCCGGCCCGGGTGCCAGTGGTTGGGCCAACTTCAACCGCAACATCGAACCGCTGCTGGCCGCCGGCTACCGCGTGGTGCTGATGGATTGCCCGGGCTGGAGCAAGAGCGACCCGATCGTCTGCCGTGGCTCGCGCTCGGACCTCAACGCCACCGCGCTCAAGGGCCTGCTCGATGTGCTCGGCCTTGAGCGCGTGCACATCCTCGGCAACTCCATGGGCGGTCACAGCGCCGTGGCCTTCGCCCTCAGTTACCCGCAGCGGGTCGGCAAGCTGGTGCTGATGGGCGGTGGCACCGGTGGCGCCAGCCCGTTCGTGCCGATGCCCACCGAGGGCATCAAGCTGATCAACACGCTGTACCGCGAGCCGACCATCGACAACCTGAAGAAGATGATGAACGTCTTCGTCTACGACCCCAGCGACCTCACCGAGGCTCTGTTCCAGACCCGCCTGGACAACATGCTCAGCCGCCGCGACCACCTCGACAACTTCGTCGCCAGCCTGGCCGCCAACCCCAAGCAGTTCCCCGACTTCGGCGCGCGCCTGGGCGAGATCAAGGCCCGCACCCTGGTGATCTGGGGCCGCAACGACCGCTTCGTGCCGATGGACGTCGGCCTGCGCCTGATCGCCGGCATCGCCGACGCCGAACTGCACGTGTTCAACAACTGCGGCCACTGGGCCCAGTGGGAGCACGCCGACACCTTCAACCGCCTGGTACTGGACTTCCTCCAGCACTGATCCGAGGTACACCCCATGACCATCGATTCGCCAACCCTCGAACGCCTGGCCGCCGACCTGCGGCGCGCGCAACATCAGGGCGAAGCTATCGCCCCGTTGCGCGACGCCATCGGCGCGGAAAACGCCGAGGCCGCCTATGCCATCCAGCGCCTGAACGTGGCCCATGCCCTGGCCGCCGGCCGCCGCCTGGTCGGGCGCAAGATCGGCCTGACCAACCCCAAGGTGCAGGCCCAGCTGGGTGTCGACCAGCCGGACTTCGGCAGCCTGTTCGCCGACATGTGCTACGGCGACAACGAAACCGTGCCCTTTACGAGCGTGATGCAGCCGAAGATCGAGGCTGAGATTGCCCTGGTACTGGCCCATGACCTGCCCAGTGTCCAGACCACCTTCGCCGATGTGATCGGCGCCACGGCCTATGCCTTGCCGGCACTGGAAATCGTCGGCAGCCGCATCCAGGGCTGGAACATCCGCTTTGCCGACACCGTGGCCGACAACGCCTCCAGCGGCTGCTTCGTGCTCGGCGGCCCGGCGCGCCAGCTGCACGATCTCGACCTGCGCGGCGCGGCCATGCGCATGACCCGCAACGCTGAGCGGGTGTCCAGCGGCAGCGGCGCCGAATGCCTCGGCCACCCGCTCAACGCCGCCGTGTGGCTGGCCCGCACCATGGCCCGCCTGGGCGAACCGCTGCGGGCCGGCGACATCATCCTCACCGGTGCCCTCGGGCCGATGGTGGCGGTGGCGCCGGGCGACCATTTCGAAGCCGAGATCGACGGCCTGGGCCGCGTCGGCGTGACCTTCAGCGGCGAATGACGGAGACCTCCATGAGCCACAAACGCAAAGTCGCCATCATCGGTTCCGGCAACATCGGCACCGACCTGATGATCAAGATCCTGCGCAATGCCAGGCACCTGGAGATGGCCGCGATGGTCGGCATCGACCCGGCCTCCGACGGCCTGGCCCGCGCCGCCCGCCTGGGCGTGGCCACCACCCACGAAGGGGTACAGGGCCTGACCCGCCTGCCAGTGTTCAGCGACATCGATTTCGTCTTCGATGCCACCAGCGCCGGTGCCCACGTCAAGAACGACGCCTTCCTGCGCCAGCACAAGGCCGACCTGCGCATGATCGACCTGACCCCGGCCGCCATCGGCCCGTACTGCGTGCCGGTGGTCAACCTGGAGCAGCACCTGCAGGCAACCAACGTCAACATGGTCACCTGCGGTGGCCAGGCGACCATCCCCATGGTCGCGGCGGTGTCGCGGGTGGCCAAGGTGCATTACGCCGAGATCGTCGCCTCGATCGCCAGCAAATCCGCCGGCCCCGGCACCCGGGCCAACATCGACGAATTCACCGAGACCACCAGCAAGGCCATCGAAGTGATCGGCGGTGCGGCCAAGGGCAAGGCGATCATCATCATGAACCCGGCCGAACCGCCACTGATGATGCGCGATACCGTCTACGTGCTCAGCGAAGCCGCCGACCCGCAGCAGGTGGCGGCGAGCATCGAAGAGATGGCCGCCGCGGTGCAGGCCTACGTGCCGGGCTACCGGCTCAAGCAGCAGGTGCAGTTCGAACAGGTGCGCGACTTGAAGCTGCCAGGGCAGGGGACCTTCAGCGGCCTCATGACCTCGGTGTTCCTCGAAGTCGAAGGCGCCGCCCACTACCTGCCGGCCTATGCCGGCAACCTTGACATCATGACCTCCGCCGCGCTGGCCACCGCCGAGCGCATGGCCCTGGCGATGGGAGCCCCGGCATGAACGGCAAGAAGCTTTACATCAGTGACGTGACCCTGCGCGATGGCATGCACGCCATCCGCCATCAGTATTCGCTGGACGATGTACGCGCCATCGCCGGCGCCCTCGACCGGGCCAAGGTCGACTCGATCGAAGTGGCCCATGGCGACGGCTTGCAAGGCTCGTCGTTCAACTACGGTTTCGGTGCCCACACCGACCTCGAATGGATCGAAGCAGCGGCCGACGCGGTGAGCCACGCCAAAATCGCCACGCTGCTGCTGCCAGGGATCGGCACCCTCCATGACCTGAAGAACGCCTACGACGCCGGTGCCCGCATCGTCCGCGTGGCCACCCACTGCACCGAGGCGGATGTCTCGCGCCAGCACATCGAGTATGCCCGTGAACTGGGCATGGAAACCGTCGGTTTCCTGATGATGAGCCACATGCAGACGCCCGAAGGGCTGGCGCAGCAGGCCAAGCTGATGGAGGGCTACGGCGCCACCTGCATCTATGTGGTGGACTCGGGTGGGGCGATGAACATGGTCGACATCCGTGCGCGCTTCCGGGCGATCAAGGCGGTGCTCGACCCGGCGACCGAGACCGGCATCCACGCCCACCACAACCTCAGCCTCGGTGTGGCCAACTCCATCGCCGCAGTGAAGGAGGGCTGCGACCGCATCGACGCCAGCCTCGCTGGCATGGGCGCGGGGGCGGGCAACGCGCCGCTGGAAGTATTCGTCGCCGCCGCCGACAAGCTGGGCTGGAATCACGGCACCGAATTATACGCGCTGATGGACGCCGCCGACGACCTGGTGCGCCCGCTGCAGGACCGCCCGGTGCGGGTCGACCGGGAAACCCTGGCCCTGGGCTATGCCGGGGTCTACTCGAGCTTCCTGCGCCATGCCGAAGTGGCCGCTGCCCGCTATGGCATCAAGGCAGTGGACATCCTCGTCGAACTGGGCAAGCGGCGCATGGTGGGTGGCCAGGAAGACATGATCGTCGATGTGGCGCTGGACCTGCTCAAGCGCTGACCCGAGAAGCGGGGCTGCTGTGCAGCCCATTCGCGGGCGCGCCCGCTCCCACACGCACAGCGCCCCCTCTCGACCCCAATACAAAAACAAGACGGGTAACCCCATGAGTTCTCCTGCAATCACCTCGCCTCGCGTGGCGATCACCATCGGCCTGTGCTTTCTCATCGCGCTGTTGGAAGGCCTCGACCTGCAAGCCGCCGGCATCGCCGCCCCGGGCATGGCCAGCGCCTTCGCATTGGGCAAGCTGCAAATGGGTTGGGTGTTCAGCGCTGGTATCCTCGGTCTGCTGCCTGGCGCTTTGGTCGGCGGCTGGCTGGCCGACCGTTTTGGCCGCAAGGGGGTGCTGATCGGCTCGGTGGCGCTGTTCGGCGTGTTCTCCCTGGCCACTGCCCACGCCTGGAGCCTCCCCAGCCTGTTGATGGCTCGCTTGCTGACCGGTGTGGGCCTGGGCGCGGCACTGCCCAACCTTATCGCGCTCACCTCCGAGGCCGCCGGCGAGCGCCTGCGCGGCAGCGCCGTAAGCCTGATGTACTGCGGCGTGCCCCTGGGCGCGGCGCTGGCCGCGGGTATCGGCATTGCCGGCTACAGCGGCGACTGGCAGCGGGTGTTCCATGTCGGCGGTGCCGGGCCGCTGCTGATCCTGCCGTTGCTGCTGCGCTACCTGCCCGAGTCCAACCAGTTCCGCGCCACTGCCGAAGCTACGCCGAACCTGCGCCGCGAGCTGTTTGGCCAGGGTGCCACCTGGCTGCTGTGGCTGAGTTACTTTTTCACCTTGATGGTGGTGTACATCCTGATCAACTGGCTGCCGAGCTTGCTGGTCGGGCAGGGCTTCAGCAGCCATGACGCCAGCTGGGTGATGTTCGCCCTGCAGATCGGCGCCGCCATCGGCACCCTGGCCCTAGGCCTGCTGCTCGAACGCCTGCCAGCCTGGGCCACGGCGGCGCTGGTTTACCTCGGCATTCTGGCCGCGCTGGCCGGCCTGGGGTTGGCCAGCGAGCTGACCGGCATGCTGGTCGCCGGCTTCTGTGCGGGCTTCTTCGCCACCGGTGGGCAGGGTGTGCTTTATGCCCTGGCGCCGCATTTCTACCCCGTGCGCGTACGCGCCACCGGCGTCGGCGCGGCCGTCGCCGTCGGGCGTCTGGGGGCGATGAGCGGGCCGCTGGTGGCGGGCCAGATGCTCGCCCTTGGCGCCGGTTCCGCCGGCGTGCTGCTGGCCTCGGCGCCGGGTGTGGTGATTGCCGCGCTGGCGCTGTTCCGCCTGATCGGCCGCCGCCCCGCCTGACCTCGGATTGTTCGACCTTGCGTGCTCCCTGCTGCGCCTGCGGCAGGGCTTCCTACAACTACAAGAAAGTAACCTGACCATGCACAAGGCCCCGAAAACCTGCCTGGCCGTTGGCCTGCTCTGCAGCAGCACTGCCCATGCCGCTGGCTTCGTCGACGACAGCCACGCCGAGCTGGTGCTGCGCAACTACTACTTCGACCGCAACTACCTGGGCACCACGCCACAGGCCGGCGCCCGCGAGTGGGCCCAGGGTTTCATCCTCAATGTCAGCTCCGGGTTCAGCGAGGGGCCGGTCGGCTTCGGTCTGGACGCCAAGGGCATGCTCGGGGTGAAGCTGGATTCCTCGCCCGACCGCGCCGGCACCGGGCTGCTGCCGTTCGACCGGACCACCCGTGAACCCGCCGATGACTATTCCGAGCTGGGCCTGACCGCCAAGATGCGCATCTCGCACACCGAGCTGCAAGGCGGCACCATCAGCACTTTCCTGCCAATCGCCTTCGCCAGCCCGACCCGGCTGTTGCCGCAGACCTTCCGCGGTGCCTACCTGCGCTCCACCGATATCGACCGCTTCAGCCTGCACGCCGGCTGGCTCGACCGCATCAACCTGCGCGACTCCACCGACTACCAGAAGATGAGCATCGGCGCGCCCAATGGCCGTTTCAATGGCGCCGCCACCTCCGATCGTTTCACCTTCCTCGGCGGTGACTATGCCTGGTCGGACACGCTGACCTTGCGCTATTACCATGCCGAGCTGGACCAGCTGTACCGCAAGGACTACTTCGGCTTCGTCGACGACCGGGCGGTCGGCGCGGGGCGCCTGAAGAGCGATTTCCGCCTGTTCGTCGCCGGTGAGGACGGCGCTGCCAAGGCCGGCCAGGTCGACAACCGCAACACCGCGCTGATGCTGACCTACGCCTGGGCCAGCCACAGCCTCGGCGTGGGCTACATGCGCCTGGATGGCGACACCGCCATGCCCTACCTGTACGGCACCGAGCCGCTGGTGATCACCGAGGGCACGCTCAGCTCGGAGTTTCTCAACCCCAGGGAGCGCAGCTGGCAGGTGAAGTTCGACCAGGACTTCGCCCCGTTCGGCGTGCCGGGACTCAAGGGCATGCTGCGCTATGTGCGCGGCGACAACATCGAGCTGACGCAGTTTGGCGGCAGCGGGCTGAACGAAAGCGAGAAGGATGTCGAGCTGTCGTATGCCGTGCAACAGGGCACGTTCAAAGGGGTAACGCTGCGCCTGCGCCATGCCTGGTACCGCAATGACTTCGCGGCGGGGGCGACCCACCGCGATGACAACGAACTGCGGGTGAATCTGGACTATACCGTCAGGCTCTGGTGATTCAGCTGGCGGCGCGCTGGCGGGTCGCCTGCCAGCACAGCAGCGAGCCGACCGTCACCAGCAACGCGCCCTGCCAGAACTGCAACCCCAGATGCGCGCCCAGCCAGGCGGCGGCAAAGGCCGACGACAACACCGGCGCCGAATAGGACGCAGTCGCCAGCAAGGTCAGGTTGCCGCGCAGGATGCCGATGTTCCACAAGGCATAACCGCCAGCCATGCCCACCGCTGCAGCCACCAGCTCCAGGCTGTGGCGCAGCGAGAAGGGTGGCAGCGTTTCGCTGCTGATCCAGTACTTCACCCACAGCACTGCCGCCGTCAGCAGAAAGAACAGCACCACATGGCTCTGCCCGTTGGCATAGCGCCGGGTGATGTTGCAGTACAGCGCGAAGGTGATCGCGCAGGCGGCGGCCAGGCTGTAGCTCAACGGGTTAGAGGCGACGTTGCTGGCGATGCTGTCCAGCGACAGGCCATCGGTGCTCACCACCCAGAGAATCCCCAGCAGGGCCACCGCGGTGCCGGGCACGATGATCCAGCGTGTCGGCTGGCGGTTCATGAAGATCGCCAGCAGCACGGTCAGGCTTGGCCACAGGTAGTTGACCACGCCCAGCTGGATGGCCTGGGTACGGCTGACGGCAAAGCCCAGGGCCAGGCACAGGCAGATTTCATAGGCGACGAACAGCGTGGAGCCGGTGATCAGGTAGAAGCGCGAGGCATGGCGCAGGCGAGGGCGGCCGAGCAGCAGCACCAGCAGGGTGGCACCGAGGGTGTAGATCAGCGCAGCGCCGCCGATCGGCCCGAAGTATTCGCTGACACTGCGGATCAGGCCGCTGGCCGTGCTCCACAGCAAGATCGCCGCCAGACCACAGGCGGTGGCGGCAGGGCCGCTGGTGATGCGCATTGCAGGCTCTCAATCTGAAAAAAAGGCCGGCGAGTCTAACACCGAGCGATTGTAGGCGTGGCTGACTTGCTCCATTTCTGAAAGTTGGCGCGGCTCCCACATGTACAGTGCACGCCTGTAAGCTGGTGTTAAGGCTCAGCGCCGGGCCGAGAGTTGCTGCGGCGCGAGGAAGGCATCATGGAAGTAGGTGCGTAGCGCCTGCATCGCCGGGCTGAAGGCGCGCTCGCGGTGCCAGGCCAGGCCGACGCTCATCGGTGTCACCGGGTCAGTGATGGTTACCGTCTCGATGCGCTTGCCTTCCAGCGACCAGGGGCGGTGCACCAGGTCGGAGAGGATTGCCACGCCGCTGCCATTGGCGACCATGCTGCGCACGGCCTCCACCGAACTGGTGCGTACCCGCACGTTCGGCCGTTGCCCGGCCTGCTGCCAATAGCGCATGGCGCTCTGTTCGGCCTCGTCCACGGTGAGCAGGATGTATGGCTCCCGGGCCACGTCGGCCAGGCTCACCGCCGAGCGTTCGCACAACGGATGATGCCCGGGCAGCCATAGCCGGCGCTCGGAGTTGAACAGGGTTTCGGAGACGATATCGGGGTGGGTGAGGTTGGCGGTGAGCACCACTGCCATGTCGAAACGGCCTTCCAGCAGCCCCTGCTCGATGGCGCTGCGCTCCTGTTCATGCACTTCCAGGGTCACGTCCGGGTGCCAGTGCTCCAGGCGCTGCAAGTGGTGCGGCAGGAAGTAGCCGATCACCGTGTAGCTCGCTGCCAGGCGCAGCAAGCCGCTGGCGCGCACATCGGGCAGCGGGCTGTTCAGGGCATCGTCGACGCTGCGCAGGATCACATAGGCGCGATTGAGGAAGTGCCGGCCGGCTTCGGTCAGGCTCATGCCCTGGGCCGAGCGCTGGAACAGCAGCACCCCCAGCATCGCCTCCAGTTCCTTGATCGCGGTGGTCACCGCCGACTGGGAAATGTTGAGGTGAATCGCTGCCTGGGAAATCTGGCCGATCTCGGCGGTGGCGACAAAATAACGAACCTGGCGCAGGGTCAGTGACACAGTGGGCTCCTGGGTATCTGATTTTCAGAAGACACCCTATCTGTTTATAGATCTTCCCAAGGGGGGTTTGAGAATCTAACGTGGCTTGCATGCCGTCACAAGCCAGGAGAAAAGCGATGCGCGCAGTGGATTTCAACTCTGACATGGGCGAAGGCTTTGGCCCCTGGACCATCGGCGATGGCGTTGACCACGAACTGATGGCCTTCATCAGCTCGGCCAACATCGCCACCGGCTTCCATGCCGGCGACCCCGGCACCATGCGCCGCACCGTCGAGCGGGCCAAGGCGCTGGGCGTTGGCGTGGGGGCTCACCCCGGCTTCCGCGACCTGGTCGGCTTCGGCCGCCGCCACATCAATGCCCCGGCCCAGGAGCTGGTCGACGACATCCTCTACCAGCTCGGTGCGCTACGCGAGATTGCCCGGGCGCAGGGTGTTCGGCTGCAGCACATCAAGCCCCATGGTGCGCTGTACATGCACCTGGCCCGGGATGAAGAGGCCGCGCGCCTGCTGGTGGAAAACCTGCGGGTGATCGAGCCCGAACTGTTGCTGTACTGCATGCCCGGCTCGGTGATCTGCCGCATCGCCCAGGACCTCGGCCAGCCGGTGGTGCGCGAGTTCTACGCCGACCGCGAGTACGATCTGAGTGGTTCCATCGTGTTTACCCGCCATGTGCGGGGTTACGAGCCGCAACGGGTCGCCGAGCGGGTGCTGCGGGCCTGCCAGGAGGGTGTGGTGCGTACCGTGGAAGGCCAGGACCTGGCGATCGATTTCGATTCCATCTGCCTGCACAGCGACACCCCGGGCGCACTCGATCTGGTCGAAGCCACGCGTGCGGCATTGGACGCCGCCGGCATTGAGGTGCGTGCACCGCGTTGAGTTCCGACGGCTGCTGGCGCGAAGACGCCACGGCCTGCCGTTTTGCCTGCCGTTCGATAAAGATTCCAAAAAAGGAGCAGACATGGCCAATACCCCCATCCGCTACAGCTTCGGTGCCGACGAGCACCTGTTCGCCGAAGTCAGCGACAGCATGTCGCTGGAGGCCTTCTTCAAGGGCATGGCGGTGACCCGTGCGGTGGAGCGCCTGGCGCTGGAGGGGGTGCTCGACATCTGCCTGGCCAACGCCTCGTTCCAGATCCGCTTCGACCCGGACCGCATTGCCCCCGCGGCGCTGCTCGAAGCCGTGCGTGGCGCCGAGGCCGAGGCAGTGGCCGAGCGTTCGTTGAGCACGCGGATCATCGAGATCCCGGTGCTGTACAACGACCCCTGGACCCACGAAACCCTCATGCGATTCCGTGACCGTCACCAGGACCCCGACAGCACCGACCTGGAGTACGCGGCGCGCATCAACGGTCTGGCCGACGTCGAGGCGTTCATTGCCGCGCACAGTGGCGCGCCGTGGTTCGTGTCGATGGTTGGCTTCGTCGCCGGCTTGCCGTTCATGTTCCAGATGGTGGAGCGCGAGCGACAGTTGCAGGTGCCCAAATACCTGCGCCCACGCACCGACACGCCCAAGCTGACCCTCGGCCATGGTGGCTGCTTCGGCTGCATCTATTCGGTGCGCGGGGCAGGGGGCTACCAGATGTTCGGCGTGACCCCGGCACCGATCTACGACCCGCAGCAGTCGCTGGCCTACCTGAAGGAGCACATGGTGTTCTTCCGCCCGGGCGATATCGTGCAGTTCAAGCCCATCGACCGCCAGGCCTATGACCAGGCGGTGGCAGATGTCGAGGAGGGGCGCTTCGACCTGCGTATCCGCCCGGTGGAGTTTTCCCTGGATGCATTTCTCGCCGACCCGGTCGGTTACCCCAAATCGCTGCAGGAGGAGCTGGCATGATCAAGGTCATCAAACCCGGATTGGCTACCTCGGTGCAGGACATGGGCCGCGAAGGCTATTACCACCTGGGAATCCCGCCTTCCGGTGCGCTGGACCAGTATGCCTTGCAGGCCGCCAACCACCTGGTCGGCAACCCCGCAGGTGCGGCGGGCCTGGAATGCACGCTGGTGGGGCCGGAACTGGAGTTTCAGCATGACGCACTGGTGGCAGTGTGCGGTGCGCAGATACCGGTGTTGCTCGATGGCCGCGAACAGCGCCCGGACACCGCCTTCGCGGTGCGTGCCGGGCAGGTGCTGCGCTTCGGCTTCCCTACTGCGGGCGCGCGGGCGTACCTGGCCGTAGCAGGAGGTATCGATGTACCCGAGGTACTTGGCAGCCGCTCGACCTATGCGTTGGGCGCGCTCGGTGGCTTGCAGGGGCGCAAGCTGGTGGCCGGTGACCTGCTGCCGGTCGGCGTGCCGAGTGGCAAGAGCCGCGCCGGCGCCAGCCTGCCAATGGCCTTGCGCCAATCGTTGGGCGGCGAAGTGGTGTTGCGGGTGGTGCCGGGGCTGTATTTCCACCGCTTGACCGAGGCGGCGGCGAAAAGCTTTTTCACCGATGCCTGGACTGTTGGCTCCGAAGCCGACCGCATCGGTTACCGTTACAAGGGCGGCGGTGCGCTGAGCTTCCAGCCACGTGAGCAGCCGTTTGGCGCAGGGTCGGACCCCTCGAACATCGTCGACAGCTGCTACCCGATCGGCTCGATCCAGGTGCCGGCGGGGCTGGAGCCGATCATCCTGCACCGGGATGCGGTGTCGGGCGGTGGCTATGCGATGATCGGCACGGTGATCAGTGCCGACCTGGACCTGATCGGGCAGATGCAGCCGAACCAGCAGGCGCGGTTTTTGGCGGTGAGCCTGGAGGATGCGCTGGCGGCCCGGCGTTCGTACAAGAAGAAGCTCGGCTGCCTGGCCAGGTTGTTTGGCTGACTGAATCAATAGCGTCTGTGAGGCCGCGCGGGTGGCGCGCGGCCTCACAGGCGCTGAAGATGTAACGGCGAACAATCAGAAGCTGTACTTGGCCGTCAGCATCATGTTACGCGGCGCCCCCCAGGTATCGCCGGCATAGTCCACCGAACTGGCAATGGCCGAATAGTACTTGCGGTCGAACACGTTGTTGGCATTGAGCTGCAGGTCCAGATTCTGGTTGACTCGGTAGCCGGCCATCAGGTCGGTGACCGCGTAAGACCCTTGAATCAGCCGGTACTCACTGCCATCGGCCACGGTGAAGTCGTTGTAGATACGGCTCTGCCACGAGATGTTGCCACCCACGCGCAGCTTCTCCAGCGGCCCCTGGAAGTGGTACACCGTGTTCAGCTTGAACATGTGCTCCGGGGTGTCGGTGTCGAAACGCTGGTTGACATTGGCGGGGTTGGCGGCGTCCTTGATGGTGTGCGCGCGGGCATAGGTGTAGCCGCCACCGACCTGCCAGTTCGGTGTCAGTGCGCCCTGCAGCTCCATGTCGATACCCTGGCTGCGGACCTCGCCGGAGGCCTCGTAGCAGGAGGTTTGCGGGCAATTCGCGACGAACACCTGGGTGGCACGGTTTTCCTGGTCGATGCGGAACAGCGCGATGCTGGCATTGAGCGCGCCACCGAAGTATTCGCCCTTGATCCCCACCTCGTAGTTCTTGCCCACGATAGGTTTTACCGGAGTGCCGGAAATGTCCTTCGAGCTTTGCGGGGTGAAGATGTCGCTGTAGCTGACATACACCGAGTGATGGTCGTCGAGGTCGTAGATCAGGCCTGCATACTTGGTGACATTGCGGGTGACCTTGTAGTCGCCGTCGCCATCGCGGTTGTCGTAGTCGTACCAGTCCAGGCGCCCGCCGAGGATCAGCTTGAGCGGGTCGGCCAGGTTCAGGCGGGTGGTGAGGTACACGCCTTCCTGGGTGGTGACTTCGCGCTGGTTGCCGGTGTGCACGAAGTCCGGTTTGCTGCCGTTGAGCGGCCAGAACATGTCGTACGGGCTGTAGTTGCGTGTGTCCATGTCGTAGATGCGCTTGCTGGCGCCGACCACCAGCTCATGGCTGCGACCAAGCAGGTCGAACGGCCCGCTGACAAAGGCATCCAGGCCAGCCTGGTTCTCCTGATGCCTGGACTGGTAGACCGTGCGCGCAATCGGTGCCTGCAGCCCGGCCCAGCGCGACTGGTAGGAACCGGTGAAGGTGGCCTGTTGCTGCGCGTAGTTGGCATTGAGCTGCAGTTTCCAGTCGTTGGCCAGGCGCTGGCGCAACTCGGCAAATACGGTATCGATTTCCTGATCTTTGTTTTCCCAGTCGCTGCCCGGGTTGTAGGAGCGCGAGAAGCCCATGTGATGGCCGTCGAGGGCAGTCGGCATGGCGCCCCAGAAGTAATTGGTCTTGTCCTTCTGGTGGGAGAAACCGAGCATCAGGCTGGTGTCATCGGACAGGTCCGCCTCGGTCACTGCATAGAACAGGCCGTGGTCTTCCTCGACGTCATCGATGTAGCTATTGGTGTCGCGGTAGGACGCCACCACACGCCCACGCAGCGTGCCGCTGCCGTTGAGCGGGCTGGAGGCGTCGACCTCGCCACGGTAGTTGTCCCAGCTGCCGGCGGCACCGGTCAGGGTGACCTTCTGTTCGGCCAGAGGGCGCTTGCGCACCAGGTTGATGGCCGCCGAAGGGTTGCCGGCACCGGTGACCAGGCCGGTGGCGCCGCGCACCACTTCGACCCGGTCGAACATCGCCAGGTTGGGTTGGGCGCCGACCACGTAGCCGGTGTAGCCGCTGGGGATGCCGTCGTACATCAGGTTGTCGATGTCGAAGCCGCGTGCCGAATAGCTTTGCCGGCCCGGGCCGCTGGAGTAGTCGAGGAACAGGCCAGGCGTGGCCTTGACCACGTCGTTGATGCTGGTCATGGCCTGGTCGTCCATGCGCTGGCGGGTTATCACGGTCACCGCCTGGGGCGTTTCACGCATGCTCAGCGGCAGCTTGGTGGCAGTGGACATGGAGCCGGTGGTGTAGGAGCCCGAGCCCTCGGTGGTGCTGCCCAGCGCGTCGGAGCTGATTTCAGTGGCGCCCAGTTCCAGTGTGGTTGGGGCGTCTTCAGCCAGTGCCGGAGTGGCGATTGCCATGCAGACGGCCATGGCGAGCAGGTTACGGGCGGCGAGGGGGCGCGTGTGCGCGAGGGGCGACAACATGTAGGGTGGGCTCCTGACGTATGCTAATGCAAGTGAATATGAGAACGATTAGCAGTAAGTTTGTCAGGATGTGTCGCACCTTGGGAAGGTGGTATACCGAATCCATTACAAAATTTTCACAAATTACCCGGAGCGGGTGATCTTCTTGCCACGCTGGCTGGCTACTTCCAGCGCCTGGCCGTCGCGCTGCTTGCCTTGCCGCGCCAGGCCTTCGAGCTGCGGAATCAGCATGCCTTCCGGCAGGTGCCGCCAGAACCGTCCCGGCATGTGCAGGCGCAGGGCATCGGGGTTGAGCCGGGCCGGGTTGAAGGTGTGCCGGTAATAGGTACGCCACAGCTCGGCACCGGGGTCGTCGGCATTGTGTGCCCATTGCCGCCAATCATCCGGGCAATGGCGGTGATATTCGAAAGACTGGCCGTCGAAGCGAATGCCGTCCCGCGGCGTTGCGATCAGCCAGCGCTGGCGCCCCAGGCGATCGGCGAAGTGCGCGCTGGCGCTTTCCAGGATGTCGTGGGCAGGTTCGTGATAGGCGACCAGGTCGAGCTGCAACTGTTCGGCCAGCGCCTCTGGCAGCGGCACGAAGCGCACGAACGCATGCAGGTGGTGCGCCTCACGGCTGACCTGCTTGATGCGCCGCTGCAATTCACTGCCCAGCCGGTCACCGGCCAGCATGGCGGTGCGGTCGCCGTGGGCCACCCGCCAGAGCACTTCATACAGCAGGCTCCAGCGTTGCTCGCCGCGGTAGCGGGCCGCGTGCTCCACTTGCGTCAGCAACGCGGCAGGCACCTTGGCGCGAAACGGGCCGGGACCTTCGGGCAAAGGTGTGGGCAGGGCCAGCAGGTCCTGAATCGGGCCTTGCGCCCAAGTCACGTCGGCGGGGTCGATACCGTGACCGAGCAGGGTACGGGCCTGGTTGCGCCAGGTGCCGAACTGGTCATCGCAATCGAGCGCAATCACCCCCACAACCCCATCTGCTGCGGTGCCTGAGGTTCGCGCAGGCGCGCCCTGAGCAAGCCACTGCGCAGTTCGCCATCGGCGGGGCGGTAATCGCTGGTGACGATGAACGGCCGCGCCTTGTCCAGTACGCAGCGCAGCTGGATCAGGTCGTCGTAGCGCACCCGCCGCTCGCGGCGCAGGGCCACCAGCCGTTGCACGCTGCGCAGGCCAATGCCGGGAATGCGCGCCAGCAGCGCCGGTTCGGCACGGTTAACATCCAGCGGGAACACCTCGCGGTTGGACAGCGCCCAGGCCAGTTTCGGGTCGATGTCCAGCGCCAGGTTGCCGGCGTCGCCGAGCAGCTCGCCGGCCTTGTAGCCGTAGCCACGCAGCAGGAAGTCGGCCTGGTACAGGCGATGTTCGCGCAGCAGGGGCGGGGCGGCCAGCGGCACGCTGCCTGGGCTGTCGGGGATCGGGCTGAAGGCCGAGTAGTACACGCGCTTGAGCCCATAGCCCTGGTACAGCGACTCGGCGTTGCGCAGCAGGGTGCTGTCGTCGGTGGCATCGGCGCCGACGATCACCTGGGTGCTCTGCCCGGCCGGGGTGAAGCGCGGTGCTTTCGGCTCACCGGCCACGGCCTGCTGGCCCTGATGAATCACGCCCATGGCCTGACGGATGGTATGTGCCTGCTTCTCCGGGGCCAGGCGCTTGAGGCTGGCATCGGTGGGCAACTCGATGTTGACGCTGAGGCGGTCGGCCAGGCGCCCGGCTTCTTCGATCAGCAGCGGGTCGGCGTCGGGGATGGTCTTGAGGTGGATGTAGCCACGGAAGTTGTGTTCTTCGCGCAGCAGGCGCGCCACGCGGATCAGCTGTTCCATGGTGTAGTCGGCCGAGCGGATGATCCCGGAGCTGAGGAACAGGCCGCTGATGCAGTTGCGCCGGTAGAAATCCAGGGTCAGGCGCACCACTTCCTCAGGGCTGAAACGGGCCCGTGGCACGTTGCTGGAGCGGCGGTTGACGCAGTACTGGCAATCATACAGGCAGAAGTTGGTCAGCAGTACCTTGAGCAGCGACACGCAGCGGCCATCGGGGGTGTAGCTGTGGCAGATGCCCATGCCATCGGTCGCGCCCAAGCCATCGCTGCCACGGGAGCTGCGTTTCGGCGCGCCGCTGCTGGCGCATGAGGCATCGTACTTGGCGGCATCGGCAAGAATGCCGAGTTTGGCAATGAGCTGCATGAGGATGTCTCGAAATACTGAATATTCATACAGTATTTCGAGACTTGTGAATTTGCAAGGGCCCGCAGGCGAAAGGACCAGGCAGCGGGCTTCAGGGCTTGCTGAAGACGTAGAACAGGTTCGGCTCGCTGACGATGTAGAGGTTGCCGGCGCTGTCCATGGTCATGCCTTCGGGCTGCGGCGCATCACGGTGCAGCCCACCGAGCCGGGCACGCAGCGAACGGATACTGACGAAGCGGCCATCACCATCGAGCTCGGTGATGTTCTTCGACTGGTCGCTGAGTACCAGCAGGTGGCCGGTACCCGGGTCGTAGTAGCCGTCGGACAGATCGGTGGCAAACACGCTGCGCTTGACCCAGTCGCGTCGGTCGCTGACGGTCATTTGCAGGGGGCCGCCGCTAAGCGCCGTGAGCATGCCGGTCACGCTGAACAGCTGGCGTGGGTCGCGCTCCTTGATGGCAAACAGGCGGTCGTGCTGGCGGTCGTAGGTCACTCCCTCGAAGCCCTTGTTGCGGAAGGTCGGGTTGATGTCGAGGGTGATCCACTGGGCCTCGCTGGCGTGGATCAGCTGCGGGTGGTCGGGCAGGGTGATCACGTCCAGCCTTTGCTTCTGCTCGTCGCTGATGGCCAGGCGGCCATTGCCCAGGTACGCCAGGCCCTCGGTGTCTTCGAAACCCACCAGCGGATAGCGCGCCAGGATGTCGCCGGTCTTGCTCAGCTCCAGCAACTCCATGGGTACACCATTGGTGATCGCCAGCAGCCGGTCACGGTCGTAGTCGTAGGTGATGCCGGAGAGGTTGTCCAGGTCTGGCGCCACCACCTTGGCGTCGATCGTGACCTTGAAGTCCGGCAGCCAGATGTTCTTGCCGGGCGCAGTGTCGCCGGTCCAGCGGTTGCTCAGGTGCGCGTAGAGCTGCTGCGGCCAGAACGAGCGGGCGGCTTCGATACCCAACAGGGCCATGGCCACCAGCACGCCGACTGCGCTGATCTGGCCCCAGCGGTTCAAGCGTCGCCACAGGTGCCGGCGTGGCACTGGCAGGGTCTGGGTCGTCATTGTGCGGGCCCCTGTGCTGCGGTTTGCAGGTTCCTGGGGGTGTTGGCCCAGGCGAAGTGATAGACCTGTGCAGGCACGGCTGGCTGGCATTGACCGTTGTCGGCATCGGCACCGACTACGTACCACTCGGCGCGCGAGGTATCGCCCAGCCGGTGGGCCTTGTCGGTGTTGAAGCAGCGGCCCAGCTCCGTTTCCGGAATCAGGGCGAAGGCCGAGGGATTTTGGCGCAGCCAATACACGGCCGTTTCCGGCTTGGATTGGTTGGCGAAACCGAAATGGACGATGGGTTGTCGGGCGAACAGCCAGTGCCCTTCACGCCAGTTGACCAACACTAGCTCGCCACCACCGGTGGCGCGTGCGGCTTCGGCCATCAAGGTTTCGTGGGGGTTCTGGCCTTCCTTGAGTGGCTCGACGAAACCGCGGGCGAACCACAGGCAGAACCAGGCCACGGCAATGGCGGTGAACGCCTTGCGCCAGCCGGGGCGGCGCTGCAGCCAGCGCTTGAGCAGCCACGGCACCAGCGGCGCGATGGCCAGTACCAGGCCTGGCAGGGCCGGGAAGATATAGAGCTTGCGTTTGCCGCTGCTCAGGCTGAAGAACAGCAGCACCAGTGCCACCCAGCCGAGCAGCAGCAGGAAGCGCCCATCGCGTTTCTGCAGCTGCCGGTGCCAGGCCGGGACCAGCCACGGCAAGGCCAGGATCAGCGGCAGCCAGTATTGCGGGATGACCTTGACGAAGAAGTACCAGAAGGGCTCGCGATGGTCCCAGGCATTGGCATAGCGGTTGGCGGTCTGGCGCAGGAGAATCTCCTTCAGGTAGGCCAGTTCCGCCGCACCGCCGCCGTGGGCGATCGAGATCAGCAGCGGCAGCAGCCACACCGCGCAGCCTGCCAGCAGCCAGACGAAGCCCAGGCTCCAGCGCCCACCCTGGCCGGGATACGCCACCACGCCGCGCCAGCCTTTGCGCACCGCCCAGGCATAAGGCAGCAGCATCAGCGCCGGGACAAACCCCACGCCCTTGCTGATGATGCCCAGGCCCATGGCCGCGCAGGCCAGGTAGAACCAGCCCCAGGCTGGCCCGAGCAGTAGGTGGCGGACCATGCCGTAGAGGCCCAGCGCCACCCACAGGCACAGGTAGCTGTCGATCTGCCCGGTACGCAGGATGCTGTAGCTCTGGTAGGTCGCCAGGAACAAGAGCGCGGCAATCACGCCAACACGCCGGGTCCACAAACGACGCCCCAGGTCATGCAGCACCAGGGTAATGGTCGCCGCGGACATTAACCCCGGCAGGTACAGGGCGACCTTGGGCAAGCCGGTCAGGTAGCTGAACAGGGCCACGGTCCACATGAACAGCGGTGGCTTGTCGCCGTAGATTTCTGCAGCGCGGTGGGGGATGAACCAGTTGCCGCTCTGGAGCATCTCCAGGGCAACGCCGAGGAAGCGCTCCTCATCGACGTTCATCGGCTGGCGCCAGCCGATGCCGGCACCGACCAGCAGCACAGCGAGTACAACCAGGGCCAGGCGTTCGGCCCCGAGCGTCTTGAACCTGGGCAAGGGCTATTCCTTCTGCTCTTTGTGGCGGGCAATCAATTGCAGGTTGCGCAGGTAGACCACCAGGCCGAACGACTGGCCGATGATGAACACCGGGTCTTCGCGGTAGATGGCGTAGATCAGCAGCAGGGCGCTGCCGAGCATGCTCAGGTACCAGAAGCCCACCGGGATCACGCTGCGTTTCTTGAATTCGCTGTACAGCCACTGCAGGACGAAGCGGCCGGTGAACACGACCTGGCCGGCGAAGCCGACGATCAGCCAGAGGGTTTCGCGGGTCATCCTTCGAGCTCCTGGGGTTGGGTGTCGAGGCGAGTGCGGCGGATCAGCCACCAGACCCCGACCAGGTCGAGAACGCCGACCAGGGCGCGGTCCAGGTTGCCGTACTTGGACACCCCGGCATGGCGCGGGCGGTGGTTAACCGGGTGCACCAGCATGCGGCCCTTGTGGCGCAGGATCAGCGCCGGTATGAAGCGGTGCATGTGGTCGAAATAGGGCAAGCGCAGGAAGGCGTCGCGGTCGATCAGTTTCAGGCCGCAGCCGGTGTCTGGCGTGGCGTCCTTGAGCAGGCGGCTGCGCAGGCCGTTGGCAAAGCGCGAGGCCCAGCGCTTGCTGGCGGTATCGCGGCGGTTGACCCGGTGGCCGGCGACCAGCTGGATGCCGCCGGCGAAGTCTTCGTTGCCGCGTACCAGGGCGAGCATGCCAGAGATGTCGGCCGGGTCGTTTTGCCCGTCGCCGTCGAGGGTGGCCAGCCAGCGGCCACGGGCAGCCTGGGCGGCATGCCAGATGGAGGTGCTCTGGCCCAGCGAGCGGTCGTGGCGCAGGATGCGCAACTGGGTGAAGCCCTGCTGCTTGAGCTGCTTCAGCCTGTTGAGTGTCTGGTCGGTGCTGCCGTCGTCGACGACCAGCACTTCGTAGTTTTCATTGGCCAGTGCCGTGCGGATTTCCGCCAGCAACGCCGGCAGGTTGTCGACCTCATTCTTGGCGGGGATCAGTACCGAGAGGTCAAGTGGATCAGTCATTGAGGCTACCTGTGTTCTTGTAATGATTGCGTGGTCAAACCCGGTAGAAATCCCGGTACCAGCCAACGAAAGCGGCGACGCCGTGCTTCAGCGGGGTGCTCGGCGAAAAATTGATCCAGCGCGTCAGTGACTCCACATCCGCCCAGGTTTCCAGCACGTCACCCGCCTGCAAGGGCAGGTACTCGCGCCGGGCCTTGATACCCAGCGCGTCCTCCAGGCAGTCGACGAATTCCAGCAGGCGCACCGGCTGGCCGCGGCCGATGTTGAACAGCTGGCAGGGCGGTTGCCCGGTCTCGGGCCGTGGCGGCTTCTGGCGCAGGCGCAGGATGCTTTCGACGATGTCGTCGATGTAGGTGAAGTCCCGCGCCATCTGGCCGTGGTTGTAGATCTCGATCGGCTGGCCGTCGAGCATCGCCCGGGTGAACTTGAACAGCGCCATGTCGGGGCGGCCCCACGGGCCATAGACGGTGAAAAAGCGCAGGCCGGTGATCGGCAGCTGGTACAGGTGCGCGTAGCTGTGGGCCATCAGCTCGTTGGCGCGTTTGCTCGCGGCATACAGCGAAATCGGCTGCTCGACCGGGTCATCGATGCTGAACGGCTGCTTGGTATTGGCGCCGTACACCGAACTGCTGGAGGCATAGATCAGATGCCGCGGTGGGTGCTGGCGGCAGGCTTCGAGGAGGTTGAGAAAGCCGGTCAGGTTGGACTGCCCATAGACCGCAGGGTTGTCTAGCGAGTAGCGCACACCGGCCTGCGCCGCCAGGTGGATCACTTCGCTGAACGGCTGCCCGGCGAACAGCTGCTGCAGGTCGGCGGCGTTGGCGATGTCGACCGTCTGGAAGCGGAAACTGGGGTAGGCGAGCAACTGTTGCAGGCGCGCCAGTTTGAGCTCGACGCTGTAGTAGGCGTTGAGGTTGTCGATGCCCACCACTTCGATGCCCGCTTCGCACAGGCGGCGGGCCAGGTGGAAACCGATGAATCCGGCCGCGCCGGTGATCAGTACGGGCATGGTGGATTCACCTGGCCACGGCCAATGCCGTAGTACGTGAGGCCGGCAGCGGCCATGTGCTCGGGTTCGAACAGGTTGCGGCCGTCGAACACCACGCGGTCAGTCAGTTGCTGCGGGACCTTGTCCAGGTTCAGCACGCGGTAGTCCTGCCACTCGGTGACGATCACCAGGGCATCGGCACCTTCCAGAGTATCGTCCTTGCACGGCACCAGTTTCAGGTCGGGGCGAGTGCCATAGTGCCGCTGGATCTCCTGCATGGCTTGCGGGTCGTGGGCCTGGACGCTGGCGCCGGCGGCCCACAGTGCTTCGAGCAGCACCAGGCTGGAGGCTTCGCGGATGTCATCGGTGTTGGCTTTGAACGACAACCCCCACAAGGCGAAGACCTTGCCGTGCAGGCCGCCGGGGTAGTGGCGCTGGATCTTGCTGAACAGCCGGCTCTTCTGCCGCTGGTTGACCGCTTCCACCGCGCCCAGCAGCAGCGGGTCGAGGCCTTCGGCCTCGGCGGTCCTGCGCAGCGCCTGCAGGTCCTTGGGGAAGCACGAGCCGCCGAAGCCGCAGCCGGGGTAGATGAAGTCGTAACCGATGCGCGGGTCCGAGCCGATGCCGCGGCGGACCATTTCGATGTCGGCCCCCAGGTGCTCGGCCAGGTTGGCCATTTCGTTGATGAAGGAAATCTTGGTCGCCAGCATGCAGTTGGCGGCGTACTTGGTCAGCTCGGCGCTGCGCGCGTCCATGACCATGACTTTTTCGTGATTGCGGCTGAACGGCTGGTACAGCTCACGCAGCAGCTCGACCTCGGCCGGTTCGGCGCCGCCGATGATGATGCGGTCCGGGCGCATGCAGTCTTCCACTGCGGAGCCTTCCTTGAGGAATTCGGGGTTGCTGATCACCTGGTAGCGGTCTGCGTCGGCGACCGCCTGGCTGATTCGCGCCTTGATGCGGTCTACCGTGCCCACCGGCGAGGTGGACTTGTTGACGATGACCTTGGGGCCATCGGCATGTTCGAGGATGCCGTCGATTACACTGAACACATAGCGCATGTCGGCGCTGCCATCGGCCTGTGGCGGGGTGCCTACAGCGATGAACTGCAACCTGGCGTACTGCGCAGCTTCTGCTGCGTCGGTGGTGAAACGCAGGCGACCGCAGGCCAGGTTCTTCTCCAACAGGGGCGCAAGGCCGGGCTCGAAGATCGGGCAGTGCCCCTCGCTGAGCGCCACCACCCGCTCGGCGTTGATATCCATGCATAACACCGAGTGCCCCACCTGGGCCAGGCATACCGCCTGGGTAAGGCCGACATAGCCGGTACCGAAAACCGTAACCTTCATTCAAAGCTCCATGGTGTGAACCTGTACGGGCAGTACCCCTGCTTACGCAGGTGTCTGGCATTTGGCCGCAGAGATCCTTGGCGAAAAAGCAGAAAAAAAATGTCACATTTTTGTTTAAATCTTGTTACTTGAGCCCGGATCTGAGGGCGCCTTGTTCGTGCACACGTTTGCTTTGCAAATAAAAGGCAAACGCATCTTCCCGACGCACAAAAGGGCGCCTGGCGCAGGTCTGGAAGTTGAGGGGAAGTCGCACTAAGAGATGTCAGTTGTATGACAGTGGAGGCTGATTAGTTGGCTCAAGTGGTTATGGTGCCGAGGGACTAAACTCATAACGGATATACATCCATTCATCCCACTGACCACCGCTCCCTCGAACCGGACTTGATCGTCGACGGTGGCCTTCTTGCAGAGGAGGGCAGGTCATGGACGAGGCAAGGCTTCACGAATTCATGGGCAAGCTGGTAGGTGACATGGGCGCTGCGGCGACCCTGGCCAATGTGATCCTCGGCGATGAACTCGGGCTGTACCGGGCCATGGCCGATAGCCAGCCGACCAGCCCCGAGGCGCTGGCGGCAAAGACCGGTTGCCACCCAAGGCTGGTGCGCGAGTGGCTCAACGCCCAGGCGGCCTCCGGCTACATGGTGTTTGACAAGGGGACGTTCGTTCTGCCTGAAGAGCAGGCCATGGCCCTGGCCCTGGAAGATTCGCCGGCCTACATGGCTGGTGGCGCGGCGGTGATCGCGGCACTGTTCCATGACAAGGACAAGCTGGTGGCGGCCATGCGCGGCGACGGCGGGTTGGCCTGGGGTGACCACCACCCGTGCATGTTCAGTGGCACCGAGCGCTTCTTCAGGCCCGGTTATCGCACCTTTCTAGTGGCGGACTGGCTGCCCGCGCTTGAAGGCGTGGTCGCCAAGCTGCAGGCCGGGGCCAAGGTGGCGGATGTCGGTTGTGGCCATGGCGCTTCGACCCTGGTCCTGGCCCAGGCGTTTCCAGCGTCCAGCTTCACCGGCTATGACTATCACGCACCCTCCATTGCCACGGCCAGCGAGCGTGCGCGCGAGGCCGGGTTGGCGCAGCGTGTGAGCTTCCAGCAGGCATCGGCCAAGGACTACCCGGGGCATGACCACGATCTGGTGTGCTTCTTCGATTGCCTGCATGACATGGGCGACCCCGTGGGCGCGGCGAAGCATGCCTACCGGGCGTTGAAGGCGGATGGCACGGTGATGCTGGTGGAGCCCTACGCCGAAGACTCGCTGGAGGGCAACCTGACGCCGGTCGGGCGGCTGTTCTATGCGGCGTCGACGTTCATCTGCACGCCGAACTCGCTGTCGCAGGAGGTGGGGCTGGGGTTGGGGGCTCAGGCTGGGGAGGCGCGGCTGCGGGCGGTGTTCGAGGAGGCGGGGTTCACACGGTTCCGGCGGGCGACGCAGACGCCGTTCAACCTGATCCT
>NZ_JBKGGW010000045.1:0-48182 GCF_052041945.1 Pseudomonas sp. SMN11 | reverse complement strand
GTTCTTGCAGAAAAATCCGATAAGACCAATAAAAGGAAGTAACCGTGGCCGCTGAAATCCAAGACAGCCGCTCCGCCCGCTTTGCCCTGCGCTGTTCCAACTGGGCTGAACGCTGGTTCCCCGACTCCTGGGTATTCGCCGCTCTGGCCGTGCTACTGGTGTGCACTGGCGCCCTGGCCATGGGCGCCAAGCCGACCGACACCGCCAAGGCCTTCGGCGATGGCTTCTGGAGCCTGATCCCGTTCACCATGCAGATGGCCTTCGTGGTTATCGGCGGCTACGTGGTGGCCAGCTCGCCACCCGCCGCCCGCCTGATCGACCGTCTGGCGCGCATCCCGAAAAATGGCCGCTCGGCAGTGTGCTGGGTCGCGCTGATCTCGATGCTGGCCTCGCTGCTCAACTGGGGCCTGTCGCTGGTGTTCGGCGGCCTGCTGGTGCGGGCCCTGGCTCGTCGTACCGAACTGAAGATGGACTACCGCGCTGCCGGTGCCGCCGCCTACCTGGGGCTGGGGGCTGTCTGGGCGCTGGGCCTGTCGTCCTCGGCCGCGCAGTTGCAGGCCAACCCGGCCAGCCTGCCGCCATCGATCCTGTCGATCACCGGCGTGATCCCGTTCACCGAGACCATTTTCCTCTGGCAGTCCGGCGTGATGCTGGCGGCCCTGGTGATTGTCTCGCTGGTGATCGCCTACGCCACGGCCCCCGGCCCGAACAGT
The DNA here is from genome assembly GCF_052041945.1 of Pseudomonas sp. SMN11. Lineage (NCBI taxonomy): Bacteria > Pseudomonadati > Pseudomonadota > Gammaproteobacteria > Pseudomonadales > Pseudomonadaceae > Pseudomonas > Pseudomonas sp. SMN11. The sequence goes on along the minus strand of NZ_JBKGGW010000045.1, from coordinate 47,469 downwards.
GCGCGCAGCGCCGAAGACTGTGGCGTCGACCCAAGCTTCACTGCACCGCCGGCAGCCAAGCGTACCCGCCCGGGCGAATGGCTGGAGCACAGCCCAATCCTGATCCTGATGCTGGTGGCCCTGGCCGGCGGCTGGCTGTACCAGGAGTTCGCCACCAAACCGGCGATCACCGCGATTTCCGGGCTGAACACCTACAACCTGCTGTTCATCATGCTCGGGGCCTTGCTCCACTGGCGCCCGCGCAGCTTCCTCGATGCCGTGGCGCGCGCCGTGCCGACCACCACCGGAGTGCTGATCCAGTTCCCGCTGTATGGCTCGATTGCTGCGATCCTCACCCAGGTCAAAGGTGTGGACGAGCAGACCCTGGCCCATCACATCTCGCTGTTCTTCACCCAGATCGCCACCCACGATACCTACGCGCTGTTGATGGGGGTGTACTCGGCAGTGCTGGGCTTCTTCATCCCGTCGGGCGGTGGCAAGTGGATCATCGAAGCACCGTACGTGATGCTGGTGGCCAACGACCTGAAGTACCACCTGGGCTGGGCGGTGCAGATCTACAATGCCGCCGAGGCGCTACCGAACCTGATCAACCCGTTCTACATGCTGCCGTTGCTGGGCGTGCTGGGGCTCAAGGCGCGTGATCTGATCGGCTTCTCGTTCGTGCAGTTGCTGGTGCATGTGCCGTTGGTATTGGTGCTGCTGTGGGCACTGGGGACAACCTTGCAGTACGTGCCGCCAGTGATGCCTTGAAATAGTGGGTAAACCGGCTTCTTCGTGGGCGTGCCCGCGAACAAGCCGGTTCAGGTTTTCAGTCAGCCAGCTTTGCCAACAATGCCGCCAACGCCGCTCGACCCGGCTCGTCCAGCCCGAAGACTGGCTTGCGTGGCTCACCCACCGGCAATCCGGTCATTGCCAACCCCGCCTTGATGGTCGCCGGCAACCCGCCTTTGAGAATGAAGTCCAACAGCGGCAGCTGCCGGTAGAACAGCGCCCTGGCCTGCGCCAGCTCTCCATTCAGCACGGCCTGATACAAGCTTTGGTTAAGTGCTGGAATCAGGTTAGGCGCTGCCGTGCACCAACCTTTGGCGCCAGCCACGAAGGCCTCCAGCGCCAGTGGATTGCAGCCGTTGTAGAACGGCACCTGGCCTTCACCCAGCAACTGCAGCTTGTGCATGCGCTGGATGTCGCCAGTGCTCTCCTTGACCATGGTCACGTTGGCCACCGCGCGGACGATGCGCAGGATCAGCTCCACCGACATGTCGGTGCCGCTGGTGGCCGGGTTGTTGTAGAGCATGATCGGGATATCGATGGCCTCACCAATCGCCCGGTAGTGCTGGAGGATCTCGGCTTCGCTGAGCTTCCAGTAGGCGGCCGGCAGTACCATCACCGCGTCGGCGCCCTGGGCCTGGGCAAAGCGGGCGCGGCGCACGGCGCCGGCGGTGGTCAGGTCGGACACGCTGACGATGCTGGGCACCCGTTTGCCGATCTGGGCGAGGCTGTACTCGGCCACCTGCTGCCATTCGCTGTCGCTGAGGTATGCACCTTCGCCGGTGCTTCCCAGTGGCGCGATGGCCTGTACGCCGCCGTCGATCAGGCGTTCGATGGACTGGCCCAGCGCAGGCAGGTCGAGCTGTTCGCCGCTAGCGCTGAAGGGGGTGATGGTGTAGCCGATGATGCCGTGGATTTCAGTGGTCATTTTAAAAGGCTCCGCAAGCAAGGCATTCAGGGATCAGTTCAGGCAGTCGGTGTGGGTGCGCAGGCACTGCCGGGCAAAGTAGTTGAAGGCAGCGGCATGGCGCTTGGGCCGGTCGATCCAGTCGTGGGCTTCGCGGCCCAGTGCCGGGGCGATGGGCTTGAGGGTACCGGCTGACATCGCCAGCAGTTGCAGGCGTGCGGCGCGTTCGATCAGCTGGGCATACACACAGGCCTGCTCGATGCTGGTGCCGGTGGACAGCTGGCCATGGTGCGAGAGCAGGATGGCGCGCTTGTCCCCCAGCGCGGTGCTGATGATTTCGCCTTCCTCGTTGCCCACCGGCACGCCAGGCCAGGCTTCGAGGAAGGCGCAGTCGTCGTAGAGCGGGCACAGGTCCATGTGCGAAATCTGCAGCGGGACTTCCAGCATCGACAGCGCGGCGACGTGGGTCGGGTGGGTGTGGATGATGCAGTTCACGTCCGGGCGGGCGCGGTACACCCAGCTGTGGAAGCGATTGGCCGGGTTGGGCATGCCCTGGCCTTCGAGCACTTCGAGGTCCTCGTTGACCAGCAGCAGGTTGCTGGCGCTGATTTCATCGAAACCCAGTCCCAGCTGCTGGGTGTAGAAGGTGCCAGGTTGCGGGCCGCGGGCACTGATCTGCCCGGCCAGACCGGAGTCGTGGCCATGCTCGAACAGAATTCGGCAGGTCAGGGCCAGCTTTTCTCGCACAGTCCACGTATTATCGGCAAGCGAGCCTTGCATCTGCGTCAGCGCCTGCTGGACCAGTTGGTCCTTGCTGTGTGTCAGGGTCTTGGCCATGGGGGTTTCCTCTGTGGCGTGATGAGCGATGTCAGCGCTGGCCTGTTCCAAAGCTTTGGTCGGTCGAGGAACGGGTCAGTTCGTGACACAAATAATCCTATATGACACAAAGTGTCATGGACAAGCCTGTGGTTCCGGGAAAAGCGCGTCGCATGCCTAACCGATTGAAATTATTGAGAAAAAAACTTGGGGTCACGCTTGAGACGCTGGCCGAAAAATCCGGCATGACCAAGAGCTACCTGTCCAAAGTGGAGCGTGGCCTGAACACGCCGTCGATCGCTGCGGCGCTCAGGCTGGCACGGGCATTGAACGTCAATGTCGAAGAGCTGTTCGCCGAGGAGCAGGCCGGGCAGAGCCGCTACAGCCTGGTACGCCAGGGCGAACGCCAGGCGCTGGTGGGCGATGGCCATGGGCCGGGCTATGCGGCGTTGACCCGCCAGTTCGGGCAACACAGCTTGTTGCCGTTCCTGATCCAGCCGCCGACCGAGTTCAGCGACCCGACCTTCAAGGAGCATGAGGGGGAGGAGTTTCTGTTCGTCCACGCAGGCCAGGTGGAGGTCGATTTCATGAATGAACGGGTGTTGCTGGAGCAGGGCGATGCGCTGCACTTCAATGCCCAGGCACCGCACCGCCTGCGCTCGGTCGGCGAGCAGCCGGCGCAGCTGCTGGTCGTCGTGCAGCACAGCAGCGAATGAGGGCAGGGCGATGATCGAAGTGTCGCGGTTCTGGCGGGACCCGGCATTGCCCTTCGTCGAAGCCCGGCGCGTGGGGGATGGGCGCAAGGTCTGTTATGCCGCCCATTCCCATGAGAGTTTTTCCATCGGCGTGATCACCAGTGGTTGCAGTACCTACCTGAGCGGTGCCAGTCAGGTCGAGGTAATGGCCGGTACCACGGTGTTGATGAACCCAGGAGTGGTGCACACCTGCAACCCGATCGCCGGCCAGCACTGGTCGTACCTGATGCTGTTTGTCGACCTACCGTGGCTGCAGACTCGGGGCTTCGAATTGCCAGCACAGACAGTTAGTACTTCGCCGGCTTTGTACAGCCGCTTGCTGCAGCTGTTTGCCGACCTGTTCGACAACGAGTTGGACGACCGTGAGAATCGCCTTGCGGGTTTTTTCGGCGATCTCCCAGGCTATTTACAGCCATTGGCAGATCAGTTGCGAGTGGACCATCCGCAACTTGACGCGGCAGCGGCATTCATCCGGGCCCATCGCACAGACCCGCTGAGCCTTGAGGATGTCTGCGCGGCCTGTGGCCTGTCACGCTCTTATCTGATCCGAGCCTTCCGCCAGCGCTTCGGCCTGACGCCACACGGTTACCTGCTGGATCAAAGGGTGCAGCAGGCACGGGCGCTGCTGCGCAAGGGAAGGGCAATTGCCGAGGTGGCGCAGGAGGCGGGGTTCGCCGATCAGGCGCACCTTCAGCGGGCGTTCAAGCAGCACCTGGCGGCGACGCCTGGGCATTACCGCACCGGTGGCCTCAAATAATCAGAAAGATCGCACTTCCCACCAGTAATACGGCCAGCGCCCGATTGAGCAATTGCAAGTAACGCGGCTTGCGCAGATACTGACGGATCACACTCCCGGCCCAGGCCCAACAGGCCACCGAAACGAAACAGATCGGCCCGTAAATCCAGGTGAACAACCAAAGCAGTTGCTGTTCGCCTCCGGTATAGGCACCCACACCCGCCACCGCCGCCATCCAGGCCTTGGGGTTCAGCCATTGCATCGCCGCGCCCTGCCAGGCCGAAGGTGCACGCTGCTGATCAGAGCCTCCCAGCTGGCCATCGTCGCTGGCCAGCTTCCAGGCCATGTACAGCAGAAACGCCACGCCTCCCCAATGCAGCGCCACACCCAGCAACGGCCAGCGCAACAGCAGTTCGTGCAAGCCCAGGCCAACCAGCACCAGCAGCAGGCAGAAGCCCAGCGTCGCCCCCGTCACATGCCACAGGCTCGCCCGCAGGCCATGACGGGCACCGCTGCCGAGGGCGACGACATTGACCGGCCCGGGAGAGATCGAAGCGGCGAGGGCGAATGCGGCCATGGAAAGGGACAGGCTCATGTTCCGTAACTCCGTGTGTTGGACGATGCCGCCATCCTGCGGCTTTACCCGGCTTGGGTATTGAAGAATAGTCCCCTGCGACGCGGCTACAGCTTTTGTAATAGTTTCGCGCTATCAGAAAAACCTGCTGTGCTTGTAGGATCGTCTTCCCTATTTTCAATCAAGGTCTATATGAGCACCTTCGCGGAGCCCCCCAGTCCCCGGCCTTCCCGGCCATCCCCCCTTCGTCCTCGTGACGCTTCCTTCGTGAGTACCCGCTAATGGAATGGCTAGCCGATCCCACGGCCTGGCTGGGCCTATTGACGCTTATCGTCCTCGAGCTGGTGCTCGGTATCGACAACCTGGTGTTCATCGCCATTCTCGCCGACAAGCTGCCGCCGCATCAGCGCGACCGCGCGCGGGTCATCGGCCTGAGCCTGGCGCTGATCATGCGCCTGGGCTTGCTGGCCAGTATCTCGTGGATGGTCACCCTGACCGCGCCGCTATTCGAGGTGTTTGGCAAGAGCTTCTCCGGCCGTGACCTGATCATGCTGTTCGGTGGTGTGTTCCTGCTGTTCAAGGCCACCATGGAGTTGCACGAGCGCCTGGAAGGGCATGTCACCCAGGCGACGGGCGCCGTGCGTCATGCCTTGTTCTGGCCAATCGTGGCGCAGATTGTCGTGCTTGACGCGGTGTTCTCGCTGGACGCCGTGATCACGGCCGTAGGCATGGTCGAAGAATTGTCGGTGATGATGATCGCGGTGATCTTCTCGATCGGCATCATGATCGTCGCCAGCAAGCCGCTGACCCGCTTCGTCAACGCCCACCCGACGGTGATCATGCTGTGCCTGGGCTTCCTGATGATGATCGGTTTCAGCCTGACCGCCGAAGGCCTTGGCTTCCATATCCCGAAAGGCTACCTGTACGCGGCCATCGGCTTCTCGATCCTGATCGAGCTGTTCAACCAGCTGGCCCGTGCCCGCCGCAAGCGCAGCCTGCAGCAGCACCGGCCGTTGCGTGAACGTACCGCGCATGCCGTGCTGCGCCTGCTGGGTGGCCGCCGGGTCGAGGCTGACGAGGTGGGCGAAGAAATCGCCGACCTGGTTGAAGGTGGCGAAGAGCAGGTCCTGTTCGACCGCCGCGAGCGGGTGATGATCAGTGGCGTGCTGAACCTGGCCGAGCGGCCGATTCGCACGGTGATGACCGCGCGAGCCGAAGTCGACGTGATCGACCTGGCGCAACCCGCGCACGCCATCACCGAAGCGCTGGCCAACTCGCCATACTCGCGCCTACCGCTGATTCGCAACGGCCATATCGAGGAACCGTTGGGCTTCGTGCACAAGAAGGAGTTGCTCAAGGAACTCCTGACCGGCAGCCAGCCGGACCTTGAGCGTATGGTTCGGGCACCGTTGAACCTGCTGGAAAGCTTCAGCATCCTCAACGCCCTGGAGCAGATGCGCAGCCAGTCGACGCACATTGCCTTCGTGATCAACGAGTTCGGTGATTTCACCGGTTTGCTGACCATGACCGACATCCTCGAGTCGATCGCCGGTGAGCTGCCGGATGCCAGCGAGGTTGGAGGCCCGGCGATCATCGAGGCAGGTGGCAGTTTTGTCGTCAATGGTGCCCTGAACCTGAGCCAGGTCCAGGCGCGTACAGGCTTCAGCGCCCGCGCCACCGAGGACTACCAGACCCTGGCGGGCCTGGTGATGAGCTTGCTGGACCGCCTGCCGGTGGTGGGTGACCAGCTGGACTGGAACGGCTGGCGCATGACCGTGGTGGCGGTGGAGGAGCGCCGGGTGCGCCAGGTGCGCCTTACACCGAGCGCCGACGCTGACGCAACAGGTGCTTGAAGCCTTCGAGCACCAGCACCAGCACTGCGGCCCAGATCGGCAGGTAGGTCAGCCACTGATCCGGGCCGATGGTTTCGCCCAGCAGCAGGGCGACCCCCACCAGCAACACCGGCTCGACGTAGCTGAGCAGGCCGAACAGGCTGAAAGGCAACAGGCGGCTGGCCAGTACGTAGGCGATCAGTGCACAGGCGCTGATCGCCCCCAGCAGCGGGATCAGCCCGTAGAGGCCCGGGTGCTGATGCAAGTCGGCCGTCGACAACGGCCCCTGGGTGACGAAATAAACAGCCCAAGGCAACAACAGGCACATGTCGCACCACAGGCCACCGAGGTGATCGGTGCGGCAGCGTCGCCGCAACACGAAGTAGATCGGGTAGCCGATCGTCACCAGCAAGGTTTCCCAGGCGAAGCTGCCATTCTGGTAAAGCTCGTGCCCGACGCCCAGCGCGGCGCAGCTGACCGCCACTTTCTGCAGGCGTGACAGGCGCTCGCCATACACCAGGCGCCCGGTCAGTACCATGGCCAGCGGCAGCAGGAAATAGCCCATCGACACTTCCAGGCTGCGCCCGTGCAGCGGCGCCCAGAGGAACAGCCACAGCTGCACCCCCATCAACCACGACGTACCGACCATGCCCAGCAGCAGGATCGGCGTCTGGCGCACGCGGGCGAGCAATTCGCCGACGCGTTTCCAGTCCTTGCTGACCAGCATGAACAGGGTGAGGCAGGGCAGGGTGAGCAAGGTGCGCCAGCCAAAGATCTCTTCGCCATCGAGTGGCGACAGCAAGGAGGTATAGAAATACATCACAGCGAACAGACAGGACGCCATGACCGACGAAATAATGCCTTTTGACACGAATGCCTCGGATAGGGGAGTGAGCAGGTGGATCAGCCGCGCATGATCTCAGGGGGCGCGCCCTGCGGCAACCGCGCGACGCCGGGTTGTGCGGCGAGTGCCTTGAGGAAGTCGCTTGCAGGCATCGGCCGGCCAAACAGATAACCTTGCTGAAAGTCCACCCCGCTTCGCGCCAGGTAATCACGCTGGACCTCGGTTTCCACCCCTTCGGCAACGATACCCAAGCCCAGCTTGGCCGACAGCTCGATGATGCTGTCGAGAATGTGCTGGGACAAGGCGTCGCCACCGATCATGGCCACGAAGCTCTGGTCGATCTTCAGGTAATCGACCTTGAACTGGCGCAGGTAGTTGAGGCTGGATTGGCCGGTACCAAAATCATCCAGGGCGATCATCACCCCCATGTCATGCAGCTTGGCGAACAGATCGAGGGCTACCGGGGTGGCTTCTATCAGCTTGCGCTCGGTCAATTCCAGGGTCAGCCGTACCCGCCCAGGGGGGAAATGCTGGAGGAAGGTCTGGCAGTCGTCGAGCAGGCTCAGGTCGCGGCAGTGGTCGGCTGTAATGTTGATCCCGATGTGGAAGCCGTCTTCCAATAGCGCGGTGTAGGGTGCCAGGTTCTGCGCGGTGTGCAGCATCAGGGCCCGGGTCATGGCGACGATCTGGCCACTGTGTTCGGCGTAGGGGATGAATAGGTCCGGGCGTACCAGGCCTTCTCTGGGATGGTTCCAGCGCATCAGCACTTCAGCCCCTGCCCAGCGGTAGTCACCCTTGCGCACCACCGGCTGGAAATACGGCAGGAACTCGTCTGCCTCCAGGGCCCGCTGCAATTCGGCCCGCGGCGAGCTGGCCCGGCGAATCTGCCAGCGGCAGGCGCCGCCGGCCACCACGCCGAGGACTAGCAGCAGGCTGAGCAGGGCAGGGTAGTGGCTTCGCACCAGCTCGCCTTGCTTGCCGGCCTCGTAGCCACCATGCACGCTGAACGGGTAGCGGGTCGAGCCCAGGGTCACATCGGCGGCGGCGGCGGCCGGTGGGACACCGTCATGCACCGCGCCGTCCTTGCCCATCCAGGCGTTGCCGACGCGGATCTGCAGCGCTTCCTCCGGGCCTATCAGGCGTAATGCGGTGAGCAGGTGATCGCCATCCACGGTAGTGATCGCACCGCGATCGCCATCGCTGGCCCGGTACACCAGCAGGGCATGGCCAGGCGTTACCGAGTTGCCATTCATCAGCCACAGCCGGCCATCGGTGTAGTCATGGGCGTCCACGGGCTCGTCGAAGTCGCCGAACAGCGAACTGCAATACAGGTTGTGCTGCTGGACCAGGTTGGTCGAACGGACGAAGGCATTGCGCGTGACCTGGCTGCGCAACGTCAGCTGAGCGTCGGCGCAGGGGCTGCCAGCCAGCGGCAGCAGCACCTGCGCGGCATTGGCGAGGTTGTCTAGAATATGATCGACATGCTCGACCACTTGGCGCGCAGTCGCCTGGCTGGCGGCGCGCAGTTCGCGCTCGATCTGCCAGTTCATCACCGCCAGGCCGCAGGCAAGCGGCACTACGCCGACGATCCAGGGCAGGAGCGTGCGCCAGCTCCAGCGAGCGGGGCGTTTGACCGAGAGGGGCATGCTGGGGTGATCTTCCTGATGACTGACGTGCTGAGGATAGCCGTTTGTCGGCGCCGGTGGCGAACTAATGCGCGACAAAGCCATTTACGCAATGTAGAATCGATTTACGAATACAACAATAAGGTCCTTCGTTGCCGAGGGATCAACCCCCGCCGAGAATGGGTCCATATGACATACCATGGGTTCAAGCTGATCATTGGTGACTTCCTCGCCCGTAGCGTGCGCGGTATCCCGTGCTCTCCACCATTGCCGTTCCACATCCTACGCATTCATTAATTTTCGCTGCAGATGAGGGTACGAACATGGCTGACATCTTTGACAATCCAATGGGCCTGATGGGCTTCGAATTCATCGAACTGGCCTCGCCGACGCCGGGCGTGCTGGAACCGGTATTCCAGATACTCGGTTTCACCAAGGTGGCCACCCACCGCTCCAAGGACGTGCACCTGTATCGCCAGGGCGGCATCAACCTGATCCTCAACAACGAACCGAAGAGCATCGCCTCCTACTTCGCGGCTGAACATGGCCCGTCGGTGTGCGGCATGGCGTTCCGCGTGCGCAATGCCCACGAAGCTTATGCCCGGGCCCTGGAACTGGGCGCCCAGCCAGTCGAGATCGAAACCGGCCCGATGGAGCTGCGCCTGCCAGCCATCAAGGGTATCGGTGGGGCACCGCTCTACCTGATCGACCGTTTCGAAGAAGGCAGCTCGATCTACGACATCGACTTCAATTTCATCGAAGGCGTCGATCGTAACCCGCAAGGCGCAGGCTTGAAGATCATCGATCACCTGACCCACAACGTCTATCGCGGGCGCATGGCTTACTGGGCGGGTTTCTACGAGAAGCTGTTCAACTTCCGCGAGATTCGCTACTTCGACATCAAGGGCGAGTATACCGGCCTGACCTCCAAGGCCATGACCGCACCTGACGGCATGATCCGCATTCCGCTCAATGAAGAGTCGTCCAAGGGCGCCGGGCAGATCGAAGAGTTCCTGATGCAATTCAACGGCGAGGGCATCCAGCATGTGGCCTTCCTCACCGACGACCTGCTCAAGACCTGGGATGCACTCAAAGGCTTTGGCATGCGCTTCATGACCGCACCGCCGCAGACCTATTACGAAATGCTCGAAGAACGCCTGCCAGGCCATGGCGAGCCGGTCGACCAGTTGCAGGCCCGCGGCATCCTGTTGGATGGCGCTTCCGAGCCGGGCGACAAGCGTCTGCTGCTGCAGATATTCTCGGAAACGCTGCTCGGCCCGGTCTTCTTCGAATTCATCCAGCGTAAAGGGGATGACGGCTTCGGTGAAGGCAACTTCAAGGCGCTGTTCGAGTCCATCGAGCGTGATCAGGTCCGCCGTGGCGTGCTCAATGCCGAATGAGTGAAGCGCAGCGCCGTCAGTTTTCCTTGCTGGCGGCGCTGCGAACACGCTGGTTACGTTGCCTGAACAAACCCCAGTAAGTGATCGAGCCAGTAAATATTCCGACCAGCGCCAGCGACGGGAAAAGTTGTTTTATCGTCTGGCGCGTTTCTCGTGCCGAAAAGCCTTCTGCATAACCCGCCTTGACGGTATAGCCATACTTGGCTGAGATACCCTCTGTGAAAAACTCCTTTTGCGATGGACGAGCGGGGTCGCGACTGTCGCCGTCGGCCCAGATGTATACATCTGCGAATTCGAGTAACAGGGTCAGCCCCGTTTGAAAGGCACGAAGTTCATTGCGCAGCAACATGCCATAGGAGGTGGCAATGACCCCCAGATTCTTTTCTTGAAGCTGATAGGTAAGCAGAACGGCATTGGGCATTGCAGGCGGGTCCAGCATCAGACGAAATTGCAATCGTTGATCTGGGACCATCTGATCCGGTGTGAAAGGCGTTTTCAAGGTGTTGCAATAAGTACGCCCGTCAACGGTCAATGCCAGTGAGCGCAGGTGTGGTGCTTCGGAAACCTGATCGAGCAATTGCGCCTGGGCACTCTCGCAGGGAGCCCCTGCCAACCTCATGGCAGCGGACGCCGAAGCGTGTATTCGATCCAGGGCCAGGTCCACTGAATAGATAGCTTCTTTGACAGAGATGCGTGCGATCTCTTCATGCTTCTTGTCTTGCTGATAAAAAATGATCATCAGCCCGCTGCCGACCGGTAGCAAACTGATTGCCAATGTCAGCAAGAGTTGTAGAAAACTTTGCCCTGCAAACTTAGTTCTTGACATGAGTGTTCAGCCCCCTTTACCGAGCTGACCGAGGTGGGCAGCCCAGTGGAGAGCCTATGAATCAATTACTGCGCCTGCTGTAATCCAAAGCCATGCATCTTTTGCGAAGTACCCTGCTAAGTTGTAGGACCTATTTCGGCTTGAGTTCAGCAATGACCTTCTCCGCCAGCAGGCCTGTCGAGGCGGGGTTCTGCCCTGTGATCAAGCGGCGGTCGCATTGCACAAATGGCTTCCACGGGTCTTCGTCCTTGCTGTAAATGCCGCCCCGGGCAACCAGTTCGTTTTCGGTAAGAAAAGGCACCACCTTGTCCAGCTCCACCAGTTTTTCTTCGGTATTGGAAAAGCCGGTAACCTGCCGGTCCTTGAGCAGCAGGCTGTTGTCGCTGAGCTTGATATTCAACAGGCCAACCACGCCGTGACAGACAGCGGCAACAATGCCGTTGTTTTCGTAGATCTTGCGTGCCAGTTCCTGCAGCGACGGGTTGTCCGGGAAGTCGTACATCACGCCGTGCCCACCTGTGTAGTATATGGCGCAGTAATCACTTGCCTTGACCTTGCCTGGGCTTGAGGATGCGCCCAGACGGTTCATGAACGACTTGTCGTCGTACCATTGCCAGTCCAGCTCCGGGGCCATCTGCAAGCTGTGTGGGTCGATAGGTACATAGCCGCCATTCGGGCTCACGTAATCGACTTCATAGCCGGCTTTCTGCACGGCCTCGACGAAATGCACAGCTTCCCCCAGCCACAGGCCGGTGGCCCGGTTCAGGGTCGGGTATTTGGCCGTGTTGGTCAGTACTACCAGAATCTTCTTGCTCATCACCACGCTCCCTGGTCTGTCGTTGAAGGGCAAAGCGTTCCTTGGCGCGGGGAAAACCTATTGAGCATAGCTCCCGTTTGCCAAGGCGCCATTTCGCTAATGGCTCTATGCTATTGCTCGATGCCTGCGCGGTGCGTCTAATGTGAAGCGATCCACCATGCACCTATTGCAGCGGCAAAGCGTCGGGCAGATGATGCGCAATCCGAGTCTTCACCCAAGCAATGGTGGAATCAAGACAGTGTTCGTAAAAGGCACACCGCGCAAACCTTCGGCGCAAGGCATGGAACTCGCCACTCGGTCGTCAACGGCAGTGGGTATGGTTGAGCAGGTCACGCGGTTCGACTGGCGTCACAGCGCGCTCGGGCCGCTCCCGCATTGGCAGGCGCCTTTGCGCATCGCTGTCGACATGATGGTGCTTTCCCCGTTTCCCTGCGCGGTGGTCTGGGGCGCCCAGATGACCGTGATTCACAACGATGCCTACGCGAAGTTGCTTGAATGTGACGGCCACGCCTTGGGGCAAGCATTCGACAGACTGTGGGCAAAGTCCTGGAAAGACATTGCCCCCTGGGTGTTCAAAGTGCTTGAAGGTGGCTCGAACCTCGTCGAAGACCAGCCGCTAAGGCTAACGAACAAGCATACGGGTAGCCAAGCCCGCTACGCCTTCAGCTACACACCGTTACGCGATGAACAGCATGAGGTGGTGGGATTCCTGCACACGGTGATCGAAACCAACGCCAGCGTCGATGCACATGATGAGTGGCGCGAGCAGGCGCTCGCGTTCGAGCGGGAGATCGAGCGCATCATGGCCGATCGTGATCACATCTGGCAGCTTTCTCGTGATGCCATGATCGTCGTGACCCGCGACCTCCGGCTGCAAGCGGTCAATCCGACCTGGTTGCGCATCCTGGGCTGGACTGAAGAAGAGGTAAGCGGTAAACCGATTCTGGAGCTGGTCCACCCTGCCGACAGGGCCGAATTGGAGATTGCGGTCATGGAGTTCGTTAGCGACCGTGGGCGCGAGCAGCTGGAAACACGCTTGCGTCACAAGGACGGGCACTACCGCTTTTTCCGCTGGACGGCGAGTTTCGATGGCACGCTGCTGACGGCCGTAGGGCGAGACATTTCTCAGGATCATGAAGATGCCTTGCGACAGTCCAATAGCCATTTATGGGCAACCCAGCGCCTGGAATCGGTTAGCCATATGGCAGGAGGCATGGCCCACGAGATGAACAACCTGCTGTCGGGTATTGGCGGCAGCCTGGAGCTCTTGCAGCGGCGTATGGACCAAGGGCGCCTGGAGCACATCGAACGTTATGTGACGCTAGCCACTGACTCAGTGCAGCGCGCCATGACGCTCACTCACCGCCTCCTGGCATTCTCCCGCCATCAGCCGCTGTCACCCAAACCACTGGACATCAATCGTCAGCTGACCTCCATGGAACCGCTATTGCGCCAGGTGCTGGGGGCTGAAATGCGGGTGGACTGGGAACTTGACGTTGAACCCTGGACCATCTGCCTGGATGTTGCACAGCTGGAGAATGCCTTGGTGAACCTGTTTGCCAACGCACGTGAGGCCAGCCTAGAGCGTGGCGTGGTGACAGTGCGCACAGTCAACAAGCGCCTGGAGGCACCGTTCCCCGATGAGCGAGGCTTGGCGCCGGGTGACTATGTCGCCGTGTACGTCACGGACGATGGCCATGGTATGCCCGAAGTGGACATGGCCCGGGCGTTTGAACCTTTCTTCACCACCAAGCCCATGGGGCATGGCGCCGGGATGGGGCTGCCGATGGTGTATGGCTTCGTCGGCCAGTCGGGTGGCCACGCCTGGCTCGAGTCAGCACCTGATCACGGTCTCAAGGTCTGTATGTTGTTCCCGCGTTGCCTTGAACACATAGCGCAAGCTCCCCCGCAGCCGGTACCTGCTGTCAATCGGGCAAGTGGTCAACGCGTGCTGCTGGTCGATGACGAGGAAAACCTGCGTTTGGTGATGAAGGAGTACCTGCAGGAGCGTGGTTTCGACGTGTGCGATACAAGGGATGCGAACTCGGCTCTCGAGCGCTTCCGTTACCACGGCCCTTTCGACCTGGTGATCACCGACATCGGCCTGCCGGGTGGTTTCAGTGGGCGGCAGGTCGCCAGGGCGATGCGAATGTTCAAGCCGGATCAGAAGATTCTGTTCATTACCGGGTTCAACGACCAACCGCTGGACCCGCAGCTGTCCGAGACCCCAGGCACGGCGTTGATGCTGAAGCCTTTCGCCTTGGCCAGCCTGATGAACCAGGCCCTGCTGATGCTGGGCGATTGAGTGGGCTCAGGGACTGCCCAACATGTCGGCAACCTGGGCCTGCAACTGCTTGAGCTCGAACGGCTTGCAGATCAGCTGCATGCCCGGCGCGAGAAACCCTTCGCGCGCCATCGCTGTTTCGGCGTAGCCGGTGATGAACAGCACCGGCAGTTGCGGGCGGAGCGTGCGGGCGATCTCGGCCAGTTGCCGGCCATTCATGCCCGGCAGGCCAACGTCACTGATCAGCAGGTCGATCACCTGCGCTGAACGCAGCAACAGCAAGGCTTCGCTGGCGTTGCTGACACTGCGGCAGGGGTAACCCTCGTCTTGCAACGACTGGCAGAGCAGGTCACGGACATGGGGATCATCCTCGACCACCAGTACATTCCGGCTTTTACCGGCAAACGATGGGCGTGCTTTTCTTGCCTGGAGTTGTTGCGCATCGAGGTGGCGAGGCAGGTAAAGGTCCACCCGGGTGCCGTGGCCGACCTCGCTGAACAGCGCCACATGGCCGTGGGATTGCTTGCTGAAGCCGTAGACCATCGATAGGCCAAGGCCAATTCCCTGGCCCACCGGCTTGGTACTGAAGAAAGGCTCGAAGGCATGCTCCAGGGTGCTCTGTGACATGCCTTGGCCTTCATCGATGATGCGCAGACAGGCATATTCACCGGTATCCAGCCAAATACCGGCGAGCTGTTGCGTGCCTACCTTCTGGTTGCTGGCTTCTATACGCAACAAGCCCCCGTTAGGCATGGCCTCGCAGGCGTTGATAAGCAGGTTTTTCACCGCCTCTAGCAATTGCTGGTCGTCCGCCTGCACAGCCCAGAGGTCCGCGGGCAGGTCCAGTTGCAGGTTTACCCCTTGGCCAATGACTGCTTCAAGGCGCTGCGGTTGCAGGAGCGCAAGCAGGTCGACGCGCTGACTGTGCAGCGACTGCCTGGACGAAAACGCCAGCAGGCGATGGGTGAGCATCGCAGCCCGTGACGCGGCCTCCTGGCCCATGCGCAGAATCCCATGAAGGCCGTCAGTGCGCCCGTGCTTCAGGCGCCGGTCAATCAGCTCGAAACTGCCGCCTATGCTGGTCAGCAGGTTATTGAAGTCATGCGCCACACCGCCGGCCAGCTGGCCGATCGCTTCCATCTTGCGGGTTTGTTGCAAGGCGTGGTCGATGACGTGTTGTTCCTCGCTACGTGCATCCAAGCGCTGTTGCAGGTCGAGCATATGGTCGCGCGCCACGTACTGGCGGCGCCGGTTGCGCAACGCTGTCTGGGTCAGATGCAGCAAGCTCCCATCCTCGAACGGTAGGGCAAGCAGGGTCAGATTGCCCAAAGCAAGATTGGCGTTGCAAGGGCTGGCCGCAGGCGTGCGAGTCAACAGCAGTATGGGCAGGTCCGACCAGGCCGGCTGTTGATCGATGTAGCTTTTCAACAGGTCGGCTGCTTCGACGTCAAGGGCCTGCTCGGCGATGATTGCCAAAGCTGCACCTTCGATCAGGCAGGCCTGCAGCCTGGCGATATCTTGCGCGCGCAAACAGTCGACACCGGCTGCCGCCAACAACTTCGAAGCATTGTGGGCAAGTTGGTCCGGGGCCAGGATCACAGCACGTTCGTCCATCGACAACGAACTGGCCAAAGCGATTCTCCTGAACGGTCGACAAGGTCCTTGCCGCCTTCTATGGTCCGATACCCACTGGACCACAGGGATTCGCCCAGGGTTCAACGCATTTTACAGCCCTTGTTGCAGGAAGGGATCGTCCGGGTTCTGCCGCTCCAGTTCAGCCAGCAGCACCTGAACGTTCTGCAACTGGCCGGTTTCCTTCCAGTACTGGATCAGCAGCACCCGCGCCCGGCGATTGGCCGGCTGGCGGCTGAGCAAGGTTTCCAGCTGCTTCTGCGCGGCGTCGGACTGATCCAGCTCGTGCAGGGTCACTGCGAGTGTGTAGCGATAGTCGGCATTCTCCGGCTCCAGCTCCACCGCGCGCGACAAGGCAAGAAGGGCGTATTCGCGCTGATCATGGCGGATCAGCCACAGTCCAAGCTCGTATTGCAGAAACGCCGAGTCCGGGCGCAGAGCCAGGGCCTTGGCCAGCACCTCGCGGGATTGGTCATGGTGGCCTTGGCGTTCCAGCAAACGCACCTGGGTGGCCAGGGCGTCGAGGCCATCGGGGGCCACGGCCAGGCTGCGCTGCAGGGCTGTGGCCGCCTGGTCGTAATCATTTTCGTGCAAGTACAGGCGCGCCAGGTGCACCTGGGCCTCGGCGTCGTCGGGTTGTTTTTCCAGGGCCTGCTGGTATTGCTCCAGCGCGGTCTGCAACGGGCCGAAATACAGACCGATGGCATCCGGGTCGAGGCCGAGCAAAGCGTCCACGGCGGCAAAGCGCACGCTCTGCTCGTCATCGTCCAGCAGCGGCCCCAGCACCAGGCTGCGCTGAGAGGGTGGCAGTAGCTTGCGGACGCTGGCAATGGCTGCGCGGCGCACCAGTGGATCGTCGTTTTCCAGGTCCAGGCGGGCCAGCTTCAGTGCCTGCGGCGATGGGTAGTTGGGCAATTCGGCATACAGTGCGGCGCGGCGGATCGGTGTCAGGTCATCACGCTGCAGTTGTTGGTACAGCACCCGGGCGGCACCTGGCAAACCGTCATGTGCCTGGCGCAGCGCCTTGCCGTAGCTGTGGGGTGGCAGCACCGGTGGCGCGGGCTTGTCGTCCCGGCGCAGGAAAACGATGGCGAGCGTCACCAGGATCAGCAGCAGTACGGCGATCAGGTAGCGGTGGCGTCTGGGCATCGGGCGCTGCGGTCCATGGCGGTGGGAAGGCAGAGCTTGGGGCAGAATGCCCTGGGCTGCAAGCCGCAGGGGCGCCAAGGGGCCATAAAAAAGCCCCGCAGACCAAGGTCGGCGGGGCAAACGGTTGGGGGAGGAACCAACCAAAGGAGTCGTTGAAACAGGGCGGATCAGCGAGCGCTGGCGACGGTCTCCGGCTGCCAGCCACCGCCGAGTGCCTTGTAGATCGAGACAATGCCGCGGTACAGCTCGACCTCGCCCTGGGCCTGGGCGTCTTCGGCGCTCAGGCGTTCGCGTTCGGCATCGAGTAGCACCAGGTAGTCCACCGTGCCTTCGCGGTAACGCACCGAGGCCAGGTCGGCCGCCTTGCGGCTGGCCTCGCTCTGGCGCATCAGCGACAACAGCCGCTGTTGGGTCTTGTCGTAGTCGCTGAAGGCGTTGGCCGACTCTTCCAGGGCCAGCAGCACCTGCTGTTCATAGTTGGCCAGGGCGCCGTCGGCATCAGCCTTGGCACCGCGCAGGCGAGCCCGCACGCTACCCAGGTCGAAAGCGGCCCAGGTGATGCTCGGCCCCAGCGCCCAGGCATTGGCGGCAGAGGAGCCGATCTGCGAGCCACGGGCCGCGGTAAAGCCGAGGAAGCCGCTGAGGCTCACCCGTGGAAACAGGTCGGCGGTGGCCACGCCGACATTGGCGGTGGCCGCGGCCAGCTGGCGCTCGGCGCTGCGGATATCCGGGCGACGGCGCAGCAGCTCGCCCGGGTCGCCCACCGGCAAGGCCTTGGCGATGGCCGGCAAGGCCTTGGGCGACAGGTCGACGCTCAGTGCGTCCGGGCGCTGGCCGAGCAGGGTGGCGATGCGGTGCCGCGCCCGGGCCTGTTCGGCTTGCAGCTGCGGCACCGTGGCCTCGACACCCGCCAGGCGGGCATCGGCACGGACGACGTCGAGGTCGTTGCCAACCCCGGCGTCGCGCAGCGTCACGGTGATGCTGCGTGATTCTTGCTGGGTCTTGAGGTTGGCCACGGCGATCTTCTCGCGCAGTTGCGCCCCGCGCAGCTGGCCATAAGCGTCGACCAGTTCGGCGATCAGGCTGACCTGCAGCTGTTGCAGGTCGGCCTGGGCCACCGCTTCCTGGGCCTCGCTGGCCTCGATCTGGCGCTGGATACGGCCGAACAGGTCAAGCTCCCAGGCCATGTCCAGGCCCAGATCGTAGCGCTCCTGATTGACCCGCTGGGTGGTCTGGCCGGGAACCTGGCCTTTACCGATCTCGCTGCTGGCGCGGCTGGTGACCACCGGCAACTGGTCGTTGGCGACGTCATCGTGGATCGCCCGGGCAGCCTTGAGCCGGGCGAAGGCCACGCGCAGGTCGCGGTTGCCGTCCAGCGATGCCTGCACCAGCTGGTTCAGCACCGGGTCGTCGAACTGCTTCCACCACACGCTTTCGAAGCGGCTGCGGTCGAAGGCCTTGGCCTGCACATCAGTGCTGTCGAATTGTGCGGGTTCGGTATCCGGGGTCTTGTAGTCCGGGCCGACCGCGCAGGCTGCCAGTGCCAGCGCCAGCAGGCTTGGGGTCAGTGGTTTGAGCAGGTTCATGCGTGGTTCTCCAGCACGGCTGCGTGCTCGGCCTTGCGGGCCTGGCGACGCTCGACGAAGCGACGGATCAGGAAGAAGAACACCGGGGTCAGGAACAGGCCGAACACGGTCACGCCGATCATCCCCGAGAACACCGCCACACCCATGGCGTGGCGCATTTCCGAGCCGGCACCGGAGCTGAACACCAGCGGTACCACGCCCATGATGAAGGCGATCGAGGTCATCAGGATCGGCCGCAGACGCAGGCGGCAGGCTTCCAGCACCGCAGCCAGCGGGTCGAGGCCCTTGGCCTGTTCATCCTTGGCGAACTCGACGATCAGGATGGCGTTCTTGCACGCCAGGCCCACCAGTACGATCAGGCCGATCTGGGTGAAGATGTTGTTGTCACCACCCGACACGATCACCCCGGTGATGGCCGACAGCAGGGTCATCGGCACGATCAGGATCACCGCCAGCGGCAGGCTCCAGCTTTCGTACTGGGCGGCCAGCACCAGGAAGGCCAGCAGCACGCACAGCGGGAAAACGAACAGCGCGGTGTTGCCCGAGAGGATCTGCTGATAGGTCAGGTCGGTCCACTCGAAGGTCATGCCGTTGGGCAGCTCTTGCTTGAGCAGCTTCTCGATCGCCGCCTCGGCCTGGCCGGAACTGTAGCCAGGGGCTGCAGCGCCGTTGATCTCGGCGGTGATGAAGCCGTTGTAGTGCATCACCCGGTCAGGCCCGGAGGTGTCGCTGACCTTGAGGAAGGTCGCCAGCGGGATCATCTCGCCGAGGTTGTTGCGCACCTTCAGCTGGCCGATCTGCTCGGCATCGAGGCGGAACTGCTGCTCGGCCTGGACGTTGACCTGGTAGGTGCGACCAAAGCGGTTGAAGTCGTTGGTGTACAGCGAGCCCAGGTAGACCTGCAGGGTGTCGAAGATGTCGGTGATTGCCACGCCGTGGGTCTTGGCCTTTTCCCGGTCGATGGCGGCATCGACCTGCGGCACGTTGACCTGGTAGCTGGTGAACAGGCCCGCCAGTTCCGGCACGTTATGGCTCTTGGCGATGATGTTCTGGGTTTCCTTGTACAGCGCTTCGTAGCCCAGGTTGCCGCGGTCCTCGATCTGCAGGCGGAAGCCGCCGATGGTGCCCAGGCCTTGCACGGGCGGTGGCGGGAAGATCGCGATGTAGGCGTCCTGGATGTCAGCGAACTTGGCGTTCAGCGCGGCCGCGATGGCCGCGGCCGACTGGCTCGGGTCCTTGCGCTCGTCGAAAGGCTTGAGCGGGGTGAACACGATGCCGCTGTTCGGGCTGTTGGTGAAGCCGTTGATCGACAGGCCCGGGAAGGCCACCGAATCGGCCACGCCCGGCTGCTCCAGGGCGATTTCGCTCATGCGCTTGATCACCGCCTCAGTGCGGTCGAGGCTGGCGGCGTCAGGCAACTGGGCGAAGGCCACCAGGTACTGCTTGTCCTGGGCCGGCACGAAGCCGGTCGGGGTGGACGAGAAGCCCAGGTAGGTCAGGCCCATCAGCCCGGCATAGAGGAACAGGGCGATGCCACTGGAGCGGATGACCCGGCGCACGCCGCCGACATAGCTGTGGCTGGCACGGTCGAAGAAGCGGTTGAACGGGGCGAACAGCCAGCTGCCCAACAGGCGCTCGAGGAACCGCGAGAAGCGGTCTTTCGGCGCGTGGTGGTCCTTCAGCAGCACGGCAGCTAGTGCCGGCGACAGGGTCAGCGAGTTGAATGCCGAGATCACCGTGGAAATGGCGATGGTCAGCGCGAACTGCTTGTAGAACTGCCCGGTAAGGCCGGAAATGAATGCGGCAGGTACGAACACCGCGCACAGTACCAGCGCCGTGGCGATGATCGGCCCGGTCACTTCACTCATGGCTTTTTGTGTGGCTTCAAGCGGTTTCAGGCCCAGCCCGATGTTGCGCTCGACGTTCTCCACCACGACGATGGCGTCGTCCACCACGATACCGATGGCCAACACCAGACCGAACAACGACAAGG
The DNA here is from genome assembly GCF_052041945.1 of Pseudomonas sp. SMN11. Classification (NCBI taxonomy): domain Bacteria; kingdom Pseudomonadati; phylum Pseudomonadota; class Gammaproteobacteria; order Pseudomonadales; family Pseudomonadaceae; genus Pseudomonas; species Pseudomonas sp. SMN11. The sequence continues at coordinate 26,925 of NZ_JBKGGW010000045.1, read as the reverse complement.
CGTTGAGCGAGAAGCCGAACAGGTGCATCACCGCGAAGGTACCGATCAGCGAGACCGGTACGGCCATCAATGGGATGATCGAGGCGCGCCAGGTCTGCAGGAACAGGATCACTACCAGCACGACGAGGATCAGCGCTTCGAACAGCGTGTGCACCACCGCTTCGATGGAGCCGCGGACGAACACGGTCGGGTCATAGACGATGCTGTAGTCCATGCCTTCCGGGAAGTCCTTCTTCAGCTCGGCCATCTTCGCCCGCACTTCGTCGGAAATCTCGATGGCGTTGGAGCCCGGGCGCTGGAAGATCGGGATGGCCACGGCCGGCTGATTGTTCAGCAGCGAACGCAGGGCGTACTGGCTGGAACCGAGCTCGACCCGGGCGATGTCTTTCAGGCGCGTGATCTCGCCATCGGCACCTGCACGGATGATGATGTTCTCGAATTCTTCCTCGTTGACCAGGCGGCCCTGAGTGTTGATCGACAGCTGGAAGCTGGTCGAACCGGGGGCGGGCGGGGCGCCCAGCTGACCGGCGGCGACCTGGCGGTTCTGCTCACGGATCGCGGCCACCACGTCGCTGGCGGTCAGGTTGCGCGACGCGGTCTTGTTCGGGTCGAGCCACACGCGCAGCGAGTAGTCGCCCATGCCGAACAGCTGCACGTCACCGACGCCGCCCAGGCGCGCCAGCTCATCCTTGATGTTGAGGATGGCGTAGTTGGACAGGTAGAGCATGTCGTAGCGGTTGTCCGGCGAGGTCAGGTGCACGACCATGGTCAGGTCGGGCGAAGCCTTGTCGACGGTGATGCCGATCCGGGTCACTTCCTCCGGCAGCTTGGGCTGGGTACGGGTGACGCGGTTCTGCACCTGCACCTGGGCGTTGTCCAGGTCGGTGCCCAGGGCAAAGGTGATGGTCAGGGTCAGCTTGCCGTCGGCGGTGGACTGCGAGGACATGTACAGCATGTTCTCGACACCGGTGATGGCCTGCTCCAGCGGCGCGGCGACGGTTTCACCGATCACCTTGGGGTTGGCACCGGGGAAGTTGGCGCGTACCACCACGGTGGGCGGTACCACTTCGGGATATTCGCTGATCGGCAGCTGGAACAGCGAGATCGAACCCGCGATCAGCAGCACCAGCGACAGCACCGCGGCGAAGATCGGCCGGGTAATGAAGAATTTCGAAAAGTTCATCGGTGTGATCCCTTAACCGCGTGGCGCCTGGGCGCTGGCGACTTTTTCGGTGGAGCCCGCTACTTTCTGCGCCGAGTTGCTGGCTTCGAGGGCCTGGCGCTGTTGGGCGAGGGCGGCGAGGGTCTGTTCACTGGCCATCGGCGTTTCTTCCGGGGTCACCGGCGACCCAGGGCGCACGCGCTGCAGGCCCTTGACCACGATGCGGTCGTCCTTGGCCAGGCCGCTGCGCACGATGCGCAGGCCTTCGAGCTTCGGCCCCAGTTCCACGGCGCGGTAGGCGGCCTTGTTGTCCTTGTCCATGACCAGCACGAACTTCTTGCCAAGGTCGGTGCCGACCGCTTCGTCGTTGATCAGCACAGCGTCGTACTGGGCGCTACCGACCAGCTTCAGGCGGGCATACAGGCCTGGGGTGAACTGGCCGTCACGGTTGTCGAACACGGCGCGACCGCGGATGGTGCCGGTGCGCGGGTTGACCTGGTTGTCGACGAAGTTCATCTGGCCCAGGTGCGGGTTGCCGGTTTCGTTGGTCAGGCCCAGGTACACCGGGGTGCTCTGGCCGCGCTGGCCTTCACGCGCCAGCTGGGTGTACTTGAGGTACACGCGCTCGTCGGCGTCGAAGTAGGCGTACACCTTGTCGGTGGACACCACGCTGGTCAGCGGCGTGACATCGGCGGTGACGATGTTGCCGGCGGTGAATTCGGCGCGGCTGACGCGGCCGCTGATCGGCGCGGTGACGCGGGTGAAGCTGAGGTTCAGGCGGGCCAGGTCGAGCTGGGCCTGGATCGCATCGACCCCGGCGCGGGCTTCGGCAGCGGCGCTGCTGCGCGACTCGGCAAGCTCGGCGGAAATGGCATTGCTGTCACGCAGGCGCTCGCCACGGCGGGCTTCGTTGGCACTGCGGATGGCGGTGGCCTTGGCCTGTTGCAGCTGTGCTTCAAGGCGGCGGACCTCTGCCTGGAACGGGCGCGGGTCGATCTGGAACAGCAGGTCGCCTTTCTTCACCTGGGCACCTTCGGTGAAGGCCACCAGGTCGATCTGGCCGGAGACCCGTGGGCGCACTTCCACGGTTTCCGGCGCTTCCAGGCGGCCGGTGAACTCGTCCCATTCGTTGATCGGCTGCTCGATGACCTTGGCGACGCTGACCTTGGGCGCGGCGGGAGCCTGCACGGCGTCGGGGGTGCGGCCACAAGCGCTGAGCACCACCACTGCCAGGGCAGCGAGGGGGAAGCGCAAGGGTTTGAGTGAGTGATCCATGGAGAACTCCGCCAATGTATTAGTAGTAGGCGGAGTGTGAGTGTCTTGCGCGTGGCGCACGAATCGAACGGAGCGAAAGCTATTATCACGCGCAATGATATGTCTGGATCAAACATCGATTGCGGGCATGTGACGGAGCTTGGGCTTAAGCTCTCTAACTGCTGCACTGGCCTCTTCGCGGGTAAACCCGCTCCCACAGGTAATGCACACAGCGCGAGGCTTGTGATAATCCTGTGGGAGCGGGTTTACCCGCGAAGAGGCCAGTGCAGCCCCCCGCACAGCGACTGAAATAGGCCCCACCTTGCACACTTACCACCGCCTGCCTGGCCCCCTCGGCATCGTCCTCCTCGGCGTGCTGCAAATCCTGGTCTGGGGCGGCTCGTTCTTCCTCATGGCGGTAATGGCCGACCCGATCAGCCGCGACACCGGCTGGCCCAGCCAATGGGTCTACGGTGCGCTATCCCTGAGCCTGATGGTCTCGGCGCTGCTGGCTCCATTGTCCAGCCGGCTGGTCGCCCACTACGGCGGCCGCCCGCAAATGGCCGCCAGCGGCGCGGTTGTGGCGGTGGGTTTGCTGATCATGGCTGCCAGCCACAACCTCGGCCTGTTCCTGCTGGCCTGGGCGGTGATCGGCATTGGCATGGCCATGGGTTTGTATGAAGCGCTGTTCGCCACCCTCGGCGGGCTGTATGGCGAAGGCGCGGGCAAGGCGATTACCGGCATCACTCTGATTGCCGGCTTCGCCTCGACCCTGTCCTGGCCGACCGTGGCCCTGGCCATCGAACACTTCGGCTGGCGGGCGACCTGCGTTTGCTGCGCACTGGTGCTGATCGTGGTGGTCGCACCGTTGTACTGGCGAGTGCTGCCCGCGGGTGGGCGGGTCGAGGTGGCGGCCAAGGCGCAGGCACAAGGCGACGCGGTCGGCGTGGACCGCCCGCTGTACCTGCTGCTGACCAGCATGTTTGCCATCGGCGCGATCATCATGACCGCCATCGCCGTACAGTTGGTGGCCGTCCTTCAGGGGTTGGGGCACTCGCTGCCGGTGGCCATCGGCCTGGCGGCGATGCTCGGGCCCAGCCAGGTGGCGTCGCGGGTGCTGCAGATCCTGGCGGGCAAGCGCCACCCGATCTGGACTGCCCTGGCCTGGGTGAGCCTGGTGTTGATCGGGTTGCTGATGGTGACCTTTGTCCCGGCAGCTACGGCGGTGGGCTTGCTGGTGTTCGGCTGCGGCAATGGCCTGCGGGCGATCGTGCGCGGGCTGCTGCCGCTGGCGATGATGCCGCCGGCGCAATATGTGCTGCTGATGGGGCGCATGTCGCGGCCGTCGCTGATCGGGCAGGCACTCACGCCGGTCGTGGGCGGCTTTCTGTTCGAGCACTTCGGCTCGATGGGGGTGTTGCTGACCCTGTGTCTGCTGGCGTTGACCAACGTGCTGCTGGTCGCCGTGGTGATGCGCCGGGTGCGCGCCACGCCCGGCGCAGTTTGAGGTTCAGCCCTTGGCAAACGCCAACAGCCTGTCGCCATCGAGTCGGTAACGCACCCATTCATCCTGCGGCTCGGCGCCCAGCGATTGGTAGAAGCCGATCGCTGGCTCGTTCCAGTTCAGCACGCTCCACTCGAAGCGCCCGCAGCCTTTGGCCACCGCTTCGCGTGCAATGTGCCGCAGCACATCCCGCCCCGCGCCACCGCCACGCTGCTCAGGGGTGATGTACAAATCTTCCAGATAGATACCGTTGCGGCCCTGCCAGGTCGAATAGCTGTAGAAATACACGGCAAAGCCAATGGCCTTGCCGTCGCGCTCGCAGATCAGGCTGTGCACGGTGCTGCCTTCATCGAACAGGCTGTGCTCGATATCGTCCAGTGTGGCGACCACTTCGTGACGGGCGCGCTCGTACTCGGCCAGCTCGGTGATGTAGGCGAGAATCTGCGCGGCATCGGTGCGAACAGCAGGGCGGATGGTCAGGCTCATGCAGGGGGCTTCCTTGTTCTAATGAGCGGTACAGTAATGTGTATCTGTATAATTTAATACAACTGTATCGGTCGCTGGGCAGGGCGACTCCGTTAGTGTGACAGCACCTGCAACAATTCTGGAATGCCTGCCATGCTTGCCTCTGCCGACCTGCTGACCGCCTTCGTGCTGTTCGCCTTCGTTTCCTCGATCACACCGGGGCCCAACAACACCATGCTGCTGGCCTCGGGTGTGAACTTTGGCGTGCGCCGTTCGATCCCGCATGCCATCGGCATCAGCGTCGGTTTCATGGTCATGGTGCTGGCGGTGGGCCTGGGCCTCGGCGAGGTGTTCAAGGCCTGGCCGTCGCTGTACACCGCGTTGCGTTACACCGGTGCGGCCTACTTGTTGTACCTGGCCTGGAAGATCGCCACCTCTGGGCCGCTCGGCGGCGACTCGCCGAGCGCGCGCAAGCCGCTGGGGTTCTGGGGTGCTGCGGCATTCCAGTGGGTCAATCCCAAGGCCTGGGTGATGGCGGTGGGGGCGATCACCACCTACACGCCAGCTCAAGGTTATGTGATGAACGTGGTGGTGATTGCTGCGCTGTTCGCCCTGGTCAACCTGCCCAGCGTCGGCGTCTGGGTGATGTTTGGCAGCGCCCTGCGCAACCTGCTGCAGAACCCGCGCTGGCTGATGCTGTTCAATGTCCTGATGGCCTTGCTGCTGGTGATTTCACTCTACCCGTTGCTGTTTGTAGAATCGGCGTTTTCATGAACCCATGAGTACAGCAAGCCAATGCAGTTGATTCCCTGGTCCTTTGACAGCTCCGAAGGCTTCACCCTGCGTGGCTGGCGCTCGCCAGCCAGCGGCAAGCCGTTGCTGCATTTCCTGCACGGTAATGGCTTTTGCTGTCTGGCCTACCAGCCGTTGCTGTTGAGCCTGAGTGAACATTTCGATCTGTGGCTCTGCGATGTGCAGGGTCATGGTGACAGCGACCATGGCGGCGACTTCCGCGGCTGGAACCGTACCGCTGCGCTGGCGGTGGAAGCCTTCGAGGCTGGCCGTGGGGAATATGGCGAGGTTCCTCGTTATGCAGTGGGGCATAGCTTCGGTGGCGTGCTGACCGGTTTGATGCTGGCCAGCCAGCCGGGGTTGTTCGCCCGTGCCGTATTGCTCGACCCGGTGCTGTTCAGCCGGCGCATGATCGGTGTGATGGGTGTGGCTGCGCTGGTCGGCCTGCACCGCAGACATGCCCTGGCGCGCAAGGCTGGTAGCCGACGTAGCCATTGGCCGGACCGTGAGGCGGCGCGGGCATCGCTGCAGGGGCGTGGCATCTTCAAGGGCTGGACCGACGCGGCGCTGCAGGCGTATGTCGAGCACGCGATCGGTGACTGCGGCGAAGGGGTGGTGCTCAAGTGCCGGCCCAGCCGCGAGGTAGAGATCTTCAGCTCGTTCCCGTCGCGCATGTGGGCGCAGTTGACTGCCATCCAAGTGCCGACGCTGGTGCTCTATGGCGAACACACTTATCCATTCGTACCACATTCGGTGCAGCGCCTGGCCAGCCTCAACCCGATGGTGGACGCCGTTCAGGTCCCTGGTGGTCACTGCTTCATGCAGGAGGATCCGGCGATGGCCTCGCAGAAGGTGCTCGATTACCTGCAAGCGTGACTGGCTGTTCCACTGATGGAACGATCAGTGCCATTTCACCCAGCTACCGGTTTATTGGGCTCATTGGTAAGGTCAACCCAGCTTAGAGAGGAGACTTCTCATGAAAAAGATCCTGGGTATCCACCGCAGCCCTCACGCCCATTGGGTGGGTGATGGTTTCCCTGTGCGCAGCCTGTTCACCTACGACGACCTGGCCAGCAAGATCAGCCCGTTCCTGCTGCTGGACTATGCCGGCCCGTACGACTTCACCTCGACCAGCGACCGTCGCGGTGTCGGCCAGCACCCGCATCGCGGGTTCGAAACCGTGACCATCGTCTATCAGGGCGAGCTGGAGCACCGCGACTCGACCGGTGCCGGCGGCCTGATTGGCCCGGGTGATGTGCAGTGGATGACGGCCGCCAACGGCATCATCCATGAAGAATTCCATTCACCGGAGTTCGCCCGTACCGGCGGCACGCTGGAGATGGTGCAGCTGTGGGTCAACCTGCCGGGGCGTGACAAGCGAGAGGCCGCCGGGTACCAGACGCTATTGTCCGCGGATATCCCCGTGGTGCAACTGGAAGGCGACGCCGGTAGCCTGCGGGTGATTGCCGGTGCCTATCAAGGGCATGCTGGTCCCGCGCGGACCTTTACCCCGATGGAGGTATGGGACCTGCGTCTGAAGGCGGGTGCCAGCCTGCAATTGCCGATCGCCGACGGCCACAATGCTGCACTGGTGGTGCTGCACGGTAGCGTGCGGGTCAACGGCGAGCGCGAAGCCGGCCCGGCCAGCCTGGTTTTGCTGGAGCGCGGTGGCGAGGATGTGGCAATCGAGGCGCTCGAAGGCACCAGCCTGCTGCTGCTCAGTGGTGAGCCGATCGATGAACCTATTGTCGGTTATGGTCCGTTCGTGATGAACAGCCAGGCGGAGATTGCCGAGTCGTTCGATGATTTCCACGCCGGGCGGTTTGGGCAGATGGCGGGCGAGGGGGCTGGCCTGGATCATTGATTGCCTGTACCGGCCTCTTCGCGGGTAAACCCGCTCCCTCAGATACTGCACAGGCTCTGAAATCTGTGCGGTCCCTGTGGGAGCGGGTTTACCCGCGAAGAGGCCGGTACAAACCCTGCAAATCTTGGCATGATGCAGCGATGCCACTTACCCGACTGCACGCCGTCCACCGCTCACTCAATGCCTTGGGCCAGCACACTTTGTGGCTGCGCTATCCCACGCCCTACCATTGGCCTTCGACCCTGGCCTTCCTGGCCGCCCGCTGCATTCCCGGCATCGAAACCTTCAGCGCTGGCACCTATCGCCGCAGTTTCCCCGTGGCCTGCAAACACGCTGTACTCGAAGCCCGGCCCGCCAGCGGCAATCGCCTGTTCATCCAGCTCAGCGGCGTGCCTGCCTCTGCTGTCCCAGGCGTGATTGCTCGCATTCGCCGCTTCTTCGACCTCGACGCCAACCCCACACGCATCGCCGCCGAGCTGTGCCGCGACCCTTTGATGGCCAAGCTGCTCGCCGTCCGCCCAGGCCTGCGCGTGCCCCAAGGGTGGGACGCCTGCGAGCAAGCCATGCGCACGGTGCTCGGCCAGCAGATCAGCGTAGCGGGTGCCATGACCCTGGCCGGACGCCTGGTGGCGCGTCATGGCCAGCCATTGCGTCTGCCGGCCGCTGGCCTGACCCATGTCTTCCCGACGCCGAAGGTGCTCGCCAACGCGGACCTGGAAAACCTCGGCATGCCCCGCGCACGCGCTGCCACCTTGGGTACGTTGGCGCGGGCACTGCTGGCAGAACCAGAATTGCTGCGAAAGGGCCAGGCCCTGGCGCCGCTGTTGGCCAACCTCTGCCGGCTGAAAGGCATCGGCCCTTGGAGCGCTCTCTATCTGGCGCTGCGCCAAGCGGGTGCGGCTGATGCATTGCCGTTGGGCGATGTGGCATTGGCCAAGGCCCTGCGCCTGCTGGAAGGGCCCGACGCACAACTGGCCGGACGCGCCCAGGCTTGGCGACCCTGGCGCGCTTATGCCGCGCAACATCTATGGGCGTCCCTGGCGGCCAGCTAGGGTAGTCAGCGACCGCTTGTCGCGAAGTGCCAGCATTCGATCGAACAGGCGAGGTCGATCATCGTTCTTCCACTAAGGTGCTAGATGATTCTTCCGCACGATCATTGCCCCGGCGCATGGACGCCCCGCTTGGGCATGTGCAATATCAATTGGCGCCCTGCCTGCCAAAGGCGTACTCACACACAACAGGCCATCCAAGTACATAGAGGGTCGTACCATGTCGTTAATAGGAGTTTCGATGCTGGAAATGCGGCAGATCATCGAGCAGGCCTGCCTGCCCGACCGCTGCGAGGTCAGCTGCCCGGACGGCACTACCCTGACCATCCGCCTGGGGCAAGGTCAAAGCCTGGAGGAGGGCGTAACCCTCTCCGGGGTCTCACTGCAGAGCTTGAACAGTTGTCGCGACCTGGTGAATCTGGTCGGCCAGCTGCACACCCTGCGAGACACCCAGCCGCCGGTGCTCAGGGCCATCGCCTGAGCACTTGAAGTGCACCGGTCAGCCGAGGCTGGCCGGGCGCACGTATTCCGGCATCAGGCCGTTGCTCCAGAACAGGATCATCGACACCAGGATGGTCACCAGCACCAGCAACCCCACCCCCCACACGCAGCTGGCAAACAGAATGGCCTGTTCCTTGCGCAGGCGCAGGAAGGTCTGCAAGCCGCCGTACAGCAACACCGTGGCGTATGCTGATGCGGCGACCAGCGCCAGCAGTGCCAACCAGCGGATCGGCGCCAGGCCGAACACGCCGGCGAAGAACCACGGCGTGGCGCAATAGGCAGCGAAGCCGATGCACTGATTGAGGGTTGGTTGCGCATCGAAGCCGCGCGACATCCAGCGGATCATCACCCCCATCAGCATCACCCCGACCACCGTGGTGGCATACAGCAGCCCGGCCAGTTGCGCGGCGCTGGCCATGCTCAGGCGCACGCGGTCTTCAGCGGCGAGGCTCCAGCCAAAGGTGGTGGTGCCGACGAACAGGCACAGGGCAGGGATCAGGGCCAGCGCCAGCAGGCGCGGCAGATATTGTTGCGGGTGGTCTTCCTCGGCGCGACGGATGTCGATCCACGCGTCGGCGGGGTGGGTGAAAAGCTTGAGCAACGGGCTGTTCATGGCGTTCTCCAGAAGGCAGGGCCTTGTAGTTATGGAGATCCGCCGTTTGCGACAGGTTCAGCCGGGTGCGTGGCCGTTGATCGACTTGTTACTGCAGTTCCAGCAACAAGTTCAGGCCGCCATCGCCGCATTTGCCTTGGTCACGGACAACCCCACGGTAGCTCCGCCCATCCCAGACGAACGCCACGCTGTGGGCGCGCTCGACCTTGTCCGGCAGTGGCGGGCAGATATGCAGGCGCAGGGCGGGGCGGCCCTGCAGATTGAGGGCGGCGAGCTGGCATTGGCATTCCACGCTCAGGGCTACCGGGCCGAACAGGGTGTCACGGACGTAGTCGAGCTGCAGACTGGCGTTGGGCGCACGGCCAGGCATCTTCATGGCCGCTGGGCTCCTGGGCGGTGGCACTGCAGGGAAGGCTGGAAGGGCATGGGCGACAGACTCCTGGCAAAAGGATGGCACGTATCATCTTTTGGAATCTTACTGGAGGCAGATGTTCAACTTGTTTCAGGGGATTTTTGGGGGGCCGACGAAGGGCCGCATGGCGGCCCTGTCCGTTGCTGCTCGGTCTACTTGCGTTTGCGCCTGGTGAATTGAATCGGCGCCTCTTCAAACGCCTCAGGAGGTGCGGGTGCTGCCCGCACATTGAAGAGACGACATATCACGTACCAACAGATGGCTACGCAAAGGTTGTAGGGAAACAGCACGGCCCAGAATGGCAATTGCCAGTTCTTCTTGCGTTGCATTTCACCAGGTTCGCCGGTTCGCCATGGGGCGTAGTGGCGCCAGGCTTCTGCTGGGGTGAGACAGATGGCGTGCAGGGGCCTGTGCCACCAGTTGGGTTCTCCCGGTGGAGGAAGCTTGTCGGGGCCGTGATCCATGAATTGGCGCAGGTATTCCCAGACTTCGGCGACATACTTTATGTCGGACTCGGTAGGTCCGTTGCTGTCGACCCAGAGGCAGTCGTCCTGGTGAAGAGTCCCGTCCTCTCGGCGAGGGGCGAATGCGAGTGCGTAACGGGTGGTGAAGGATGAGCCCCCGAATTCTACACGTCTCAATAAGCCAGCTCCGATGTTGTTCCAATCGAATACAAAAAATTTGTTAAAGCGTTGGTAGTAAATCTTTCTTGTTGTTCGCTGAAGGGCAATGCTTGACAGATTTTTAATTAGAATAATTCGATAGACTAGAAATGGGCTGTAGACTAGTGGGGCCAGGGATAGCAATGTTGCAAAATAAACTTCGTCGCGGTTATTTTGGCTGAATGTGAGTTCATAGTGGAGAGTCGCCCAGTACATGGCAATGGCTGTGAATAAAATCGCCGCAGTGTAGAGTTTTCCCATGAAGACAGAGTCAGTCACCCATGGGTGTGAATTCGCTGACTTGATTTATGTAACAAGTAGAATCCTGCTCCGATAAATGCTGCACCAATTAAGATTTTACTGGCTGCAGCCAAGGCGGCGAGCGGGACGCAGGGCACGCAGCGTATAAGCGGAGTGCTGCAGTGGAGGGAAGCCAGGATCGGTACCCGTACGCTGCAGGCAGGGGGCGATGCGGCGCGGCTCACGGTAGCGTCATTCATCTGTTGATTCCTCAGGCTGGTAATTGGCAATCAGCTGCAATCATGCTGAAGCCGAACACTAGCGAGGAAGCCATTCTTGGAGGAGCGCCACTCTTCTTATGAAGTTGTAGGAACTGTCGACACGTAATCGCTGAGTCGTTCAATCCCCGAAACGCCAATGCCTATCATCCCCCAATTCGGGGAATTCCCATGGGTAATCCTCCCCAATCGGCTCTGCTTCCCTCTCTAACTCACTGAAATTAAACGCCATCCCCTTATGGCACACGCCTTGCTGCCCTATTCGCAGTGTCCCTGTGTCCCGGAGGTGCAGCATGTCGACCCCGTCCAAAGGCCCCGTCCTGACATCATTCGTCCTGGCCCTGCTTGGCTGGGAAGCGCCCGCCGAAGCAGCCGTGCAATGCCAGCGCACCCTGGTGGCCAATGTGGTGGCGCTGGACCAGCCGCTGATGTTCAACCGCCTGGGCGCGCAGAACGCCAACGGCATGATGTTCGCCCTGCGCGAGGACGTGGTGGACGACCACCAGGTGCCGCTTAGCAAGGGCGGCGCGGCAGTGCCGGGCAAGGTCACCCTGCGCCCCGACAAGCGCCCGCGGCCGATCGTGCTACGGGTGGCCGCCGGTGACTGCCTGACGGTCAACCTGACTAACCTGCTCGACTACAAGGCCAACCCCAACAAGCACGGGATCGACCCTGAAGAAGGCGAGGAGGGCGAGGAGGAAGGCCCGGAAACCGAAGTCGAGAATGAGGGCGGTGAGCACTTCGTTGCCGATGAACAGGTGACCGACCGCCACGTCGGCTTCCAGGTCAACGGCATGCAGGCCGTCAACAGCATCGGCGACATCGCCGCCAACACCGGGCGCAACGGCAATTTCCTGGTGGCCCCCGGCAACACCCGTAGCTACACCCTGTTTGCCGAACGAGAAGGTGCGTTCGCCGCCACCAGCCAAGGCGCGACCTTCGGCGGCCAGGGTGGCGCCGGCAACGTTGCCAACGGCCTGTTCGGCCAGGTGGTGGTCGTCCCCAAAGGTGGGCGAACCTTCCGCAATACCCTCACCGAAGAAGAAATGCGCCTGGCAACCACCGGGCGCACGGCAACCGGCCAGCCTGTGATCGATTACCAGGCGCGGTACCCGCAAACCGAGCCATGGCTCAGCGAAGGCAAGGCCGGCAAGCCGATCATTGCCATGGTCGATGGCAATGAGATCCTCAACAGCGAAACCGATGCCATCGTCATGGGCCCCAACCCCGACGGCAGTTTCCCCAAGACCACCTATCCGCTGGAAAGCATCGGCAAGCGCAACCCGGCACTGCCCAACCGCCTCGAGGCATTCCGTGATTTCGCCTCGCAGTTCGCCGACGAAGTGGCCGCCACCCAGGCATTCCCGGGCTACTGGGCCGACCCGGTGATGGGCCATGTGCTGGAGCCGACGCGCGATTCGTTCATGATCAACTACGGTTCGGGCGGCATGGGTGCAGAAGTGGTGGCCAACCGCCTGGGCGTCGGGCCGATGCATGACTGCCTGTCTTGCGCCTATGAGGAATTCTTCCTCAGCGCGCATACCGTGGGCGATATCGGCACCCTGGTCGATGTGCCGGCCAACGTCGGCCTGGAGCACATCCGCCCGGGTGAAGTGCCGCCGGCCAGCGCCACCGGGGTCAAGGCCAGCATGGCCCTGTACCCGGCAGAGCCGGCCAACGTGCACCACAGCTACATCGGCGACTTCACCAAGTTCCGCAATACCCACAACGGCCACGAGCAGCACATCTTCCACCTGCATGGGCATCAGTGGCTGTTCAACCCCAACGATGACAACTCCGACTACATTGATGCCCAAGGCATCGGGCCGGGCATCGGCTACACCTACGAAATCGCCAACGGCGGTTCCGGCAATCGCAACCGCGTGGCCGGCGATGCCATTTACCACTGCCACTTCTATCCGCACTTCGCCCAGGGTATGTGGGCCATGTGGCGGGTGCACGACGTGTTCGAGGAAGGCACCCGCCTGGAAGTCAGCGGGCAAGGCCAGAACGGCTACCACAGCACACCCTTTGCCCTGCGCAGTGGCAAGCCAGCCGTCGGCGCGAGGGCCTTGCCCGATGGCGAAATCGTCGCCGGTACGCCGATTCCGGCCATCGTCCCGTTGCCAGGCAAGGCCATGGCACCGATGCCAGGCAAGGTGGTGGTGATACCCAAGCTCGCCACCGAGCAGTTGGCCGCCAACGACGATGAGGCGCACGAAGAGGAAGGCGACGATGACCACGCCCACGAGCCAGCCGCGGCCAAGGCAGTCGGCTCGCTGGCCCTGGTCGACCGTAGCGAGGCCAACCGCAACGCCGACGGCAGCTTGAAGAACCCCGGCTATCCGTTCTGGATCGGTGGCATGGAAAGCAGTGTCGGCAACCGCCCGCCAACCCCGCCGCTGGACATGCTCGATCCGGCCTTGGCCAAGCAGCTGAAGGAAAGTGGCAAGGCCCTGTGGGCCAATCTCGACCCGAACCAGGTCGACGGTTGGGACGGTGGCCTCGGTCGCCACGCGCTGGATGGGGTTTCCGCCGGCGGTGAGGCGGTGACCACCACCACCAAACTGGACTTCTCGAAGGTGGTGCACAAGGCCAAGCCGATCTACCTGCCGGAAGAGGGCACCGACGTCGAGCAGGCCGCCATGCAGTTCCACGCCAAGGCCGAGCACCCAAGCTACGCGCTGATCCCCGGCAGCCAGCCGGTGGCCAAGGCATTCCGCACCAACGGTGCGCTGCCGACCGCAGGCGCACCCTTCTACGAGCCCTGCATGGACGACCGCGGCAAGCGCCTGACCCAGTCCTCGGGCGTCGGCGAGTTCTTCAGCGGTGAAAGCCTCACCGGCATGAACTTCCGTGGCGCGTCCACTTTCACCGCTGACCGCCCGCGCATCTACAAGGGCGCCAACATCCAGTTCGATGCGGTGTACAACAAGGTTGGCTATCACTTCCCGCAGGCGCGCATCCTGGCGCTCTGGGAAGATGCCTGGCCAGTGATCACCAAGCAGCGCCCGCCTGAGCCGCTGGTGATGCGCATGAACACCTTCGACTGCACGATGTACACCCACACCAACCTGATCCCGTCGTACTACGAGATGGACGACTACCAGGTACGCACGCCCACCGATGTGATCGGCCAGCACATCCACCTGCCGAAGTGGGACCTGACCGCCGCCGACGGTTCGGCCAATGGCTGGAACTACGAAGACGGCATTCTCTCGCCCGGCAGCGTGGTGGAACGGGTGCATGCCATTCGCAGTTTCAACGGCTGCACCGAGGGCGATGCCCGCGACGGCACAGCCGCGTGCCCGTCGGCCAAGCAGCACCCTTACTTCGGCCGCTTTGGTAGGGCCGATTGGCTAGGTGCGCGTACCGCCATGCAACGCTGGTTCGCCGACCCGCTGGTCAACGTGCATAACGTCGACCGGGGGCTGGGTACCATCTTCACCCACGACCACCTCGGCCCATCCACTCACCAGCAACTGGGTCTGTACGCCACTGTGCTGGCCGAACCTGCCGGTTCCACCTGGTACCACGCCGAAACCGGCGAGAAGCTCTACAATCCAGCCACCCGCCAGGACGGTGGCCCGACTTCGTGGCAGGCGGTGATCCAGACCGGCGACCATGACGGCGACGGCAAGAACGACAGCTACCGCGAGTTCTTCCTGGAGTACAGCGACTTCCAGCACGCCTATGAAGCAGGCGTGTACGTCGGCGCCGGCCCCGATGGCGTGCCCAACGGCCAGGCCTATCCGGCCACCGCAGACAGCTTCCGCTACGCCATCAACCCGCCTGTGCGGCAGAAAGCCGCCAACCTGCTCGAGTCGGTGGTCGAGTCCCGTGGCGGCTTGAGCCCAGGCTGCCCCAGCCGGCCCTGCCCGCAGGCCATTTCGGTGGATGACCCCGGCATGTTCGTCGTCAACTACCGCAACGAGCCACTGGCACTGCGGGTGTTCGACCCGAACAAGGTCGGCCCGGACGGCAAGCGCGGCATGCAGGCCGACGGCCTCGGCGGCGACCTGGGCTACGCCCTGCAGAGCCGCACCGACCGGGCGATCCCGGCCATGAACCTGGCGCCTTCGGCGATCACGTCGGCGGTCGGGCCAACCGGCGGCACCACCTTGTTCCCACCGCACATCAACAAGGCCGGTAGCGAGCCGGGTGACCCGTTCACGCCCATGCTGCGCACCTATTCCGGCGACAACGTGCGCCTGCGCCTGCACGCTGGTGGCCATGAAGAGGAGCACAACGTCACCCTGCATGGTGTGAAGTGGCTGCAGAACGGCTCCGGCTTTGGCAACAGCTCCAACTCGGGCTGGAAGGCCTCGCAGATGATCGGCATCTCCGAACAGATGGGCTTCATGGCACCTGTGTCGATGATCTCCAGCTCCGCAGCCACCAACGGTGATTACCTGTACAGCATGGATGCGGCCCTGGAAGGCTACTGGAACGGCATCTGGGGCGTGATGCGCAACTACACCGCACAACGCGCCGACCTGTTCCCGCTGCCGAACAACCCGCAACCGGTGGCCATGCGCAACACGGTCAACTTCGACGGCATCTGCCCGAAAACCACGGCCAACCCCAATGGCATCGGCACCCGCCCGACGGTCAAGCGCAGCTACGAGATCGTCGCCGCACTGGCCAACGACATTCTCGAGAACCGCAACGGCGTCAGCATCAACGACCCGGCCGGTATCGGCCAGCATGTCGGCGGCCCGCTCAAGGCCAATGGCGGCACCCTGGTGTTCAACAGCCGCAGCACAAGCATCCCGCAAGTGACAGTGGTCGACGAGGAAGACGGCACCACCTTTACCGTCGGTGGCCACAGCGCGCCGTTGCATGACCCGACTGCCGTGCTGTACGTGCGCAAGGCTGACCTCGACACCGCCACCGGCAAGCTTAAGGCGGGCGTCCCGGTGGAGCCACTGGTGCTGCGTGCCAATGCCGGCGACTGCATCAGCATCACCCTGGAAAACCGCCTGCCGCTGGTCATGCCGGACTTGCCGAGTACGGCGGTGATGCAGAACGTGGTCAAGCGCGACCGCTTCGACAGCGAAGGCTCCACCGCCTTCAACAACAACCTGATGCGGCCGTCCAGCCATGTCGGCCTGCATGCGCAATTGCTGGCCTACGACATCACCAAGTCGGACGGCGTCAACGTCGGTGCCAACCCGGTGCAGACCGTGCCGCCCCGGGCGGGTAACAGCGGTGCCTACCCGAGCCGGGTGTACCAGTACTATGCCGGCCACCTGGAGCGCGAAGGCAAGCCGCTGCTGCAACTGGGCCGCACGGTGGACAACATCAACACCACTGCGATCGAGTTCGGTGGCCTCAACCTGACCCCGGCGGATGTCATCAAGCAGCCGCAGAAGGGTCTGGTCGCCGGCATGAGCGTGCTGCCACAGACCGCGACCTGGACCGAAGACAGCGCCAGCCGCGCCCAGGCCACGGTGAAGGTCAGTGGCCAGCCCGACTACCGCGACCTGGTCACGGTGTGGCAGCGCTCGATGAACATGCGCTGGGCCGACGGCCGCCCGGTGGAGGGTATCGCCACCGAAGGCAACGGCGTGCCAGGCGATCCGAAGGACAACGGCAACATGGCGTTGAACTACAAGACCGAGCCGCTGTGGCTGCGCTTCGGCCTGGCACCGGACGCACCGTTCGGCCATGCCGATGGCTTCGGTTTCGCCGATGTGCCCAATGCCCACATGGCCTACAGCAATGCCCTGGTTGGCGGCGACCCGCAAACCCCGGTGCTGTATGCCAAGCCCGGCCAGCCGGTGCGCAGCCATGTGCTGATGCCAAGCGGTGGCAGCCGCGGCATCACCTACCAGCTCGACGGTCACCTGTGGCCGCTGCACAACTACCAGGCCGAGAAGAACGACCTCGACGGCTACCCGACGAACCTGCCAGGCATCGGCTCGGTGCGCTTCGGCTACAACCCGATGGCCATGTACATCGGCGCCCAGGAGAGCGTGCTGCCAGCGGCGCACTTCAGCTTCATGCTGCCCAGTGCCGGTGGCGCCAACGCAGTGCCGGGTGACTACCTGTTCCGCGACTATGCCGCCTACGGCAACCTGTCGGGACTGTGGGGCATCCTGCGGGTGACCAACGATGCACCGCCGGCAACTGCCGCGGGCCAGTAAGGGAAGGGGAGCGCGAGCATGTACAAGAACAAGAAAACGCGGCCCGCAGTACTGGGAGTGATGCTGGGTGTGGCGCTGATCGGCCTGGGCGTGGCATATGAAAAGCTCTGGTGCGACCCGCGCGAACTGCTGCAGGAGGCTGTCGACCCACAGGCCCTGCACCGGCTCAGCCGCGACGGCGTGACGGTGGAATTCGAGGCGCGGCCATTGGCCGGTGGCGAGGTGCGTGAAGGGGCCTTTGCCAACATCCGCTTCAAGGTCACCGACCAGGCCAGCGGCCAGCCGCTGTCGGGCATGGCGCCGGGTGCCTGGATCGACCCGGCGCAGGCGGCACCGCTCGAAGGCGGCAACCGCGACCAGAGTTGCAAGGCCCGCGTTGCGCTGTTTCTCAAGAGCAGCATCGGCGCTCGCCCGCTGCTGGACCTGAACAGCTACTTCCTGTTGGTGCTGAACAAGGACGCGAGCCTCACCGTGATCGACCCGACGGTTTCGGTGGGCGGCATCACCAGTACCCTGGCACGCATCGACCTGCCGGGCCGTCCCATGGATTGGGCGTCAACCGGGGATGACAAACAGGTGTTCGTGTCGATCCCCGAGCGTGGCCAGGTGGCAGTGATCGATACCGAGACCTTCACCCGTGTGGCGACCCTGGATGCCGGCGAATCACCGGTACGCGTGGCCTTGCAGCCGGACCAGCACCGGCTGTGGGTTGGCAACAACAGCCGCGACCCGGCCAAAGGCGGGGTGACGGTGATCGACGTCCCGTCGCGCAGCACCCTGAAGTCGTTCGCCACCGGTTCCGGGCACCACGAAATCGCTTTCAGCGCCGACTCGCGCTATGCCTTTGTCAGCAACCGTGACGGCGGCACGCTAAGTATCATCGACATCCCCGGCATGCGCCTGGTGAAAACCCTGGAAGTCGGCCCGCACCCGCTGTCGGTAGCCTACTCGGCGTTGTCCCAGGCGGTCTACGTGGCCGACGGTGAAGAGGGTACGGTGCGGGTGATCGATGCCCGCAGCCATCAGCTGCGCCACATCGTCAAGGCCGAGCAGGGCCTCGGGCCGATGCGCTTCAGCAGCGATGGCCGCTGGGGCATCGTGCTCAACACCCTGGACAACCAGGCCCTGGTGATCGACGCCAGTACCGACACGCTGATCCACCGCGTGCCGGTGGCGGCCGAGCCTTACCAGCTGACCTTCACCAAAGGCTATGCCTACATCCGTGGCCTGGCCTCGCCCAAGGTCAGCATGATCAACCTGAGCAGCCTGGGCGAAGGGCGTCAGCCGATCGTGCAGGGCTTCGAGGCCGGCCCTGCGGCGCCACGCCAGGCCGGTGACCTGCCACTGGCCCAGGGGCTGTCGGTGTCGCGGGACGACAATTCGGTATTCGTGGTCAACCCGGTGGACAACACCACCTACTTCTATGCCGAGGGCATGAACGCCCCGATGTCCGGCTACAACAACCGTGGCCATCAGGCCCGTGCGACCCTGGTCATCGACCGCAGCCTGCGCGAGCTGGCCCCCGGGGTGTACGGCTCGACGGTGAAAATGCCGGCAGCAGGCACCTTCGATGTGGCCTTTCTGCTCAACCAGCCGCAGATCATCCATTGCTTCAGCACCGAGGTGGCCGCCGCGCCGGATGCGAGCAAGCGACGCGGGGCACATGCCGAGTTCATCGGCCTCGACCAGCCCATGCCGCAGCAAACGGCGTTCACCGCCAAGGTGCGCATCGTCGGCGACGACGGTCGGCCAAGGGTAGGCCTCGCCGACCTGACCCTGCGCTACTTCCTGGCGCCCTCGTCGCTGCCGCGCAACTTGCCGCTCGAAGAGGTGGGCGAGGGCGTATATCAGGCAGCGTTGACCCTGCCCGAGGCGGGTGCCTGGTACCTGCATGTGCAGTCGCCGTCGCTCGGGCGCAAGTTCGCCGAAGAAAACTACACCAGCCTGCGCGTGCTGCCCGCCGCTGAGGCCACTGCTTCCCAGACCGAAGTGAGGAATGTGCGATGAACGCCAAGCATTCTTTCCAGCTGCTTGCCCTGAGCCTGGCATTGGCCAGCAACCTGGCCCTGGCCCATGCCGGCCATGACCACGACGGCCACGCCGGGCAGCCGCCAGCGGCGCACCAGGAGAAGGCCAGCGTGCGCTTTGCCGATGTCTCGCTGCTCAACCAGAACGGCATGCCGGTACGCCTGGAAAAGGACCTGGTGGGCGAGCACCTGGTGGTCATGGGCTTCATCTACACCAGCTGCACCACGGTGTGCCCGGTGGTATCGGCGATCATGGGCAAGGTCCAGCAACAGCTGGGCGGGCGTGTGGGCGAGGAGATCCAGCTGGTGTCGATCAGCGTCGACCCGCAGCGTGACGACGCCAAACGCCTGCAGAACTACGCCAAGGCCTTCCAGCACGGCCCGGGCTGGAGCTGGCTGACCGGCTCGCAGTACGCGATCACTGAAACCCTCAAGGGCCTCGGCAGCTTCAGTGCCGACCTCAGCCAGCATCCGCCGCTGATCCTGGTGGGTGATGGCCGCACGGGCCACTGGACCCGCTACTACGGCTTTACCGACCCGGCCGTGCTGGTCGAGGAAATCAACCGCCTGAGTGCCCGCCGTGTGCACGCCAAGAGCACCGCCATCGCCGAACACAATGAGGTGCAGCCATGAGCAGCGCAGCCCGCCACACCACGATGCGCAGCACCGACTGGCTGGCCCTGGTGGCCGTGTTGTGGATCCTCAGCTCGGTCGCGTTCGCCCATGAGGGCCATGCGCCGCAGGGCCCGAGCCCGCAACCGGCACCGCCGACCATGACCAGCGGCGGCGGCACCCGCGATGCGCAGACCTGGTTCACCGACACCGTGCTCAAGGACCAGAACGGCCGCGAACTGCGCTTCTACAGCGATGTGCTCAAGGACAAGGTGGTGATGCTCAACGTGATCTTCACCCACTGCACCGACGCCTGCCCGCTGATCACCCGCAAGCTGCGTGACGTGCGCGATGCCATGGGGCCGGAGCTGGCCAGCCAGGTGACCTTCGTGTCGATCAGCAGCGACCCGACCAACGACACTCCCGCAGCGCTCAAGGCCTTTGCCGAGAAGCAAGGCGTGGACAGCGCCAACTGGCTGTTCCTCACCGGCGACAAGGCCGATGTCGACTTGGTGCTGGGGCGCATCGGCCAGTTCCTGCCCAGCCCCGAGCAGCATTCGACCCAGCTGATCGTCGGTGACGTGGCGGGCAAGCGCTGGAGCAAGATCCGCCCGGATGCACCGCCTGCGGCCATCGCCCAGCGCATGCAGCTGCTGGCCCAACCGCTGGCCGGGCGTTGAGCCATGAAACCCTGGGCAGTGCTGATGAGCCTGGCCCTTTGTGGCCCGGCACTGGCGCTCGACCTCACTCCGAATGAACAGGCCGGCAAGCGCCTGTACCGGCAAGGGGTATCGAGCAGCGATGCACAGCTGATGGCTCGGGTCGGCGCCAGCGACATCAGCGTCCCCGCCAGCGTACTGCCCTGCGCCAGTTGCCACGGCGCAGACGGGCGCGGGCGCGCCGAAGGCGGGGTGCGCCCACCCAGCCTCGACTGGCAGCGCCTGGCGCTGGGGCAGGGTGAACGACAAAGCAACGCGCGCAGCTACCCGGCCTACAACGACGGCACACTGGCCCGCGCCATCCAGCGCGGCATCGACCCGGCGGGTCAGCGGCTGGACCTCGCCATGCCGCGCTTCGAACTGACCCTGGCTGACCAGCGCAACCTCACGGCTTACCTCAAACGCTTGGGCGAGGAGCGCGACCCCGGCGTGGAAGAAGGCGTGCTGCGCCTGGGTACCTTGTTGCCAGCCAGCGGTCCGCTGGCCGAAGCCGGCCATGTGGTGCGCGCCACGCTGGAAGATGGCGTGGCCCAGATCAACCAGCAGGGCGGCATTCATGGCCGGCGCCTGGAGCTGCTGGTGGCCGATACCGGCACCGACCAGGCCAGTGCCGAGCTCGCCTTGCAACGCTTGCTCGACCAGCAGGTCTTCACCCTGATCACGCCGCTGGCGCCCATGCTCGATCAGCAACTGCCAGCACTGCTCGAACAGCGGGGTGTGCCGGTGATCGGCAGCACGCCGCGCAGCGGTGGCAGTTCACAGATTTTCGACCCCTTGCCGGCGATTGATAGCCAATTGCTGAGCCTGGCCGAACATGCCAGGAGCCGCCTGGGCCTGGCACCCGATGGCTTGCGCGTGGTGTACGCCGGCAACGAGCAGGCGGCATTGGCCGAACGGGTGCGCGAACGTTTGCGCCAGCAAGGTTGGGCACCGCCAGCGATCCAGGCGTTTGACGGCCAGGCCGTGGATGGGCCTGGCATCGTCTTCGTCGGCCGCGCCCAGGCCTTTGCCACGCTGGCCCAGGCGCTACAGGCCGAAGGCCGTGAGCCCTACCTGTTCGCTGCCTCCAGCCAGGTGGCGGCAGCCGTGGCCGGCTTGCCAGCGCAGTGGTCGCAGCGGGTGTTCCTGGCTTATCCGTTCGTGCCGGACGACTGGAGCGAGCAGGGCATGGCGGCGCTGGCCGGGCTGCAACGACGCCAAGGCCTCGATCCACGCCAGGCGTCGCTGCAGGTCAGCACCTTGTGTGCCGTGAAGTTGTTGTCGGAAGCCTTGAAGCAGATTGGCCGCGATGCCAGCCGCGAACAGCTGGTGGCCGCCCTGGAGAGCCTGCACGATGTCGACACCGGCTTGACCCCGGCGCTGGGCTTCGGCCCCGGCAGGCGCCAGGGCATGGCCGGTGCCCATGTGATCGCGGTGGCGCTGCCGGGGCCGCGCTTTACCGCCGTTGCCCCGTACCGGCCGCTGCCGGACAGCCCTTGAGCGGAGGTGCCATGCGGATCCTGTTGCTGTGCCTGTTGCTGGTGGTCGCCAAGGTGAGCTGGGCCGACGTGCCTGCTGCGCGCGTCAACGGCGTGACGATTGATGTGATGCGCCTGGAGCGTTATTTCACCGAGTACCTGCAAGCCCAGGGCAGGGCACTGACCAGCATCCGCAACCCGACGCTGTACAAGCGCCTGCGCGATCAGGCCCTGGACGAACTGATCGACAAGGAGCTGCTCTGGCAGGAGGCGCAACGTTCAGGTATTCACATCAGTGATGAGCAGGTATCAGCGCAAGTTGGCGAAATCGAAGCCGCCTTCGGCAGCCCGGCGCTGTTCGAAAGGCGTCTGGCGGATGCAGGTTTCGATCGGGCAGGGTACGCTGATTACATGCGCCATGAACTGGCCGCGCAGCAGCTGTACGCCCGGCTCAGCGTGGTAGAGGAGCCCAGCCGGGCCGACGTCGAGGCGTTCTACCAGGCCAACCGGCAAATTCTGCAAGGAGCGCAGAACCAAAGTGATAACACCTCGGTCATACCCGAACAGGGCCTGCACTTGGCCAGGGCCGCGCTCATCGGCCAGTTGCAGGCGCAGGCGCGCGATTCGGTGCGCCAACGTTTGCGCCAATCCGCTACAGTGGAGATCGCTGACTGAGGCCCGCGAACGGATTTCCCCAAAGCTGGGGAATAACGGTTTGGCAAAGTGCCATCACTTCCCCCGGATGTGGGGAACCGGGCCTACGCCTGTGTTGCAGGGTTTGGCACAGCCTTGCAAAATCAATGACTTACAGTGGTGCGAGATGACTATTCACGCCTGGCACGAAGCCTGCTCAAGCCTTATCGAGGCCGCACTTCGCAAACCGGGTAACCGGGCAGTATTGGGGAGTCGACCTTGGTGAACAGAGTATTGGTAGTCGATGACGAACAGACCCTTGCGCAGAACCTGCAAGCGTACCTGCAGGCACAAGGCCTGGAAGTTCACGTCGCCCACGACGGTGCCAGTGGTATCGAGCAGGCTGAAAGCCTGGCACCGGAAGTGATTGTGCTGGATTACCGCTTGCCCGACATGGAGGGGTTTCAGGTCCTGGAGACCGTGCGCAAGAACAGGCAGTGCCATTTCGTGCTGATCACCGCCCACCCGACTGTCGAAGTCCGTGAGCGCGCCGCCGAACTTGGTGTGAGTCATGTCCTGTTCAAGCCGTTCCCGTTGGCGGAACTGGCCCGCGCCATCTTCGACCTGATGGGCATCGAGCGCCAGCGCAGGGCCACTGACGATCCAGCCGAAGGGTTTGTCGAACGACGCCAGAACAGGAACCAATCGTTCCCCTTGCAGTTGTACGATGGCAGCTGGGTGTTGGCCGATCGCCGCCGTAATGGCGCCAAGCCCCCAGGCCCTGACGACGAACTGCTCACCGGGGAATAGCGGCGCCCGCTGCCCTGGCCAAGCCAGCCTGCGACGCGCCCCTGAGCGGAGTCGCAGGCCATGTCAGACGTACTCGATCCACGTGCAGGCAAGCACAGCGCCTACCCCCGCGAACTCCTGGCCCAGGCCCGCCTGCAAGCGGGCGACGAGCGCCTGCTCAACTGCCTGGAGCGCCTGGCCAACGAAACCCCCGACCGCTTCATCTGCCGCCTTGGCCTGACCCTGCATTACCCGGTGCTGGAAACCCAGGCCCTGCTGGCCAGCAGCCCGCGCTTCGACAAGGTCAGCCTGGCCCAGTGCCTGAAGCGCGAGTTCGTGCTGATCGAGCAGGACGGCGAGCTGATCGGCGTGTTCGCCGACCCCTTCGATCACGCTCGCCTGGCCTGGATCGACGACAACCTGCCGGGCGCGCCGCTGTACCTGGCCCACGCAGCCGACCTGGCCACCTTCCTGGCCCGCCACGAAGAAAGCTTCCACGCCGTCGACGCCCTCGACCATGACGCCGAAGCCAGCGGTGAGATCGACCCGCTGCAACGCCTGTCGCTGACCAGCATCAGCGAAGACCAGAGCAAGGTGGTCAAGCTGGTCAACTCGACCCTGTACGACGCCCTCAAGCAGCACGCCAGCGATATCCACCTGGGCATGACCGGCCAGGGTCTGGTCATCAAGTACCGCATCGACGGCGTGCTCAATGGCGCCGGCAAGGCCAGCGGCAGCGCCTTCGCCGATCAGGTGATCTCGCGCATCAAGGTCATGGCCGAACTGGACATCGGCGAGAAGCGCGTGCCTCAGGATGGCCGCTTCAAGGTTGCCATCGGCGAACGGCAGATCGACTTTCGGGTGTCGATCATGCCGAGCATCTTCGGCGAGGACGCGGTGCTGCGGGTGCTCGACAAGCAGGACCTGTCCGACCGCGTCAGCGGCGTGCAGCTGCAGGCCCTGGGGTTTGCCGACGAAACTTTGCGCGCCCTGCGCCGGCTGGCTGCCGAACCCTACGGCATGATCCTGGTCACCGGGCCCACCGGCAGCGGCAAGACCACCACCCTGTACGCGATGATCAGCGAGATCAACCATGGCGTGGACAAGATCATCACCATCGAAGACCCGGTCGAGTACCAGCTGCCCGGCGTGTTGCAGATCCCGGTCAACGAGAAGAAGGGCCTGACCTTCGCCCGCGGCCTGCGCTCGATCCTGCGCCACGACCCGGACAAGATCCTGGTCGGCGAGATCCGCGACCCCGACACCGCACAGATCGCCGTGCAGTCAGCGCTGACCGGCCACCTGGTGTTCACCACCATCCACGCCAA
The DNA here is from genome assembly GCF_052041945.1 of Pseudomonas sp. SMN11. NCBI lineage: Bacteria > Pseudomonadati > Pseudomonadota > Gammaproteobacteria > Pseudomonadales > Pseudomonadaceae > Pseudomonas > Pseudomonas sp. SMN11. The sequence goes on along the minus strand of NZ_JBKGGW010000045.1, from coordinate 2,415 downwards.
CAACGTGTTCGATGTGATCGGCCGCTTCAGCCAGATGCAGGTCGACCCCTACAGCTTCGTCTCGGCCCTCAACGCCGTGCTGGCCCAGCGCCTGATCCGCCTGGCCTGCCCGCACTGCTGCACGCCGTGCGAGGCCGATGACGACACCCTGACCGCCTCGGGCCTGACCCGCGAAGCGGTAGCCGGCTGGAAGTTCATCCGCGCCCAGGGCTGCGGCCAGTGCCGCGGCAGCGGCTATCGCGGGCGCAGCGCGATTGCCGAACTGCTGCACCTGGACGATGACCTGCGGCAGATGATCGTCGAACGCCGCCCCCTCTCGCAGATCAAGCAGCTGGCCTGCCAGCGCGGCCTGCGCCTGCTGCGTGCCTCGGCCCTGGACCTGGTCCGTGATGGCCGCACCACACTCGAGGAGATCAACCGTGTCACATTCATCTGATCATGGCTCTTATAGATACAGCGCCGTCCTAGGCGCTGAAGGTGTCGGCCTGGGTCGCTGGCACGCCAATCAAGCTCAGTGGCTGGGCAGCCGCGGGTTCACCTGCGATGCCGCACAACCGGCTTGGGAAGCCGCCTTGCAAGCATTGAGTGGTCTGCTCGCCGAACACGCCGTCAAAGGCGCCCAGTTGCGCGTGCTGCTCTCGGCCCGCTACAGCCGCTTCTGCCTGGTGCCGTGGAGCGATGCCATCGGCCACCCACGCGAGCTGGATGCCTACGCCCGGGCCTGCTTCGAAAACCTCTACGGCCAATCGCTGGACGACTGGCGCATCGTCCTCTCGCCCGAGCCAGCCGGTGCCGCGCGCATCGCCACCGCGCTGCCCGAAGCTCTGTTGCAAGGCCTGCAGAGCCTGGGCCGGGAAAGCCGCGTGAGCCTGCGTTCGGTGCAGCCTTACCTGATGGCCGCCTACAACCGCTGCTCGGCGCAACTGGAGCAGGGCGACTTCCTGTTCGTGCTTGCCGAACCGCGCCGCAGCGTGCTGCTGCTGGCCGCCGGTGGTGCCTGGCAACAGGTGCTGGCCCAGGGCTGCGCCGACAGCGACCAGGCCCTGCAGGCGCTGATCGAGCGCACCTGCGAGCTGTACGGCGAGCACTTGCCACGGGTCTACCTGCATGCCCCGGGGCGCGGTGACGTGCCGCAACTGGCAGCAGTGCAGCTGTGCCAACCCGCCGGCGACAGCGACCCGCTGTGCGCCATGTGGCGGGCGGTGGCCTGACATGCGCCGCCTCGACCTGGAATTTCAGCCCCGTCGCAGTGGCCCGTTGGCCTGGTCGCTGCTGGCCCTGGGCGCCGTCGTCGTCGCCGGGCTGGTGCTGGTGCAACAGCAGCTGCAGGCCGAGCAGGTGGACCTGGAAACCCGTCTGCACAGCCTGGAACTGCAACTGGGCCGTCGCCCGGCCCCGGTCGCCCCGCAAAACAGCGCCGCCAGCCGCGAACAGGCCGAGCGCCTGGCGCAGATGCGCAGCGTCTCGCAGCAATTGCAACGGCCCTGGCAACAACTGTTCGCCATGCTCGAAGCGCAGCCGCAGGAGGACGTGGCACTGCTGACCCTGACCCCGGATGCGCGCAAGGGCCAGGTGCGCATCACCGCCGAGGCACGCAACCTGGAAGCGATGCTGCAGTACCACCAGCGCCTGGAGCAAAGCGACGAGCTCAGCGATGTCTCGCTGCTCAACCATGAAGTGGTGGCCGGGCAGCCTGAGCACCCGGTGCGCTTCAACCTTACCGCTACCTGGGAGATCGGCCATGCGCGTCCCTGATGCTGTCAACAGCCTCGTCCTCCAGGAGCGCCTGCGCCGCATCGGCCCGGTCGGCCTGGGCGCCGCCGCCGTCGCCGTGCTCGCCGCCGCTGTCGCCATGGCCGGCGTGGTCCCCGAGTGGCAGGCCGTGCGCGAACTGCGTGCCAGCGAAGCGGATGCCAGCGTGCAGGTCGAACGGGTCAAGCGCGGCGAGCTGAAGATCGCCGTCAAACCCGAGCAGCAGGCGCTGGACAGCCTGCGCCAGCAACTGCCCGGGCAGCCTGAAGCGAGCGAGCTGATCGAGCGCCTCTACCATTTGGCCAGTGCCGAGCACATCAGCCTGGCGCGCGGCGAGTACGCCCTGGGCGTCGATCCGAAGACCCAGCTGTCGCGCTACCAGATCATCCTGCCAGTGCGCGGCAGCTACCCGCAGATCCGCGGCTTCCTGCGCGGCCTGATCGGCCAGCTGCCGACCCTGGTGCTGGAAGACCTCGAACTCAAACGCAAATCCATCGGCGACACCGAACTCAACGGCCGGGTGCGCCTGACCCTCTACCTGTCGAGGTCGTGATGAACACACAACGCGCAGTGATGTGGGTCGGGTTCCTCGGGGTGTCGGCAGCGCTGGCTTGGGCACCGGGGCACTGGTTCAGCCAGGAAGACAGCGTCGCTCCCTTCGCG
>NZ_JBKGGW010000044.1:0-49080 GCF_052041945.1 Pseudomonas sp. SMN11 | reverse complement strand
ATCTTTCGATCAAAGCGCCTCCAACCTCACCTTAACTACCTAACTCATTGAATCTCAAGGAGTTTGTCGTTCCGATGTCGCTGGAAGTGGGGCGCATTATAAGGGGATTCGAAAGCGCGTCAACCTTTAATTTCAAGAAACTTTAATATCGCTGAAAAGCAAAGCGGGGAGGCCTCTCGGCCTCCCCCCTTCCTTCCATCCCTTACAAGCTAGGGAACGCAAACTGCGACGCCTCATGGCTGGCCCGCTGCGGCCAACGCTGGGTGATCGCCTTGCGACGGGTATAGAAGCGCACCCCGTCCGGACCATAAGCATGCAGGTCACCGAACAACGAACGCTTCCAGCCACCGAAGCTGTGGTAGGCAACCGGCACCGGCAGCGGTACGTTGACCCCGACCATGCCCACTTCGATCTCGTCGCAGAACAGGCGCGCCGCTTCACCATCACGAGTGAAGATGCAAGTACCGTTGCCGTATTCGTGATCGTTGATCAGCTGCATGGCCTGCTCCAGGCTGTTAACGCGCACCACGCACAGCACCGGGCCGAAGATCTCTTCTTTATAGATGCGCATTTCCGGGGTCACATTGTCGAACAGCGTGCCGCCAACGAAATAGCCATCTTCATTACCTGCCACGCGGAAGCCTCGGCCATCCACCACCAGCTTGGCGCCAGCGGCAACGCCATCGTCGATGTAGCCGACAACCTTGTCACGGGCTGCAGCAGTCACCAGCGGGCCCATGTCCAGGCCACAGGAAGTGCCGGCACCAATTTTCAGCGCCTTGATCTGCGGCTGAAGCTTGGCGATCAGTGCATCGGCAACCTGGTCGCCCACGCACACCGCCACCGAGATAGCCATGCAACGCTCACCGCACGAGCCGTAGGCGGCGCCCATCAGCGCGCTGACTGCGTTGTCCAGGTCGGCATCTGGCATCAGCACCGCGTGGTTCTTTGCACCACCCAAGGCCTGAACGCGCTTGCCGCGCTTGGTGCCTTCTGCATAGATGTATTCGGCAATCGGAGTCGAACCGACGAAGCTCAGTGCTTTCACTTCCGGCGCTTCGATCAGCGCATCGACCGCTTCCTTGTCACCATGCACCACATTGAGAATGCCCTTCGGCAGGCCAGCCTCCAGCAGCAACTGGGCGATGAACAGGGTCGAGCTCGGGTCACGCTCAGATGGCTTGAGGATGAAGGCGTTACCGCAGGCGATGGCCAGCGGGTACATCCACAGTGGCACCATGGCCGGGAAGTTGAACGGGGTGATGCCAGCGACCACACCCAGCGGCTGGAAGTCGGACCAGGCGTCGATGTTCGGGCCGACGTTGCGGCTGTACTCGCCTTTCAGCACTTCCGGCGCCGCGCAGGCGAACTCGACGTTCTCGATGCCACGCTTCAGTTCCCCGGCCGCGTCTTCGAGGGTCTTGCCGTGCTCTTCGCTGATCATCTGCGAGATGCGGGCTTCGTTCTGCTCCAGCAGTTGCTTGAAGCGGAACATCACCTGGGCGCGCTTGGCCGGTGGCGTGTTGCGCCAGGCCGGGAAGGCAGCCTTGGCCGAATCGATGGCTTCCTGCACGGTCGCGCGGCTGGCCAGTTCGACCTTGCGTACCGCCTGGCCGGTGGACGGGTTGAAAACATCGGCGGTGCGCTCACCTTTGGTAACCAGTTCGCCGTGGATCAGGTGCTGAACAATGCTCATGCAAAACTCCAGATAAAGAAGGTTGAGGCAGGCGCGTGATGGGTTCACGCGCCCTACGTCAAAAGCGGAAAAATCAGTCGATCTGGTTCAGGGCTTCGCCGACCGCGTCGAACAGGCGGTCCAGTTCCTGCGGTTGGGTATTGAAGGTTGGGCCGAACTGCAGGGTGTCGCCACCGAAGCGCACATAGAAGCCGGCTTGCCACAGCTTCATGGCTGCCTCGTAAGGACGCACGATTGCATCACCGTCGCGGGCAGCGATCTGGATCGCGCCAGCCAGGCCGTAGTTACGGATATCGACGATGTTCTTGGTGCCCTTCACGCCATGCAGCAGTTTCTCGAAGTGCGGCGCCAGTTCGGCAGCCGACTGCACCAGGCTTTCCTTCTGCAGCAGGTCGAGCGCGGCGAGACCGGCGGCGCAGGCTACCGGGTGAGCCGAGTAGGTGTAGCCGTGGGGGAATTCCACCGCGTATTCCGGGGTCGGCTGGTTCATGAAGGTCTGGTAGATCTCGCTGGTGGCGATGACCGCGCCCATCGGGATGGCACCGTTGGTGACCTGCTTGGCGATGCACATCAGGTCAGGGGTGACGCCAAAAGCCTCGGAGCCCGTCATGGCACCCATGCGGCCGAAGCCGGTGATCACTTCATCGAAGATCAGCAGGATATTGTGCTGGGTGCAGATTTCACGCAAACGCTTCAGGTAACCCTTTGGCGGCGGCAGCACACCGGCGGAACCTGCCAGCGGTTCGACGATCACCGCTGCGATGTTCGAGGCATCGTGCAGCTCGATCAGCTTGAGCATTTCATCTGCCAGGGCGATACCGCCCTCTTCCGGCATGCCCTTGGAGAACGCGTTCGCCGGCAGCACGGTGTGAGGCAGGTGGTCGACGTCCAGCAGTTGGCCGAACATCTTGCGGTTGCCGTTGACGCCGCCCAGGCTGGTCCCGGCAATATTCACCCCGTGGTAACCACGGGCACGGCCAATGATCTTGGTCTTGGTGGCCTGGCCTTTCAGGCGCCAGTAGGCACGCACCATTTTCAGCGCGGTGTCGCAGCACTCGGATCCGGAGTTGGTATAGAAGACGTGATTCAGGTCGCCCGGGGTCAGCTCGGCGATCTTCTCGGCCAGCTGGAACGACAGCGGGTGGCCGAACTGGAACGCAGGGGAGTAATCGAGGGTACCGACCTGGCGCGCGACCGCCTCGGTGATTTCCTTGCGGGTATGCCCGGCGCCACAAGTCCACAAGCCAGAGAGGGCGTCGAAGATCTTGCGCCCCTTGTCATCGACCAGGTAGTTGCCTTCGGCCGCCACGATCAGGCGCGGGTCGCGCTGGAAGTTACGGTTGGCGGTGTAGGGCATCCAGTGCGCATCCAGCTTCAGCTGGCTGGCGATACCGGCGGTTGCGGTTTCGGGCATGTTCATCGGCGGTTCCTCGGAAGACGATTAGGCAACGATGGATGTTGTTGCAGCTAAATTCGCACGGGGATAAAGTCTGAAAAAGCCTACATTTCTAATCTTCAGGTAGCGCAAGACTAAACTTATGAGCCGACGCCCCGACCCTCTCGCACAAGTCAGCGATTTCGACATCCGCCTGCTGAAAATCTATCGAAGCGTGGTTGAATGCGGCGGCTTTTCGGCAGCGGAGAACGTGCTGGGGATTGGCCGCTCGGCCATCAGCCAGCAGATGAACGACCTCGAACAGCGTCTGGGCTTGCGCCTGTGCCAGCGCGGCCGCGCCGGCTTCTCGCTGACCGAGGAAGGCCGCGAGGTCTATCACTCGGCACTGCAGTTGCTCAGTGCGCTGGAAACCTTCCGTACCGAGGTCAACGGCCTCCACCAGCACCTGCGCGGCGAGCTCAACATTGGCCTGACCGATAACCTGGTCACCCTGCCGCACATGCGCATCACCCATGCCCTGGCCGAGCTGAAGGATCGCGGCCCGGATGTGCGCATCCAGATCCGCATGATCGCCCCCAGCCAGGTCGAGCAAGGGGTACTGGACGGCAGCCTGCACGTCGGCGTGGTACCGCAGACCAGCCCGCTGTCCGGCCTGGAATACCAATCACTGTACAGTGAACGGTCTCAGCTCTACTGCGCGGTTGGCCACCCCTTGTTCTACGCCGACAACCAGCAGATCGACGATGACCGCCTCAACGGCCAGGAAGCCATCGCGCCAACCTTCCGCCTGCCTGCGGAAATCCAGGAGCACTACCAGGCGCTCAACTGCACCGCCAGCGCCTCGGACCGCGAAGGTATGGCGTTCCTGATCCTCACCGGCCGCTATATCGGTTACCTGCCTGACCACTACGCCACCTTCTGGGTACAGCAAGGCCGCCTGCGTGCACTCAAGCCTGCACAACGTTTCTATGACCTGAGCCTGAGCTGGGTCACGCGCAAGGGGCGGCGACCGAACCTGGTGCTGGAAAGCTTCCTGGAAAGCCTGGCTGCGACACGTTGATGCCAGCATCTGACGCTAAGGCTTGTCACGCCGGCACAGGCAGGTAATCTTGTCCGACATTCGTTGCCACAGACCTGTCCGGAATCGTCCATGACCCTAGAAGTCCCTGCGCATCGCCTCGCCGCCTCGGGCAAGCCCGCCGGCCGCATCCGCCAGAAGAACGAACAGGCCATCATCCAGGCCGCCGAGGACGAATTCGCCCGCCATGGGTTCAAAGGCACCAGCATGAACACCATCGCGCTGAAAGCCGGCTTGCCCAAGGCCAACCTGCATTACTACTTCACCAACAAGCTCGGCTTGTACATCGCCGTGCTGAGCAACATCATCGAGCTGTGGGACAGCACCTTCAACGCCCTGAGCGTCGAGGACGACCCGGGCGAAGCACTGAGCCAGTACATTCGCACCAAGATGGAGTTTTCCCGGCGCAACCCGCAGGCTTCCCGTATCTTCGCAATGGAAGTGATCAGCGGCGGCACCTGCCTGACCGAGTATTTCAGCGCCGACTACCGTGAATGGTTCCGCGGCCGGGCCGCCGTGTTCCAGGCCTGGATGGAAGCCGGAAAGATGGACGTGGTCGACCCGGTGCACCTGATCTTCCTGCTCTGGGGCAGCACCCAGCACTATGCCGACTTCGCCACCCAGATCTGCCAGGTCACCGGCCGTAGCCGCCTGACCAAGCAAGACATGGAAGATGCCAGCAACAATCTTATCCACATCATTCTCAAGGGGTGCGGCATCAAGCCGGTTGCCTGACGTTCATCTATGCCTTCTACCCTGCTCGACCTCTGCGAATTTCGCGAGGAAATCCGCAAGAGCCGCTTCATCACCCTCGCGGGCCCGATCAACAGTGCCGCCGAGGCGATGAGCTTCATTGAACGCCACAGCGACCTGGCCGCCACCCACAATTGCTGGGCGTGGAAGATTGGCGGGCAATATCGCAGCAATGACGATGGCGAGCCGGGCGGTACCGCCGGGCGGCCGATCCTTGCGGCCATCGAAGCACAAGACTGCGACCAGGTGGTGGTGCTGGTGATTCGCTGGTACGGCGGCATCCAGCTGGGCACCGGCGGGCTCGCCCGTGCCTACGGTGGGGGCGCCAACAAATGCCTGCAGCAAGCCCCCAAACGCCTGCTGGTCCAGCGCAGCGAGTTCACCTGCAGTTGCACCTTCAGCGAACTGGCCCTGGTGAAACTGCGCCTGGCCGACGTGGATGGCCTGGTGCTGGACGAACAATTCACCGCCAATGGCGTCGACCTGCAGATTGCCGTGGGCGAAGCTCACCTGCCCGCATTGCAACAGCAACTGGCAGATCTGAGCCGCGGCCGGATCATTCTCGAAGCACACTGAAGCTTGCCCACAACAACTGTGGGCTGGCCTGTGGATAAGCTTGGGGCACTCCGTTACAGCCCAAGCATGGCAAGACCTTCAGAGCATTGAGCATATTTTGATCACTGTTTGATGACAGCCGTAAGCGACTGAACCCTGGCGACTTATCCCCAGTGTGTCAGGCGTATTACACAGCCCCTCGCGTTGCGCTTGCTCACATTTACTGTGGACCAAGCTGTGGATAACCCGTTAGCCAACAGACCAAACCCCCGCTCGCCCACGGCCCCGAGCCACTGAACACTTTTTGTTCAACTTCAGTAACGGCAGACGCGGGCCATCTGCATTATTCTCAACACCTTTCACTTCAACCGAACTAGGAGCGCTCACATGGCTAGCTCAAGAACCGCCCTCATCATCGGCGCCTCCCGCGGCCTTGGCCTGGGCTTGGTACAACGCCTGCACGAAGACGGCTGGAACATCACAGCAACCGTGCGCAACCCACAACAGCCAGGCGCCCTTGCCGATGTACCCGGCGTACGCATCGACCAGCTGGAGATGAACGACACCGCCCAGCTCGACGGGCTCAAGCAACGCCTGCAAGGTGAAGTGTTCGATCTGGTCTTCGTCAACGCCGGGGTCATGGGCCCACTGCCGCAAGACCTGGAAACCGTGCAGCCCCAAGCCATCGGCGATCTGTTCATGACCAATGCCGTGGCCCCGATCCGCGTCGCCCGCCGCCTGGCCGGTCAAGTGCGGGAAGGCAGCGGCGTGCTGGCGTTCATGAGTTCGATCCTCGGCAGCGTGACAATTCCCGACGGTGGCGAGATCTGCCTGTACAAGGCCAGCAAGGCCGCGCTCAATTCGATGATCAACAGTTTCGTAGTCGAACTGCAGCGCCCCGACCTGTGCGTGCTGGCCATGCACCCGGGCTGGGTGAAGACCGACATGGGTGGCGAAAACGCTGAAATCGACGTGCTCACCAGCACCCGTGGCATGCTCGAACAGATCAAGGCGCAAAGCGGCCACGGTGGTCTGCGCTTCATCAACTACAAAGGCGAGTCGCTCACTTGGTGAGGCGAATACCGACCGGCCGGGCGCAATGCCCGGCCAGGCCCTGTAGAATGGCGGCAACCGTACCTGATTCGAGACATCCCCCTATGTATGACTGGCTGAATGCCCTACCCAAGGCCGAGTTGCACCTGCACCTTGAAGGTTCGCTGGAGCCCGAGCTGCTGTTCGCCCTGGCCGAGCGCAACAAGATTGCCCTGCCGTGGAACGACGTGGAAACCCTGCGCAGCGCCTACGCCTTCAACAACCTGCAGGAATTCCTCGACCTGTATTACCAGGGTGCGGACGTGCTGCGCACCGAGCAGGACTTCTACGACCTGACCTGGGCCTACCTGCAGCGCTGCAAGGCGCAGAATGTCATCCACACCGAACCGTTCTTCGACCCGCAGACCCACACCGACCGCGGCATCCCGTTCGAAGTCGTGCTCAATGGCATCAACCTGGCACTGAAGGATGGGCGTGAGCAATTGGGTATCAGCAGCGGCCTGATCCTGAGCTTCCTGCGCCACCTCAGCGAAGACGAAGCGCAAAAGACCCTCGACCAGGCCCTGCCCTTCCGCGACGCGTTCATCGCCGTCGGCCTGGACAGCTCGGAAATGGGTCACCCGCCAAGCAAATTCCAGCGTGTGTTCGACCGTGCCCGCAGCGAAGGCTTCGTGGCCGTTGCCCATGCCGGTGAGGAAGGCCCGCCCGAGTACATCTGGGAAGCCCTCGACCTGCTGAAGATCAAGCGCATCGACCACGGCGTGCGCGCCATCGAAGACGACCGCCTGATGCAGCGCATCATCGACGAGCAGATCCCGCTTACCGTCTGCCCGTTGTCGAACACCAAGCTTTGCGTGTTCGACCACATGAGCCAGCACAACATCCTCGACATGCTCGAGCGTGGTGTGAAGGTGACGGTGAACTCGGACGACCCAGCCTACTTCGGCGGCTACGTCACCGAGAACTTCCACGCCTTGCACACCCACCTGGGCATGACCGAGGACCAGGCCCGCCGCCTCGCACAGAACAGCCTGGACGCTCGCTTGGTCTGAAGCTGTCAGCCGACCTGCAGTGTCATCACGCGAGCGATGCGGTTGATCTGCTGCACACCCTCGGCGGAAATCTGCAACACCCGCGTGCCTTCAGGCTCGCGTATCCAGCCAGACTGCAGAAACAGTTTGAGCAATGCCTGACCAAGGCTGCCGCCCAAGTGCGGCCCTTGGTCGCTCCATTCATTGCAATGGCAGATCACACAGCCACGCTGCTGCCGCGATGCCAGCGCATCGATGTAGACGCCGATGGCAGCCAGCTGCGTGCGCCCCTCCTCGCTGACCACCAGCTCCCGCTCGCTTCCCTCCAGCCAGCCCGCCACCACCAGCCGATGATAAAGCTCACCCGCCAGCTCGCCCCCCAGGTGTTCGCCACAACGGCGTGCCCTGCGCATCGACATCGGCAATTGCAGTGCCTCTGTGCGCGGCCTCTTTTCCGACGCGAGCTGGACGCTGGCCAAAGCTTCGACGGCTACGCCCACCTGGGGTGTCGCGAGCCTGAAGTAGCGTTTGCGCCCGCGCGCCTCAAGCCTGAGCAGGCCGGCCGAAGACAGCAACGACAGGTGTGCACAGGCCGAAGACGAGGTCAGCCCGGCCATCATCGCCAGCTCATCGGTCGGTCTCGGTGTGCCATCGATCAGCGCCCACAACATCGCGCTGCGCTTGGGGTCGGCCATCAGGCCGGCAATCTGACTGATACTGCTGACTGCATTCATGTCCCTGTATCTCCCCGCTTGATCACGTCTGGTTTCCAGAGGCCTGCTTTGGCTAGGCCGATCGCCCCCTGGCAAACTGCTCAGGCGCCAGTATAAGCCGCAGTCGCATCCCTTCCGGCAGCCCCACACACGGCTCGCCAGGCTCATTCAGCGATGGGTAGGGCACCCCTCAAACGAGTCATCGCCGCACGAAAAGTCAACACCACGTGACGCAGATAGGAAAATACAAGGCATGAGGAAAAATGGCCCAGAGCAAGCAGCGACTCTGCTGACAGCTAGCTTCCTCAAATAGCTCAAATCAAAGCGAAGCTTCTACAACCATCCAGGCATTACCCCCGGAAACGTCGGACAAGCCATTGGGAACTATGCCCTGACCGCCAGTCAGGGCACTGATGCAAGTCATGGCGCGAGGGGGGAGCAGCGCTACACTACATCCGCTCTCCCACCCATTCGGAGGTATGCCGCGATGAAGATTGTCGTCAGTGCGTCGAACCGCAACCCCAACTGCCCTTGGCAGGTGAGGCTCGACCAACACGTGGTGAGTTTCCGCAGCGAGGCAGAAGCACGAGCCTTCGTTGCCACCCTGGAAACCCGCCTGCAGGCACCTCACCCGCTCATGCCGGACGCGTGGCCTGCAAACGCCGGGTCAACAGCGCGACACTGACCACCAGCGTCCCGCACAGGCTGATCACCAGTGTCATGGGCACTGCACTGCCGTCATGCAGCACACCGACCAGAGACGCCGCGCCGGCCGCGACGCTGAACTGCAGGCAACCCATCAGTGCAGACGCGCTGCCTGCCCGCGCGCCCTGGCCGCTCATCGCGCAGGCCGAAGCGTTAGGGATGATGCAACCCAGGCTGGCAATGCAGATGAACAGCGGCACCAGCAATGGCCATAACTGCGCCGGGCGCAAGGCTGCCACGGCCAGCAGTACCAGGCCCGCCGCCAGGTAGAGCCAGACTGCCCGCACCAGCAGAAATGCCGGGGCTCGCTTGGCCAGCAGGCGGGCGTTGACCTGGGCGACCAGAATGAAGCCGGCCGCGTTGCTACCAAACAGCCAGCCATAGTGCTCTGCAGGTACGCCATAGAGCTTGATGAATACGAAAGGCGAACCGGCGATGTAGGCAAACATCCCGGCTATGGCAATGCCACCGGTCAAGGCGTGGCCAATGAACACGCGATCAGCCAACAACCGCAGGTACTGGCGCAATGCACCTGACAGCGGCTGGCGCGGCATATGCGCCGGCAGGCTCTCTGGCAGGCCCAGGCTTACCGCCAGCAGGCTGGCAGCACTGAACAGGCTTAGTGCCAGGAAGATCGACTGCCAGCCAGCCACATTCACCAGGACCCCACCCAGCATCGGCGCAAGGATCGGTGCCAGGCCCATCACCAGCATCAACTGCGAGAACACCTTGGCCGATGCCACCGGGTCGCATTTGTCACTGACAATGGCCCGCGACAACACCATGCCGGCGCAACCGCCCAGGGCCTGGACAAAGCGCGCCACGATCAGGGTGTCGAGGTTAGGGGCGTAGGCACAGGCCAGCGAGGCCAGGGTGAACAGCGCCACACCGAACAACAGCGGCTTGCGTCGGCCGAAGCGGTCAGCCACCGGCCCGTAGGCCAGCTGGCCGATCGACAGGCCGAGGAAATAGGCCGCCAGGGTGGCCTGTACATGTTTTTCATCGGTGGCGAACGCCTGCGCCATGGCCGGGAAGGCGGGCAGGTAGAAATCGATCGCCAAGGGCCCGAACGCACTCAGTGCGCCCAGAATCAGCACCATTCGCAGGTTCATCAGGAATCCATAGCAGGCTAAGCAAGCCGCTAAGTCTACCTGCAGTGGCCACCCTCAGCATGAAAACATTTGCAACAAAATCAGGGCCGCACTGCGGCCCCTTCGGCTCAGGCGACTTCAGCCTGGTAGCCTTCCTCACGAATAGCCGCCAACACCTGATCAGCAGCCAACGAGCTTTGCACACGCACTTTCTGGCCAGGCAGATCGACTTCCACCGTGGCCTGCGCATCCTGCTCCTGTACCGCACGAGTCACTGCTTTCACGCAATGGCCACAGGTCATGCCTTGAACATTGAACACTTGCATGGGGACTGCCTCCTTCAGGGTTTTCCGCAGTTTCAAGCTTGCCATCGGGGCAAGGTCAAGTTCTGCATGAAACGGCCGGGCTGGAAATCCGCGCGCACCTCGGCCAAGCTGCGCTTTTGACATTTGTGCAAGCAGGAGATTCTTCATGTTCAGGACAGCAGTGGGTGTTGCCGGGCTGTTGGCCGTGCTGGCCGCAGTGCCAACGGCCAGCGCCGAGGGCAACTCGGACTACAGCGTGCTGATCATTTCCCGGGAACGCCTGGAAGTGGCTACCAGCTGCGAAATCGGCGTGTACCTCAACGATCAGCTCTCTGGTCGCGTCTTCCAGGAACAGTCCACGTCCTTCAACCTGCCGCCCGGCCCGATCGACGTACGCCTGCGCCTGCTACCCGGACAGATGCCCGGCTGTGCACCCGGCATTGAGGACCAACGCAGCACGCGACTCAACCTGCAAGCAGGCCAGATTACCAAGTACCGCATCGCCATGGGCCACAATGGCCTCGAATTGAAGCGAGCCAGCCTGGGCTATTGACCTTCCCCGCGTGGCAAGGTTGATGCTGATGCTGAAGCCCTGCCAAGGAGGAGCGTCATGCCCGCATCTACCACTTTCGACCTGCCGATTTCCGGCATGACCTGCGCCAGCTGCGCAGGCCGTGTCGAGCGCGCCCTCCGCAAAGTCAGCGGCGCTGATCAGGTCAGCGTCAACCTCGCCACCGAACAGGCCAGGGTCCAGGCTCCGGCCGACAGCCTGCCAGCCCTGGTCGAGGCTGTCCGCGACGCCGGCTATGGCGTGCCAACCCGAACAGTGGAGCTGCAGATCGGTGGCATGACCTGCGCCAGCTGCGTCGGCCGCGTCGAGCGCGCCCTCGGCAAACTGCCGGGGGTTGAGCAGGTCAGCGTCAACCTGGCCAGCGAACGTGCCCACCTTGAAGTGCTGCGGGCGCTTGATGACCAGCAACTGATTGCCGCTGTCGAAAAGGCCGGTTACAGCGCCAGTCTGCCGCAAACGGCCAAGGCTGATCAGCATGACGCCAAACGACGCCTGCGCAACGAACGCCTGGCCGTCACTGCCGCGCTGCTGCTGGCCCTGCCATTGGTGCTGCCGATGCTGGTGCAGCCCTTCGGCCTGCACTGGATGCTGCCCGCCTGGGCGCAGTTCGCGCTGGCCACCCCGGTGCAGTTCATTCTCGGTGCACGCTTCTACAAAGCCGCCTGCAAAGCCGTACGAGCTGGCGCCGGCAACATGGACCTGCTGGTTGCCCTCGGCACCAGCGCGGGTTATGGCCTGAGCCTGTACCAATGGGCCAATGCCCCAGCCGGCATGGCCCCTCATCTTTACTTTGAGGCTTCGGCGGTGGTCATCGCCCTGGTACTGCTGGGCAAATACCTCGAAAACCGGGCCAAGCGTCAGACTGCCAGCGCCATCCGTGCCCTGGAAGCCCTGCGCCCGGAGCGTGCCGTGCGCGTCATCGACGGCCGCGAAGAGGACGTGGCGATTGCCCAACTGCGCCTCGGCGACCTGGTACTGGTCAAGCCCGGCGAACGCTTCCCGGTCGACGGCGAAGTGGAAGAAGGCAGCAGCCACGCCGATGAAGCCCTGATCAGCGGCGAGAGCCTACCGGTACCCAAACAGCCCGGCGACAGGGTCACCGGTGGTGCCATCAATGGTGAAGGCCGGCTGCTGGTGCGGACCCAGGCGCTGGGCACGGAAACCGTGCTGGCCCGGATCATCCGCCTGGTCGAAGACGCACAAGCCGCCAAGGCGCCGATCCAGAAGCTGGTCGACCGGGTCAGCCAAGTGTTCGTGCCTACCGTGCTGGTGCTGGCACTGCTCACCCTGATTGGCTGGTGGCTGGCCGGTGCACCGCTGGAAACCGCGCTGATCAATGCGGTCGCCGTACTGGTGATCGCCTGCCCCTGCGCCTTGGGCCTGGCCACACCCGCAGCGATCATGGCCGGCACCGGCGTCGCCGCCCGCCATGGCATCCTTATCAAGGACGCCGAAGCATTGGAGCGTGCCCATGCGGTCAATCGCGTGGTGTTCGACAAGACCGGCACCCTCACCTCCGGCAGCCCGCGCGTCGTACACAGCCAGGCGCTGGTTGGTGACAGCGCGGCCTTGCATCGCCTCGCCGGTGCCCTGCAGCGCGGCAGCGAACACCCGTTGGCCAAGGCGGTACTGGATGCCTGCGCCGAGCAGGGCCTGGAAGTACCCGCCGTCACTGACAGCCAATCACTCACCGGCCGCGGTATTGCCGGGCATGTGGAAGGCCGCGACCTGGCGCTGGGCAACCGCCGCCTGCTCGACGAAAGCAACCTGCAACCCGGCGAGCTGGCCGCCAAGGCTCAAGCCTGGGAAGCCGAAGGCCGGACCCTGTCGTGGCTCATCGAACGGGGTGCTGCGCCTCGCGTGCTCGGCCTGTTCGCCTTTGGCGACAGCCTCAAGCCGGGCGCCGAGCAGGCCATCGCCGCCCTGCACGCCCGCCACATAAGCAGCCACCTGCTGACCGGCGACAACCGCGGCAGCGCCAAGGTGGTGGCCGATGCCCTCGGCATCGACGACGTGCACGCCGAAGTGCTGCCGGCCGACAAGGCCGCCACCGTGGCTGCCCTGAAAAAGGACGGCGTGGTGGCGATGGTCGGCGACGGCATCAATGATGCCCCGGCCCTGGCCGCTGCCGATATCGGTATCGCCATGGGCGGTGGCACCGACGTGGCCATGCAGGCTGCCGGTATCACCCTGATGCGCGGTGACCCACGGCTGGTGCCTGCCGCACTGGAAATCAGCCGCAAGACCTATGCAAAAATCCGTCAGAACCTGTTCTGGGCCTTCATCTATAACCTGATCGGCATTCCCCTGGCCGCGCTGGGCTATCTCAACCCGGTACTGGCCGGCGCCGCCATGGCGCTGTCCAGCGTCAGCGTGGTCAGCAATGCCTTGTGGCTGAAGACCTGGAAACCCACCAGCACCACGCAGGAGGCCCGATGAACATTGGCCAGGCCGCCCGCCGCAGCGGGCTCAGTACCAAGATGATCCGCTATTACGAATCCATCGGCCTGCTCAAGCCGGCCACCCGCAGCGACAGCGGCTACCGCTTGTACCAGGCTGAGGACTTGCACAGTCTGGCCTTCATCAAGCGCTCCCGTGACCTCGGGTTTTCTCTGGAAGAAGTGGGCAAGCTGCTGACCCTGTGGCAGGACCGCGGACGAGCCAGCGCCGACGTCAAGGCCCTGGCCATGCAGCATATCGATGAGCTGAATCAGCGTATCGAAGAACTGGTGAGCCTGCGTGATACCTTGGGTGATCTGGTTGCCCACTGCCAAGGGGATGACCGCCCGGATTGCCCGATCCTGAAAGACCTGGCCAACGGCGCAGGGTGCTGCCACTGATGGCTTGTGGCGTGCTGTCATCAGCACGCCACGGCAATTTGGTATGCCATATTAGCCCAAAGCCGACCGAATAGTCGCCAAATGCGACTTCATCCAATAAATACGGGCACTTTCGCTAATATATCCCCGGACGCTGCCGATGTAGTTGCTACCTGCCTCGCGTGCAAAAAAATAAATTCCGGGAGCGTCGATGAACATCAAACAGAAACTGACCTGGGCGTTCGCGATCATCGCGGGCTTGCCCATCGTTCTCGTGGCCACCATGGTGGTGATCAACCTGCGCGGTGAAGCCCGCGACGGCTTCCTCGACAGCAGCAGTCGGGAAATCCGCCAGGTCAGCAACGCGATGAACATCTTCTTCCAGGGTATCGACCAGAACGTCGCCTACCTGGCGTCGCAACCGATGGTGGCGGCCACCGGCAACAACCTGAACAAGTTCATGAGCGCCACCCCGTCCTACGAGCTGGGCGATCAGGACAAGCAACTGCTGGAATTCTTCACCCGCCTGGCAGACGCCCACCCAGGCTATGCCTACGTTTCCTACGGCGTGAGTGATGGCGGCTACGTAGGCTGGCCGGCCGGGCAGAAGTTCGTCAACTATGACCCGCGCCCACGCCCGTGGTACCAGCTGGCCATGGCCAACCCCGGCAAGACCGTGCGCACCGGCGCCTATTACTGGGCTGCCGACGATGCCGTGCTGATCAGCACCGTGCGCGCCGTGGCCAACCAACTCGGCAACCCCGGCGGCGTGGTCAACATCGACGTGTCGCTCAAGGGCCTGACTGAGATCGTCAAGCAGATCAAGCTCGGCGAAAGCGGTTACCTGATGCTGGTGGAAAATAACGGCAACGTGATGGTCGACCCACGCGACGCCAGCCACAACTTCAAGCAGCTGGCCAGCTTCGGTGATGGCTATGCCGAACTGGCCAAGGCCGGCAAGGGCCTGGTCGAGGTCGAGATCAATGGCGAGCGCTACATGGCCAACGTCTACCCCGACGAGAAACTGGGCTGGACCTTCATCGGCCTGATCCAGCAGGGTGAAGTCATGCAGACCACCACTCGCCTGACCTGGCTGATCGGCGCCATCGCGCTGATACTGGCGGCCCTGTTCGCCGTGGTCGGCACCGCCTTCGCCAAACTCATCGTGCGCCCGATCAACAGCGTCACCAGCGGCCTGGAAGACATTGCCCAGGGCGAAGGCGACCTGACCCGCAACCTCGAAGTGCGCGGGCGCGACGAAACCGCGCAACTGGCCAACTGGTTCAACCAGTTCCTGGGCGCCATCCGCAGCCTGATCCAGCATATCGGCTCGGCTGCCAGCAAGATCCTCAGCACTTCCAGCAGCTCCACCCGGGTCTCCAGCGACATGGCCGAGGCGGCCGGGCGCCAGCGTGAAGCCGTGGACATGGTCTCCACCGCGTTCCACGAAATGGTCGCCACCGCCAACGAAGTCGCCCGCTCCTGCAGCCAGGCCGCGCAATCGGCCGACAGCGGCCAGCAGCAGGCCCGCGAAGGCCAGCAACAGATCGACGCGGCGGTCAGCAGCGTCGACCGCCTGAGCCAGGAGATCGAGCAGTCGGCCCAGTCGATCCAGCAACTGGAGCGCGACAGCAACGCCATCCAGTCGATCCTGGGGACCATCCGCTCGATTGCCGAGCAGACCAACCTGCTGGCACTCAACGCAGCGATCGAAGCGGCCCGGGCCGGGGAGCAGGGCCGCGGCTTTGCCGTGGTGGCCGACGAGGTACGGGCACTGGCCAAGCGCACGGCCGACTCCACGGCCGAAATCGATGGCCTGCTGGGCAACCTGGCCAGCCGCACCGCCGAAGTGGCCGAGCAGATGCATGCCAGCCTTGAAGTGTCGCAGCAGTCGGTCAGCCGAATTGGCCTGGCCCGTGACAGTTTCGGGCAGATTCGCGAGTCGGTGGACATCATTCGCGACATGAACACGCAGATCGCCACGGCGGCGGAAGAGCAGCACCAGGTGGCCGAAGACATCAACCGCCATATCAGCCAGATCCATGGCGATGCGCAGTTGGTGGCGGAACTGGCCCAGGCGGCGCGTCAGGACTCCGAGAGCCTGGCCGGGCTGTCCAATGAACTGGACTCACTGGTACGCCGTTTCCGCACCTGATTTCTCCAGTACCGGCCCTTTCGCGGGTAAACCCGCTCCCACAGGTACTGCACAGCATTTGAAATCTGTGCGATCCCTGTGGGAGCGGGTTTACCCGCGAAGAGGCCGGTGCTGACACTACTAGAGTTTCAGTTCCCCCGGGGTCGCCCCGAACAACTGCTTGAAGGCCGCGATGTAAGCCGAAGTCGAATCATACCCACAGCCCAACGCCGCCTCGGTCACACTCTCCCCCGCCTCCAGCAACGCCAGCGACGACAGCAACCGCATCCGCTGGCGCCAGTTACGAAAACTCAACCCGGTCTCGCGCTGGAACAGCCGCATCAAGGTCTTTTCCGAGCACTCCAACTGCACCGCCCACTGCTGCAACGTCTGCACCTGGTCCGGCGCGGCAATCAGCCCATTGCACAGCGCCAACAGCCCCGGATGCCGCGGTAGCGGCAGGGAGAAACCCACCTCGGGCAAGGTGCGCAACTGATCGAGCAGAACAGCCACCAGGCGGCCTTCGATACTGTCCCCCTCGGCGTATTCAGCCGGGAACAGGCAGAACTGCTTGATCAGCTCCCGCGCCAGCGCTGTCACCTCCAATACCCGGCATTGCGACGGCGCCCAAGGGCAGGCATCCCGGCGGATATACAGGCTGCGCATTTCGGCCTGCCCGGACGTCACCACTTCATGTTCGGCACCGGCCGGTATCCACACGCCCCACTGCGGTGGGGCGAAGTAGCTGCCATCGTCGGTATACACCCCCAATACACCACTGATCGCGTAGGAAAACTGCACCCAGTCGTGGCTATGGCGAGTCGTCCAGGAGCCGGCGCCGAGACTTTCGGCACGGGCGTACAAGGGCCTGGGCAACTGGTCCAGGGCAGGAATGGCGCGGGGATGTCCGATCGTCTGCATAGCGAATTCTTGTAGTTCTGAGCAGACAAGCCTAACAGAGATCGGTACCGCCCTTCGTTCAGCGTTCGACGATCACCGTGACCCCTTGCCCACCCGCTGCGCAGATAGATATCAGGCCACGCCCTTTTCCGGCCTTGGCCAGCAATTTCGCCAAGTTGGCCAGGATACGCCCGCCGGTAGCCGCGAACGGGTGGCCAGCCGCCAGCGAACTGCCCTTGACGTTGAGCTTGCTGCGATCGATGGCCCCAAGCGGTGCATCCAGCCCCAGCCGCTCGCGGCAATACTCGGGATCCTCCCAGGCCTTGAGGGTGCACAACACCTGCGCGGCAAAGGCTTCGTGGATTTCGTAGTAATCGAAGTCCTGCAAGGTCAGGCCATTGCGCGCCAACAGGCGTGGCACGGCGTACACCGGCGCCATCAGCAGCCCTTCGCGCCCGGTGACGAAATCCACGGCGGCGGTTTCGCCATCGACCAGGTAGGCGAGCACCGGCAGCCCCTGTTGCTGTGCCCATTGTTCGCTGCCAAGCAGCACCATGGAGGCGCCATCGGTGAGCGGCGTGGAGTTGCCCGGCGTCAGCGTGCCCAGGCCGCTGCGGTCGAATGACGGCTTGAGCCCGGCCAGTTGCTCCAGGGTCAAGTCCGTGCGCAGGTTGTTGTCACGGGAGAGGCCCAGGAAGGGCGTCAGCAGGTCATTCTGCCACCCTTCGCTGTACGAGGCCGCCAGCTGCTGATGGCTGTGCAGCGCCAGCGCGTCCTGTTCGGCACGGCCAATTGCCCAGGTTTGCGCCATGCGTTCGCAATGCTCACCCATCGACAGCCCGGTGCGGGGCTCGCCATTGCGCGGCAGTTCGGGTTTCAGGTGGCCTGGGCGCAGCTGCAGGAACGGCTTGAGCCGCTCAGCCAGTGTCTTGCCGCGATTGGCCTGCAAGAGGATGCGTCGTAGCCCCTCGTTGACGCCGATGGGGGCGTCGGACGTGGTGTCCACGCCACCGGCAATGCCACAGTCGATCTGCCCGAGGGCGATCTTGTTGGCCACCAGCAGCGCCGCTTCCAGGCCTGTCCCGCAGGCCTGCTGGATGTCGTAGGCCGGTGTCTGCGGCGAAAGGCGCGAGCCGAGCACGCATTCGCGGGTCAGGCTCATGTCTCGCGAGTGCTTGAGCACTGCCCCTGCCACCACTTCGCCCAGGCGCAGCCCGTGCAGGCGATAACGCTCGATCAAGCCTTCCAGGGCTGCGGTCAGCATCGCCTGGTTGCTGGCGCTGGCGTAGGCGCCGTTGGAGCGGGCGAAAGGAATACGGTTGCCGCCCAAGATCGCGACCCGGCGAGTTGAACCCATGCGCTTGTTCCTCCTGAAACAATTTGATCCGTACAGCCTAGGTGTTTTTGCCGCATTCGAACGACCTTGCCACAAAGTTGGTCCACACTTGCAAGCTTGCCTTCAGGGAGACCCGCACATGAGCGATCGCTATCTCGGCTTTGCCAACTCCAACCTCGGGCGCCGCCTCGTCGATGCCCTTGGCCTGCCGCGACCGGCACCGCTGGAGCGCTGGCAGGCGGGCCGCCTGCGCCCGGTGGAGGGCGCGCTGGTGCTGGGTGGCGGGCCGCTGGCGAACCAGGTCGAGGCCATCGCCCCGCGCCTGACCGAAGCGCTGTTCAGCTTCAACGGCGACGGCCTGCAGGCGCCCGCCTGGGTCGCCGGACTGGGGCCCAAGCTCAAGGCCGTGGTGTTCGACGCCAGCCATCTGTCCGACAGCGACCAGCTGAAGCAGCTGCGCGAATTCTTCCAGCCCTTGCTGCGCAGCCTCGCCCCCTGTGCCCATGTGGTCATCCTTGGGCGTGCGCCGGAATCCCTCGACAACCCGCAGGCCAGCGTCGCCCAGCGCGCCCTGGAGGGCTTCAGCCGCTCGCTGGCGAAAGAGCTGCGCAGCGGCGCCACCGCGCAGTTACTGTATGTGGCACCGGATGCAGACGCTCAGCTCGAAGGCGCCTTGCGCTTCTTCCTGTCACCCAAGAGTGCCTTTGTTTCCGGCCAGGTCCTGCGCCTGCAATCCTGTGCCACCCAGGTCGATGACTGGACCCGCCCGCTCGGTGGCCGGCGCGCCCTGGTCACCGGCGCCGCACGCGGCATCGGCGCCGCTATCGCCGAAACACTGGCGCGCGATGGCGCCGAAGTGATGCTGCTCGACGTGCCTCAGGCCCAGCAGGAACTCGATGCCCTTGCTGCTCGCCTCGGAGGTAAGGCCCTTGGCCTGGACATCTGCGCCGGCGATGCCGCCGCGAAGCTGCTCGAAGCGCTGCCAGACGGAATCGACATCGTCGTGCACAACGCCGGTATCACCCGCGACAAGACCTTGGCCAACATGACCCCGGAATATTGGGATGCGGTACTGGCCGTCAACCTCAAGGCTCCCCAGGTGCTGACCCAAGCCCTGTACGAAGGCGGCGCGCTGGGCGATGACGCACGCATTACCCTGTTGGCGTCGGTCAGCGGCATTGCCGGCAACCGTGGCCAGGCCAACTATGCCGCGAGCAAGGCTGGCCTGATCGGTTTCGCCGAAGCCTGGGCAGCGAAGCTCGCCGAGCGCGGCGGCAGCATAAATGCCGTGGCGCCCGGCTTCATCGAGACGCACATGACCGCCGCCATGCCCATCGGCCTGCGCGAGGCCGGGCGGCGCCTGAGCTCGCTGGGCCAGGGCGGGCGCCCGCAGGATGTCGCCGAAGCCATCGCCTGGCTCAGCCAGCCGGGATCAGGGGCGGTCAACGGCCAGGTGCTGCGCGTCTGCGGCCAGGCCCTGATGGGGGCCTGACCATGAGCCGCCAATGGCAAGACCTGCATAGCCCGGACTCACGCGCCGGCCTGTACCTGCGCGCCGCCAGCAAACGCAAGATCAGCGGTGCCAGCCTGCCCTCGGCCGGTCTGCGCTGTTTCATCCGCGTGGAGCCCGGCAACCTCGCAGCCTACCGTCGGCTCTGCCACTTCAGCGACGATGGCCGCTTGCCCGGCACCTACCCGCACGTGATGGCCTTCACCCTGCAGTTGCAGCTGCTGACCGCCCACGACTTCCCCTTCCCGTTGCTCGGGCTGGTGCACCTGCACAACCGCATCGACGTGCTCCGCCCGCTGGGTGGCATCGACGGGCTGCGCTTTGCGGTCTACGCCGCCAATCTGCAAGCGCATGCCAAGGGCGGCACCTTCGACCTGGTCACCGAAGCCGAGGATGGTCTTGGCCTGCTCTGGCGTGAATCCAGCCGTATGCTGGTGCGTGGCCTGAAGCTGGAGGGTCCGTCGGAGGATGGCGAGGAGACCGAGCCGGGCACCCTGCCGGAGGTCACCCGCTGGTACGCCGACGGCGATATCGGCCGGCGCTACGCCAAGGTCTGCGGCGACTACAATCCGATTCACCTGAGTGCCGTCAGCGCACGCCTGTTCGGCTTCCCCAAGGCCATCGCCCACGGTATGTGGAGCAATGCCATGGCGTTGGCGGCCTTGCGTACGCACATGCCAAACAGTGGCTATCGCTTCGAGGTAACTTTCCGCAAGCCGGTGCGTTTGCCGTCGGAGGTTGTGCTGAGTGCCAGCGAAGCAGGGCCGGCGGGTGAACTGCGGCTGGACGGGCATGGCGGGTTGCTGCACATGGTCGGGCGCTGGGCCGTGCTCTAGCGCCCTGATTGCACTTGCTTTGCATCGGGCCTGCGCAGAAGCTATGCAGCATTAGGAGAGCCCGATGAACCTGCAAGAACTCACCCAACGCCTGCATCAGATCCGCGACAACAACGATTGGCGCGGCTTCCACAGCCCGAAGAATCTGGCCATGGCCGCCAGTGTCGAGATGGCCGAGCTGGTGGAAATCTTCCAGTGGTTGAGCGAAGACCAATCGCGCCAATTGCCCGCCGATCAACTGGCCCATGCCGGCCAGGAAGTCGGCGACGTGGTCCTGTACCTGTTGCTGCTGTGCAGCGAGCTGGGCCTGGACATGGAGCAGGTGGTGCGAGCCAAGCTGGCCGACAGCGAGAGGCGTTTCGCGCGATGAACGACCGTCACTTCGATGAACTGGCCACACGCTTTGCCGAGAAGATCTACGGCGGTGCCAAGGGCGCGATTCGCCTGGCGGTGCTCCAGGCCGACCTGGCCGATGCCCTGCCCGATCGACCGCTGCGGGTGCTCGACATCGGCGCCGGCCTGGGCCACATGGCCCTGTGGCTGGCCCAGCGCGGGCACGAGGTGACGCTGGCCGAACCCGCCGCACCGATGCTCGAAGGTGCCCGGGCGCGTTTCGCAGAAGCGGGCCAATCGGCAACCTTCATCCAGGCGCCCTGGCAAGAACTGCTTGGCCAACTGACCGAGCCCTATGATCTGGTGCTGTGCCACGCGGTGCTGGAATGGCTGGCCGAACCACAGAGCATCCTGCCGGTGCTGCACCAGCTGGCTGCCCCGGGTGGCTGGCTGTCACTGGCGTTCTACAACCGCGACGCGCTGGTCTACCGCAACTTGCTCAAGGGCCATTTCCGCAAGCTACGCAGCAACCGCCTGGAAGGCGAAAAACAGAGCCTGACCCCGCAAAAACCGCTTGATCCACGGGAACTCAAGGCGCAACTTGAAGTGATGTGGCAAGTCGAAAGCGAGAGTGGCGTGCGCGTCTTCCACGACTACATGCCAAGGGAATTCCAGGACAAGGCCGAGCTGCTCGACCTGCTGGAAATGGAACTGGCCCACCGCCGTCACCCAAGCTTCGCCGGGCTCGGCCGCTACCTGCACTGGATGTGCCGCCCCCGCTGACTGCGCCCCTCCAGGAGGGATACATGCCGTACCGTCTGTTGTGCCTGGCCTTGCTGCCGCTCATCCTGGCCGCCTGCCAGGCCAGCAACCCCTATGTGGCCAGCAGCCGCCCGCTGCCGCCAGCCCCTCCACAAGCGGCCAACACCTTCGACGCCAGTGCCTACCCGGCGGCGCCGCGCGACTACGGGCACTACCGCAGCTGGAGCTGGCGTAACGGCCAGCTGCCAAGCGGCAATGCCGACGCCGACCCGGCACAGATTGCCGACGCCGTCAGCGGCGCCCTCGACCAGCATGGCTTGCGCCCTGCCCGGGGCACCACCGGCGACCTGCTGGTGAGCGCCGACATGCGCCTGGAGCGGCGCCTGCGCCAAGTGCGTGACTATGACACCTACGACCCCTATTACGGCCCGTACCCCTACGGCAGTGCCGGTTTCGGCGGTTACCGCAACGGTTACGGTGCCTACGGCAGCGTGCCGATCGTACGCACCTACGAAGTGGAGGTGATGGTGGTGCGCATCGACCTGTTCGATGCCCGCAACGGCCAGCCGGTGTGGAGCGCCAGCGCTGAAAGCGGCAGCGACAAAAGCTCGCCGCGCGATCGCGAGACCGCCTTGCGCGAATCGGTTCACAAAGCGCTCAGCGGCTATCCTCCCAGTTAATGCCTAACGGAGAACCATCATGTTGCGCCGCCTCGTTCTACTGTCATTCGCGCTGCTGCTTACGGCCTGTTCGAGCAACAACGTTCAGCAGGATTTCGACGCCAGCCGCGATTTTGCCGCCTATCGCAGCTGGGCATGGCAGGAACCGGGCCTGCAATACCGCCCGGATGACCCGCGCATCAAGAGCGACCTGACCGAGCAGCGCATCCGCGCGGCGGTCGCCGACCAGCTCGACCAGCGTGGCCTGCGCCCCGTCCAGGGCAATGCCAGGCCTGACGTGACAATCCGCGCCTACCTGATCGTCGAACAACGCCAGCAACAGATCACCACCAACTATGGCGGCGCCTGGGGTGGCTACTGGAACGGTTACTGGGGCGGCCCGATGTACAACGAGACCCGCAGCGTCGACTACAAGGTGGCAACCATCCAGGTCGACATGTTCGATGGCCATGATGGCAAGCTGGTCTGGCGTGGCAGTGCCGAACAGATCATGAACAACTACCCGCCTAGCCCCGACGAGCGTAACAGCGCAATCCAGAAGACCGTTGCCCAGGTGCTCGGCAACTATCCGCCGGGCCGGGTGAAATAAACCAATCGCAGGGGGCCGCTGTGCGGCCCTACGCCGGCATGTGCGGCTCCCACAACGACCTTTTTGCCCCTCTGCCATGCCCGTTCGTCAGATCGCGTCTACCCTGTTTAGGAAACCTGACTGATCGGGTAGCAGTGTTCAACGAATGGGAAAGGCGGCCTGCCGATGCAAAGCATTGTTCTCCTGATGTGGCTTGCCTTGTGCACTGAACAAGATATCCGCGAGCGCCAAATCGCCAACATGCTGACCCTGGGATTCGCCGCTGGCGCCCTGGTCTGGCTGTTCGCTACGGGCCACACCTGGATCGGCGCCGATGCCAGCGACGCTGGCTGGGCCCTGGCCATCGTCATGCTGCTGACCCTGCCAGGCTACATGCTGGGCCGCTTCGGTGCCGACGACGTCAAGCTGATGGGCGCACTGGCCCTGGCAACCAGCCCGCAATATGTGCTCGGCACCTTCATCGGCGCGGGCGTCAGCGTGGTGCTGTGGCTGCTGACCCGCAGGCGCCTGTGGAAACTGCTCAACCCCAAAGTGAAGAAGCGCGTGGCCACCCTGACGGAAGAAATGGGCGACAAACAAGCCTTCGTGCCTTACGTATTGGCAGGCTTTCTTCTCACGGCTGTATGGATCCAATAGCCATCCCTGTTGTCCGATCACTTGTACAAACCTTGTACAGAACTGCGAGGAGCGTCTACTTTTAAGCTGCCAGAGCGTCTGGCCCGGGAGCAGGGCCGCTTACGAACAGGGAGTTGATCGTGAACAAGTCATTCAGTGAGGTGAAGGTTCTGGTCGTAGATGACCAGCCGCTGATCGTCGAACAATTGTGTGAATACCTCGAAATCCAGGGCCACCACTGTGCGGCGGCCCACTCCACCGACGAAGCCATCGAACGCTTCGTCGCTGACGAAGCCATCGGCCTGGTGTTGTGCGACTTGCACATGCCCGAACGCGATGGCATCGAGTTGGTCCGGGCGTTGAAAGAAATTGCCGGGGCCCAGCGCATGTTCCAGGCAATCATGCTCACCGGGCGTGCCGAAAAGCAGGACGTGATCCGCGCCCTTCGCGAAGGTTTTGCCGATTACTACCAGAAGCCCATGGACCTCGATGAGCTGCTCGAAGGCGTGCGCCGCCAGGAACAAGTGCTGCTGGAGCGCAAGGCCAACCTTCGGGACCTGGGCAACCTCAATCAGCGCCTGCAGGACCTGGCCGGCTCCATCGATGAACTCTACCAGGACCTGGAGAAGGCCCGCGGCCAGGGCGTCCACCGCCGCGCCACCGACGGCGTCGAAGAGGTTGTTGAGGGTGAACTGCCTGCGGCGTTCGAGAAGCTGTCTCCGCGGCAACTGGAAGTTGCCCGGCTGGTGAGCAAGGGCAAGACCAACTACCAGATTGCCTGTGAACTGGGGATCACCGAGAACACCGTGAAGCTGTATGTGTCGCAGGTACTGCGCTTGACCCACATGCACAACCGCACGCAGTTGGCGTTGGCATTGACGCCGAGTTCTTCACCGGTGCATCAGCGGTTCACCACACATTGAGATCTTCTGAGGCTTGGCATGAATGCCAATGGCCTCATTGCCAGCAAGCCAGCACCCATAGGGACAACGCTGGCCTGGTGGCTGGTGGTTATCCTGTGGGAGCCGGCTTGCCGGCGATGAAGACGGTACAGCCAGCATCTACTCCAGCATGTAGCTAAAACTCACCGTCCATCGCGGCACTCGGCTCATGCTGTCCAACGCTACATCCGCCAATGGCTTGGCCACCTCCAGTGCCACATTGCCGTACCGCCCATCCCCAAGCCGCACACCCAATGCCGCCGAACGCATCCTGGCATCTTCGAATGGCCCGCCGTTGTACCAGGCCTGCGCAGCATCCAGCAGCGCATACGGTTGCACCAGTCGCACCCAGCCAGCGCCAGGCTGGATGTTGTAGTTCAGCTCGTAGGCCACGCCCCAGCCCTTGTCCCCCGACGCCTGGTCCTGGGGGTAGCCATGGCCGAAGTTCTGCCCGCCAAACACCGCACGCTCGCTGTCGGGCAGCCGGTCATCGGTCCAGTACAAGGCGCCTGACAACACACCCTGCCAGCGCTGAAACAACCTGTCGCTCTGCAACCCCGCCACGCGAAAGCGCAGGAAGTCCATGTCGTAGTCGGCATCGCTGCGAGCGCCCAGGTAATCAAGCCCCTGATACACCCCGGCGCTGACCATGCGTAACCGCCCGGCCTCGGCCTTGCGCCAATCGCCCTCGAACGACAGCGCACGCACATAGGTGTCGTTGTGCCCCA
Organism: Pseudomonas sp. SMN11; assembly: GCF_052041945.1. NCBI lineage: Bacteria > Pseudomonadati > Pseudomonadota > Gammaproteobacteria > Pseudomonadales > Pseudomonadaceae > Pseudomonas > Pseudomonas sp. SMN11. The sequence goes on along the minus strand of NZ_JBKGGW010000044.1, from coordinate 23,950 downwards.
GGCCGCCGGTGAGATCTTCGTCATGCTCACTGACCGTGTACACATGCCCGGTCACCGCCAACCATTCATCCGCGGTGACGATCACCGGCTGGCCAAGCCCGATTGCATAACGCTCGCTTTCAATCCGCTGGAAAAACTGCGAACCATGCTCCAGCGGCACAGGTGTGCGCGGCTCGCTGCGGTAGCGAGCGGCCGAAAGCAGCAGCTGGCTGCCCTGTGCGTCCAGGTGCTGGCTGTAATCAAGGCGCTGGTAATGGCTGTGGTCATCACCCGGTGGCAGCAGGACGCTGGCCGTCAACTGCTCGGCAAAACGGGTCTGGGCATTGCTGGTTACCTTGAACAGCCCCTGCGGCCCATCGCGGCTGCCATCGCTGAACGCCACTGCCGCTTCGAAGGGCTTGCGCAAGGCATGCACGGTAAGCTGCGCGGCGCCCTCGCCGTGCTCGGCCTGGATCAAGTCGCCCTGCAACGTCACCCCGGGGATGCGCTGGGCCAGGCCGATGAAGCGGTCGAGCGTCGCCTGGGTCAACGGGCGTTCCGCCCGCAAGCGCTCCAGCAGCTGGTCGAGGTAAGCGCCAGCGGGTCCGATATCCCCTTCACGCCGCACGTCGTGGACATACCCCTCGACCAACACCACATGCACGCGCCCCTCGGCAAATTCCTGGTCAGGCAGGTAGGCCAAAGACAGCAGGTAACCGTCGCGCTGGTAGCGCCGGGTCAGGCGTTCAGTGAACTGCTGCAGCTCGCCGACGCTCACTTCGCGGCCAATCAATGGCTGGTAATGCTCGCGCAATTCGCTCAACGGATAGACAGTACCGCCTTCGAAGCGCACCTTGTGCAGCACGAAACGAGTCGCCAGGGGCAACGTGTCGGATACCGAGCTGGACGGCGCCAGCTGCAGGCTCGGGGCAAGTGGGCGGTAGGCCTCGATCGGCAGGTTCGCGCTGGGCAGGCGGCGCTCGTATTCGTGGCCGTCGAGAAACACTGGCAAGGGCTCGGCGATCACCACACTGGCACAGGCCGACAGCAGCAGGGGCATCAGCAGAAGACGCATAGGACGCTCCACAATCCCTTGGGTACCGGGGCGTCGACCGGCCTCACCCGTCACTTGCAAGCGTAGGTGCTGCCCCGGTAAACGTCGAACGCCTACTCGTTGACCTGGAACGCTACCCGCGCTGTTTCTCCGCTCTCGTCCAGAGCACTGAGTTCGAACTGCCCGACCTGGTCAAAACGCACCAGCACGCTTTCCTGCCCTTCGCTTTCGCCCAGCGGCTGGCCGTTGAGGAACCACCAGCGGCGCCCGCCACCACCCAAGGCAGAAACGCGCAACTGCAAGGGTTCGCTACTGGTGGCCGGGCGCCGCAGGTTGTCGTCGGGGCGCACGCCGACGATCGACAGCGGCGGCGCGCTGGCCGGGACCTGTGGCGGGCAGCTTGGGTCCACCGCCGGCAGCCGCGCCGCACGCCGCTCGACGCGTGGCAACCAAGGCTCCAACGGTGCCGGCCACAAGGCGATGTCGATTGCCTTGGCGCCTGGGCAACTGCCGTCCACGCGCAGGCCTTGAGTATTGACCCAGATGCTCTCGCGCAGGCCAAGGCCGAGGGGCTGGTCAGCAGCCTGCAAAGTGGGAGGCGTCGTGCCATCGAGGGTCCAGGCAAAGCGCTGGCGCCGGCAGTTCGGGTCCTGTCGGTTCATTGGCTGGCCCAGCGGCCAGCAGATGGCCGCCACGCCAACGCTTTCCGGCACACGTTCCACCGGTACCCGGATACCGCGCTGGCTGTCGCGGTTGCTCAGCAAGTCATGCACCTGCAGCATCAAGGGTGCCGCCGAAGCCAGGCCGAACTGCCCGGGCACCGGCGTGCCATCGGGGCGACCGATCCATACCCCGATCAGGTAGCGCGGCCCTACGCCGATCGACCAGGCATCGCGAAAGCCATAGCTGGTACCGGTTTTCCAGGCCAGCTGCGGGCGCTGCACCAGTTCGGCATACGGGTCGCGGTCGGGCCGCGCCTGACCACTGAGGATGCGCCGGATGATCCAGGCCGCGCCCGGCGACATCAGTCGCCGCTCCAGCAACGGATCCTGCGGTTGCAGGCGAACCTGAGCGCTGTTACCGCCCCGGGCCAGTGCCGCATAGCCGCCGACCAGGTCCTCCAGGCGGCTACCGGCGCCGCCCAGAATCAATGCCAGGTTGGGCTCGGCCAGTGGCGGCAGCGCCAGCGGCACGCCGGCCATGCGCAACTGAGCGGCGAAGCGTTTGGGCCCATACGCTTCGAGCAATTGCACTGCCGGCAGGTTGAGCGACAGCGCCAGTGCCGAGCTGGCCGACACTGGGCCGCTGAAGCCCATCGAGAAATTACCGGGGCGATAGTCGCCGTAACGACGCGGTACATCCTGCAGCAGCGATTCGGAGTGGATCAGGCCGTCATCCATGGCCAGGCCGTAAAGAAAAGGCTTGAGCGTCGAGCCTGGCGAGCGCAACGAGCGGACCATGTCGACATGGCCAAAACGGCGCTCGTCGCCCAAGTCGATCGAGCCCAGGTAAGCGCGCACCGCCATGGTCTGCGCCTCGACCACCAGGATCGCCGCCGAGGTGCGCTCCGGCAGGCGTGCGCGCCAACCCAGCAGCAGGTCCTCCAGGCGCCGCTGCAGCGAGGCGTCGAGGGTGGTGCGAATCAACGTCGGGCTGTCAGGGGTGTTCAGTCGCCGCGCCAGCAGGGGCGCCAACGCAGGTTCCTGACGCGGGGCCAGCAACAAAGGCTCCTCGGCGGCCTCCTTGATCTGTCGGGCCGGCCACACCTGATATTCGTCCAGGCGCTGTAGCACCTTGTCCCGGGCCCGCTGGGCACGGGCCGGGTGGCGGTCCGGGCGCAAGCGGCTCGGTGCCTGCGGCAGCACCGCCAGCAGTGCCGCCTCGGCGGGCGTGAGATGTTGCGGTGACTTGCCCAGATAAGCCCAACTGGCCGCGGCCACGCCCTGCAAGGTACCGCCGAACGGCGCACGATTCAGGTAGATCTGCAGGATCTCGCGCTTGGACAGGTGCCACTCCAGCTGCGCGGTGCGCCACAGCTGCCGCAGTTTGCCGGCCAGGGTGCGATCATGCGGGTCGAGCAGGCGTGCAACCTGCATCGACAAGGTGCTGCCGCCAGACACCACCCGCCCACCCCGCAGGTTGAGCAAGGCGGCCCGCGCCAGGGCCAGCGGGTTGACCCCCGGGTGGCGGTAGAACCAGCGATCCTCATACGTCAGCAGGGCCTGCAGGTACAGCGGCGAAACGTCTTCCGGGCTGACCGGATATCGCCACACACCATCGGCATCGGCAAAGCGCCACAACGGTGTGCCGTCTTCGGCCAGCACCACCCGAGCCAGGTCATTGCCCGGCATCGGCAGCGGCCAGATGCGGTCGGCCAGCCACAACAGGCCGAGCAGCATCAGGATGCTGATCACAGTCGCACGCACAAGCGTTCCCGCTCGGGTACGTGGCCGCGCTAAGCTTGGCATCGGGAACCGGCCTGGCCAGGTAATGGCCTAAGGCTGGGGAGCGGCAACCGTGCCGATTCGTACATCAGGAAGCAACTATGCATGTAGAAGGTTTTTTCGAGTGGCTTGGCCAAGCACTGGGGTCGTTGATCCGCTTCATCGTCGACATCATGAGCGGCCTGTTCAACCTGCTGGCCAACGCCGGGGGCAATTTCATCGATGGCCTGGCACGCACGTTGGGCATGGACACCTCGCTGATCAGCATCCTCGCCCTGATCATCGGCCTGATGCTGCTGTACTCGGCAATCCGCGCCTTCATGCGCGCCTCGATCATCCTCGGGATCATCTGGCTGGTGTTGGGGTTGTGGGTGATGAGCTGGGTCATTCACTGACGGAATGCTGGACTGCTTCTGTGGGAGCGGCCTTGCGTCGCGAAAGGGCTGCACAGCAGTCCCGGCAATTTCAGCTGCCCGGCTGAGATCCGGGGGCGCTTCGCACCCCTTTCCGACCGGTCCGGCGTCCCGGCAAGGCCGCTCCCACAAGGTCCGCACTAACCTTTAACGAGCTTTTACCGTCATCTCTCCTTGCCCATCTCCCACCGCCTGCAGATTCGGTCGATACATCGACTCCACCTGCGGCGGGGGCACCCGGTAGGTGCCCGGGGTCACCGCCCGCGCCAGGTACAGCAGGTGCGTGGTGCCATAACCATCGAGCTTGAGGGCCGCCACGTAGCGGTCATCACGGTATTCCTGGTGCACCACGCTGGCGTTCTGCATCGACTCGCGCCATTGCTTCACCGCACTGCTGGCGTTGTCCAGGCTGGCAGCGCTCTGCGCCAGGTTCTGGTTCTCCAGTTCCAGGCCAGCTGGCAGCAAATCGACCACCAGGGCATCCGGCACGCGATCGCTGGCCTTGAGCGCCAGGTGCACCAGCACCAGGTCGCCGCTGCGCAGGTTATGCAGGTCCAGCGCCTGGCCGTTCATGCCCAGGTACTCACGGCGGATCTCCATGCCGTTGCCACCCGCGACAGGCGCCTGGCGTGGATAGCCCGACAGGGTCAGTTGCTGATAGAGCGTTTCGCTACCCTCGTTCTGCACGCTCAGCGGCGAGGCCAGCAATGGCCCTTCGAGCTTCATGCCCGCCTCGACGTTGTTGAACTCACGCACTTCACCGGCACTGTCCAGGCGTGCCTTCCACGGTGCTTCCGGCTTGCCCAGCAGGCCACGGCCGGCCAAGTACAACGCGTTGCGCTCCTGGGTCGACAACCAACGGTTGGCCGCCAGCTCGTCCGACAGGGCGAACAGGCGCTGGTCAACCTGGTTGCTGGCCAGTTTGCTCTCCTGCAGCAGTGCCAGGATCAGTGCCTGGTCGCGCAGGCTGCTGCCATAGTCAGCCATCCAGCCCTTGCTGCGGCTGACGCCAAGGCCCGCCTGTAGCGCCTGCTCGGCACGCGGCTTGTCGCCCATGGCGTCCAGCGCGACCGCCAGTTGCACCAGCGGCAGGCCGGAGCGGGCATCGGCGCGGCGCTCGAACAGGCTGCGCAATGCGCCCAGCGGTGCCTGCTGGCTGCGCGACAGCACCAGTGCAGCGTAGGCTTGCACGGCGAAGCGGGTGTGCTCGGCGTTTTCGCTGTAGTCGACTTCGATAAGGTTGCGTTCCTGCAAGTAGCGCAGCAGGCGCTCGTTAGCCTTTTTCAGGGCTTCGGCCGGCACGCCGTACCCCTGATCGCGGGCACGCAGCAGGAAGTCGGTAACATAGGCCGTCAGCCAGTATTCCTCTTCACTGTCCGAGCTCCACAAGCCGAAGCTGCCGTTGTAGCGCTGCATGCCCAGCAGGTGCTCGATGCCCATCTCGATCTTGCGCTTGCGCACCTCGGCCGGCTCACCCTTGATGCCCAGGCGCTTGAGGCTCTCGGCATCGGCGTACAGTGACGGATACAGGCCACTGGTGGTCTGCTCCAAGCAGCCGTAAGGGTAGGCTTCGAGGGCGCGGATCTGTTCGGCCAGGTTCAGTGGCGGGCGGCTCGACAGCGCCAGGCTGGCTTCCAGGCCCGCCGGCTCGAAGGCGGCCAGGTCGGTTTCCGGCAAGGTCCATGGCTGGTCCTTGAGGGCCACGCGATAATGCTTGAGCATCGCCGGGTAAGCCGGGCGCACGCCCAGGGTCCATTCACGTTCGAAGGTGTTCGCCGGCTCGCCCGGCAGTTGCAGGCCATTGACCCGCACCTGCACCTTGCCTTGCCCCAGGCCGCCCAAGGCCTGTACCGGGATCAGCAGCGTGCTGCGCTGGCCTTCGGCCAGGGCGATAGTCTGCTGGGCGCTGGCCGCCAGGCTCAGCTGGCCTTCAGTGCGGATCTCGACACTCAACTGTTGCGCGCGCCCCGACAGGTTGGCCAGGTCCAGCGCCAGGCTGGTGCGGTCACCGCCGGCCAGGAAGCGCGGCGCCGACAGTTCGGCGATCAGCGGCGCGGCTACTACCGTCTTGCCTTCGGCCATGCCGAAATGCTCGTCGGTCCAGGCTTGGGCCATCAGCCGCAGCTCGCCATTGAAGTCGGGAATATCGACGGTCGCCTCGCCTTCGCCTTGGTCGTTCAGGGTCACCGGCAGGCTTTGCTGGGCAACGATGGTCACCGTGGTGTTGGGCCGCTTGCCGCCCTTGGCCATTGCCGCGTCACCGCCGAAGGCCAGGCTGGCCAGGCGGCCCTGGCCGGCTTCGATCAGCTGGCCGTAGATGTCCAGCTGGTCGGCGCCGTAGGCCTTACGGCCGAACAGGCTGGCAAAGGGGTCGGGGGTCTTGAAGTCGGTGATGTTGAGGATGCCTACATCGACTGCGGACAGCAGCACGTGCACTTGCTTCGGCACGCTGCCGTCAGCATTGGCAGCCTTGATCTTCACCGTCAGCGGCTGCTTGGGCCGCATCTTCTCCGGCGCCTGCAGGCTGACCGCGAGCTTGCGCTCGGCACGCGCCAGCGGCAGGTGCAGCACGCCGACGGCGCGCTTGGGCGTGGCATTGGCCTTGCGCTCACCCGGGCGGATCACCAGCGCGCTGATATACAGGTCGTGGCGCGCCCACTGTTTGTCCAGTTGCACATCGAAGGTCTTGCCCTCGGCAGGCACCTCGATTTCCTGCCACCACAGCGGGCCATCGCTGGACTCGATCATCAGGTAGCCGCTGCCGGCCGCTGGCGGGGTCACGGTGACCCTGGCGGTGGCGCCATCGGCATAGGCCGGCTTGTCCAGCGCCAGCTTTACCTGGTCCGGTCGCACCGCGCCGCCTTCGGCGTTGTACTGGGCGCGGTAACCGGCCCAGAAGCGCTCGCTGGAAACCAGCCCGGTCTCGGGGTCTTCCACCTCGACGCGGTATGGGCCCCACTCCACCTGGAAACTCAGCTTGGCGGTGGAGCCGGCCTTGACGCTGATGGTCTCCTCGCTCTGGGTGAGGAATTTCTCGTTGTAGTTGTAGCTCCAGCCATCGCTCTGCGAGTAGTTCCAGTAGTAGTCGCGACGCTCGCGGATCAGCCGCACTTTCATGTCGTTGGCGGCGAGCTTGTTGCCTTCGCGGTCGGCCACGAGGAACTCGAATTCCACCGGGCCATCGCTGTCGGTTTCCTCGCCGTCGAACAGGCCGCGCAGGCCAGGCAGGCGCTCGGCAGGCCAGATTGGCTGCTCAAGGCGGCGGGTGATCGGCCGGCCGCCGGACTCCTGCAGGCTGGCCTGCACGGTCAACTGCAGCGGCGAGCGGGCTTCGGCCCAGTGGCTCTCGATATCGACCACGCCCTTGCCAGCCTGGTCGAGGGTGACTTCGTCCAGCTCCAGATCCTGGGTCAGTTCGGTTTCGGTAACCGAGCCGAACTGGTAGCCCGGCAGTGCGGGCACGGCTTCGCGCAGTGGGCGCACATAGGCTTGGCCGCTCAAGCGGTTGCCGGCAGCTGGCGCACCGTAGAGGTAGCGGCCATTGACCTGGATGCGCGCATCTTCCTCGGGCGACAGCGGTGTATCGCTGCCCTTGAGCTCAAGTGCCAGGCGCTCGGGGAGGAAATCTTCGACGAGGAACTCGTAGACCTGCTTGCGCCCACCACCCAGGTCGAGCAGCAATTGCCAGCGGCCGGTCGGGGCCTCCGTGGCCAGTTGCAGCTGGTACTGATACAGGCCATTGGCGTCGGCCTCCCAGACGAACTTGCGGCTGACCTGCTCATCCGGGCGGCGCACTTCCACGCTGACCGGCTGGGCCTTGACCGGCTTGCCATCCTGGTCGCGCAGCAGGCCGTTGAGCAGCACCGTTTCACCCGGGCGATAAAGGTCGCGCGGGCCGAAGATGAAAAACTGCAGCGGGTTGGCCTGGGGGCCGGTGATGTCGAACTCGGCCAGGTCCAGGGCAGCGGTGTTCAGGCGCAGCAAGGTGGTGTGCACGCCCTGGGTGGCGATCAGGGTGTCGGCCTTGGCCGTGATCGGCAGCTGGGCATGGCCGGCGCCGTCGGTCTTGGCCTGGGCCAGCAGCTTGCCCTTGTCGTCATGCAGTTCGAGGTTGACGTCCTTGAGTGCCTTGCCGCCTTCCAGGGCCTGGGCGAACACGTCCAGGCGATCACGGTAGCGGTGGGCGGACACGCCGATGTCGCTGAGGGTGAACAGTGTCGCCGGCTGCGAATAGTCATAGGTGCCCGAGGCACGCATCACGGCCAGGTACACGCCTGGCTCCTGCAGTGGCTTGATCCCGGCAATCGGCAGCAACACGGTTTCGCGGGTGTTGCGCGCCGGGTTCAGGTCGAAACGGCCGCTGTAGACCAGCTCGGCCATGTCCAGGGTTTCCTTGGACTGGTAGTAGTACAGGCTGCTGTTGCGGCCCCAGCTGGCCAGGAAGGTCGAGAGCATCTCGGGCTTGACCCGGAAGAACTCGACATCGACCTTGGGCACGTTCAGCGCAATCACCGGCAGGCCTTCGGCCAGGCGGGTGGGCAGCAACGAACCACGGCTGGCAAAGCCGACGGTGGGTTGCATGTCGCGGGTTTCCAGGCGGCTCACCGATTCGCTGTCGAGCTGTTTGCCGTTGACCGCCAACAGGCCCTTGTCGACGGTCAGCACCAGCTTGCGCTGCGGCTCGAGGTGGCGCAGACGCAATTCCATCTGGTTGTCGGAGAGTTCCCAGGCACCATCGACCTTGCCTTTGACCGTGTCGACCAGGTGCACCTTGGCGGCGAAGTCCTGCTTGGCGTCCAGCGGTGCCGAGAAGCTGATCGACAAGGTGCTGGCGCCATCGAGCTGCACTTCCGAGACATCCAGCACGCTGAGCTCGCGCCCTTCGTAGCGTTTGGCGAGGACAGCAGGGTCCTCGCGCTTGGGCGCCGGGGCCTCGACCGCAGCGCTCGCGGCCGGTTTTTCGGCGGCAGCGGGTTTGTCCGGCGTCGAGGAATCACAGGCACTGAGCAAGGCCAGCGCGCAGGCCAGCAACAATCCTTTGTTGAACATGGAGTGGGAACTCTTAGGCAGCGTGTACGTGAGGGCAGCAACTATAGCGCAACGGTGGACGTGGGACTTTCACCGATGCGGCAAGTGAGACCCTGTTCGCGCGGATTGGTTGCCTGGCCGGTACACTGTGTCCAGCCGAATACCGGGGACGCTTTGCGCCCCGCAGCCTCAGGAATAGCAATGTCGCAACTGTCCGCCGACTGGCAACACCGCCCCACCCACCGCAAGGTCTGGGCGCTGGCAGCGCCCATGATCCTCTCCAACATCTCGGTGCCGCTGGTGGCGCTGGTCGACAGCACCGTGATCGGCCACCTGCCGCACGCCCACCAGCTCGGTGCCGTGGCCGTGGGCGCCACGCTGTTCACCTTCATGGTCGGCCTGATGGGCTTCCTGCGCATGGGGTCCACCGGCTTCGCCGCCCAGGCCGCCGGGCGTGCCGACGGCGCCGCCCTGCGCCAGGTACTGGTACAAGGCCTGCTGCTGGCCTTGGCCTTCGCCCTGCTCATTGGCCTGCTTGCACTGCCCTTCAGCCAGTTGGCGCTGCACGCCATGCAACCGAGCGAGGCGTTGCAGCAATCCACCGAAGACTTCTTCCATACCCGGTTGCTCGGCCTGCCAGCCGCACTGGCCAGCTATGCGCTGGTCGGCTGGTTCCTCGGCACACAGAACGCACGAGCGCCGTTGGCGATTCTGCTGACCACCAACCTGCTGAACATCGCCCTCAACCTGTGGTTCGTGCTTGGCCTGAACTGGGGCGTGCTGGGTTCGGCGCGGGCCTCGGTGATCGCCGAATGGAGTGCCGCGTTACTCGGCCTGGCCCTGACCCGCCCTGCCTTGCGCGCCTACCCCGGGCAGATCGTCTGGACTGCGCTCAAAAGCTGGCAAGCCTGGCGGCCATTGCTGGCGGTAAACCGCGACATCTTTCTGCGCAGCCTGGCGCTGCAGTTGGTGTTCCTGCTGATCACCGTGCAGGGCGCACGCCTGGGCGAGGCCACGGTGGCGGCCAATGCCCTGCTGCTCAACGGGCTGCTGCTCACTGCCTACGCCCTCGATGGTCTGGCGCACGCCGTCGAGGCGCTGTGCGGGCATGCCATTGGTGCGCGGGACCGGGATACCTTGCGCCGGTCACTGGTGGTGGCCTGCGGTTGGTCGCTGATCACCAGCCTGGGGTTTGCCGGCTTGTTCCTGCTGGGCGGGCACCTGTTCATCGACCTGCAGACCAATATTGATAGCGTGCGGGCGGCGGCCTATCCGTACTTGCCGTACCTGGCGCTGCTGCCGTTGATTGCGGTGTGGAGCTACTTGCTCGACGGGCTGTTCATCGGCGCAACCCGGGCGCGGGAAATGCGCAATGCGATGGTGCTGTCGGTGCTGATTGCGCTGCCTTTGGGGGTGGTCATGAGCGGGTTTGGCAACCATGGGTTGTGGTTGGCCTTTCTCGGGTTCATGGCGTTGCGGGCGGTGACGCTGGGGTGGGTTGGCTGGCGATTGCAGGCAAGAGAGCGTTGGATTCAGTGACGCCGGGGCCGCGTTGCGGCCCTTTCGCGACACGAGGCCGCTCCCACAAGGGCCTGCGTTCGCCGATCAATGTGGGAGCGGCCTTGTGTCGCGAAATGAGGGCGAAGCCCTCACCTGCTGACTCAAAGCCACACACAATCCCAATATGGATATTCACCTGCACGTTTGACCAAACCAGCGCGGACAGGATTCGCAATGATGTACCGTGCCACCGCCTTAACATCTTCTTCGCGACGTAAGGCCCGGTCATGAAAACTGGATTGCCAGATCTGACGCCGGTCAGCGCCGGCCCTGTAGAGCGCACAACTGCTTCGCGACTTGAATGCGCACATCAGATCACTGAGACCGACGTCATTCAACTCAATCAACCAATGAAGATGGTCAGGCATCAGCACCCAGGCCAGAGATCGGCATGCCATGTCTTCATCACTTTTACGTAACTGATGGACGATAGTCCTGGCCCAGTGGAAATCAGTGAATAGCGGGACGCGATCTCTTGTATTGGTTGTAATGAGGTAAAGGCGGCCGAACTCGGACCAGCGGCCTCGCCGCAACAGATTGGAGCTAGGACTTTCCATGTCACTCTCCTTTGAACATTGCACTCAAAGGTAGACGCGGTGGAGCTGAGCCTTCAGAGAGGTTCATTACCGAGTGTGAATTCGGTCAGGGCTTCGCCCTCATTTCGCGACGCAAGGCCGCTCCCACAAAAAAGCCGTACGGCGTTTGCAGGAGCGGCCTCGGCGGTCACGACGACAGGTAGGACGAGCGGGTCAGGCCCAGGCGCAACGCATCGAGGAACTGGGTCCGCTCGCGCGCGCTGATCTTGGCGCTGGCTACCTTGTCGCGGTAGTGAGTCATCAACTCCTCCGGCGACAGGTGCACGTATCGCAGCATGTCTTCGATGGTGTCGTGGGTCTCGATACCGGCGTGGTACACGCTGCCATCGGCATTCTGGTAGATGTTCACCGAGTCGGTGTCACCGAACAGGTTGTGCATGTCGCCAAGGATTTCCTGGTAGGCGCCGACCAGGAACACGCCCAGCAGGTAGTCCTCACCTTCGTTGACCGCATGCACCGGCATGCTGGTCTCGATGCTCTGCTCGTCGACGTACTGGTTGATCTTGCCGTCGGAGTCGCAGGTCAGGTCCTGCAGCACAGCACGACGCATCGGCTCTTCGTCCAGGCGATGCAGCGGGATGATCGGCAGTACCTGGCCGATAGCCCAAGTGTCCGGCAGGCTCTGGAACACCGAGAAGTTGCAGATGTACTTGTCGGCCAGCTTGTCGTTGAGCTCGTCCAGCACCTGGCGGTGCGAGCGCTGGCGGGCCTTCAGCGAGTTGTGCAGGCGGCGGCACACGGCGAAGTAGCACTGCTCGGCCAGGGCTTTCTCGGCCAGGCTGATCTTGCCATCGGCATACTGCGCCGCCACGTCGCCCATGTAGTGGGTGGCGCGCCAGTAGGTTTCGGTGACCATCTCGATGTCGGTCGGGCCCAGCAGGTCGACCAGCCATTGCACGGTTTCCGGCAGGGCTTCCTTGTTTTCGATGGTCGGCACATCGTCGTTGTGCTTCTCGACGTCGGTCACCTGGATCACCAGCATCGCGTGGTGCGCGGTCAGCGAACGACCGCTCTCGGAGAAGATGTGCGGGTGCGGCAGGCCCTGCGCGTCGCAGAACTCCTTGAGCATGCCCACCACCACACCGGCGTAGTCATCCATGTCGTAGTTGATCGAGCTGGCATTACGCGAGTGGGTACCGTCGTAGTCCACGCCCAGGCCACCGCCGACGTCGATATGGTCGACCGGCAGGCCCAGCGCACGCAATTCGCCGTAGTAGCGGATGGCTTCCTTGAAACCGTGCTGGTAGTCGGCCAAGTTGGCGATCTGCGAGCCCATGTGGAAGTGCAGCAGGCGGATGCCCTGGTCCAGGCCGGCATCGCGGAAGCGTTGCACCACCGAGATCAGCTGGGCGGCGGACAACCCGAACTTGGACTTCTCGCCCCCGGTGTCGGCCCACTTGCTCGACGCCAGCGACGACAGGCGCACGCGCAGGCCGACCTGCGGCTTGACCTTGAGATCGGCAGCCTCATCGATCACCAGAGCCACTTCCGACTCTTTCTCGATGACGATGAACACGTTGTGGCCGAGCTTCTGGCCCATCAGCGCCAGGCGGATGAACTCGCGGTCCTTGTAGCCGTTGCAGACGATGGTGCCGCCCTTCGGCGCCAGCGCCAGCACGGCCAGCAGCTCAGGCTTGGAGCCGGCTTCCAGGCCGATCGAGACGTTCTGCGTGGCGATGATGTTTTCCACCACCGCTTCCTGCTGGTTGACCTTGATCGGGTACAGCGCGGTGTACTGGCTCTGGTATTCCAGGCGCGCGATGTTGGCATCGAAAGCGCCGGTCAGCTGGCGTACGCGGTCCTGCAGGATGTCGGGGAAGCGCACCAGCAGCGGCAGCGACAGGCCGCTCTGACGCAGCTCGTCGACCTGTTCGAACAGGTCGATCGGCGCGCTGCCGGGGCCGTTGGGGCGCACTTCGACGCGCCCGGCTTCATTGATGGCGAAATAACCAGCGCCCCAATGGCGGATGCCGTAAACACTGCGGCTGTCGGCCACGGTCCATTGGCTACCATCGTCTTTGCGTGTGCGTCGTACGGACATTCAAGTCCCCTATAGATAAGTCGAAGACACTGCCCCGCAAGGAGGCGGGCGCAGTGTAAAAGCCGAAAATGACGATTCGTCCGTGCCCTGGGGTAGACCCTGGTCACGGGAACGAGTTTAGAAAGCGTTGGGCAAAAAATCGCGGGGGCGCATCAGCCGCCGGACTTTTTCGCCTTGAAGCCCTGTTTGATCAGCTCGGCGATCAGCAGCTCGACGTGGTCGCCCTGGATCTCGATGACCCCATCCTTCAGCGCACCGCCGGTACCGCAGCGGCGCTTGAGGGTGGTGGCCATTTCCTTGAGCTGGTCGAGCGGCAGCGGCACGCCGGTGACGGTCGTCACGGTCTTGCCGCCACGGCCTTTGCTTTCACGACGCACACGGGCGATGCCGTCACCTTCGGGGATGACTTGCTGCTTGCAGGTGCAGGCGTCCACCGGCTGGCCACAGTCGGGACAATGCCGACCGGCATCGGTGGAGTAAACGAGACCGCCAAGGGCGGCGAAGGAAGAAGCTTTCTTGGCCACTTTTGTTCCTCTGTGCTGAGGACAAAAACTGGTCAGTCCCTGGGGCAGAGACCGACCGCGAAGCCCCACTCTGGCAGGGGCGGCGCTACTGCCGCAAGATCCTGCGGCAGCCCGAAAAGGGCGCGCAGTGTAACGATAAATCAGGCGGTTGCTAAGTACTGGAATGCGCCATTTTGCGAATGATTTGCGACCTTGGGGCTGCTACGCAGCCCTTTCGCGACACAAGGCCGCTCCTACAAGGGTTGCGCGTTCGCCTGCAGAAGCGGCCTTGTGTCGCGAAAGGACCGCAAAGCGGTCCCCGACGTCATTCCAAGCTGGCCTTGTAGCGCTGCAACGCGGCCAGCGAGTCCGGGCAATAGGGTTTGATCAGGCTGTCCTGCTCTGCCAGCGCAAGGCTGACAAACTTCGCCTCGATCACCTCTTCCGGCTGCAACCGCAGTGGCGCATCCGACACCGCCGAATACACCGCGCACCACAGGTGGTTGTCTGGCATATCGAAATAGAACCGCTCATGGAAACGCAACTCGACGCCTTCGATGCCCAGCTCCTCGGCCAGCTCGCGGGCAGCCGAGTCGTCATACGCCTCCCCTGCCGTCACCATGCCACCGGCCGCGACGTCCCAATACCCCGGGTACAGCGCCTTGCTCAGGGCCCGCCGATGCACACACAGCTCACCGGCACTGTTGAACAACAGGATGAACGTGCAGCGGCCAATCAGGCCACGCTCGCGCAGCTCGGCCCTGGGCAGCGCGCCGAGCACCTGGTCGGCGTCGTCCACCCAGGTGACCAGTTCACGGTCGGAAGCCGCCCGGTGGGCGGCCTCGTTGGAGCTGATGGCCATGCTCAACCCTGCGACAGCAACTGACGCAGATCGATCACTGCGGCGTTGGCCCGGGAAATGTAGTTGGCCATGACCAGCGAGTGGTTGGCCCACATGCCGAAGCCGCTGCCGTTGAGCACCATCGGGCTCCACAGCGGTTCCTGCGAGGCTTCCAGCTCACGAATGATCTGACGCACGCTGACGGTGGCGTTCTTCTTCGCCAGCACGTCGGCGAAGTCGACCTCAATGGCGCGCAGCAGGTGCGACAGTGCCCAAGCCTGGCCACGGGCTTCGTAAAACACGTTGTCGATCTGCAGCCACGGAGTTTCCACCAGCTCTTCATCGACCTGCGGCGCCTGGCCGGCGACCACCGACTCAGTCTTAAGGGTGGTGTTGAGCTTGACCCGGCCAACGCTGGCCGACAGGCGCTGCGACAGCGAACCCAGGCGGGTGGCGACGTCACCCAGCCAGTTGTTCAGGTTGTCGGCGCGGGTATAGAAGATCGCGCCCTTGTCGCCGGCGGCCAGGCGCGCCTGGTAGCGGCTCAGCGACTTGATGCCCTCTTCGAACTCCGATTCGCTCGACGGCAGGATCCAGCTCTTGTTGTCGAAGTTGAAGCGCGGCTCGGCCTTGGCCAGGTCGGCATCTTCGGTGGACTGCGACTGCGAACGGGCGAAGTCCTTGCGCAGGGCCCGGGACAGGTCACGCACCTGCACCAGCACGCCGTACTCCCAGCTCGGCATGTTGTCCATCCACAGGCCTGGCGGGAAGCGGTCGTTGGAAATGTAACCGCCCGGCTTGTTCAGCAGGGTGCCGGCGACGGTCTTGAGTGTTTCGATGGTCGTATAGCCGATGACCATCTGCTGGCCACTGCGCTCGGCGGCGGCCTGGGCGTTCTGCTGCACCGGGAACAGGTCCGGTTCCTGGCTCCAGTACCAGCCCAGGCCGATGCAGACCAGCAGGTACAACCCGATCAGGGTACCCAGGGCACGGCTCCAAAGGCCGCCAAGGTAGCTACGGGCTGCTGCGCCGCGGCCGTCCACACGTTCACGGGGCTCGGCTTTGGCCTCGCGGTTTTTCCAGTCCAGCATGGCGTTGTCCTTAATCAGTCACGACGGTTCAAGGGCTTGGACCACAGGCCAGCGCCAGGGTGCCACGGCAAGCCCGCGTGGCAGCACTATAAAGCAGACACCGCCGTACGCATAAGCGACCAATGAGTCAGCAATTGAATATTCGTTCGCAAGCCTTTGTTGACGCGGAGCACGTGCGGATGGAAAAAGGGGTGCTAGCATACAGCCATCATCGAACCTGCATAGCCCACTAACAAGTAGCCAGGACATGACCCAAGCCGCGAAGCCGAGCCCGGAGCGCCTCTCGCAGGAGCTCGAACAGCTGTTGCAGCGCCTGTCGCGTACGCGCCTGCGCCACGGCGATCAGCCCGACCAGCTCGAGCTGCCACCTGCGCGCAAACCGGTCTACCTGCTGCTGCACGATCATGAGCGCGCTGAGCGCCTCGCCCAACAGCTGGAATTCTTCGGCCTGAGCGCGCAGCCGCAGCCGTGCGCCAGTGCGTTTCTGGCATCGCTGGCCGAGCAGCCTCCGGCCGCCATTGTCATGGATGTCGACTTCGACGGCCCCGGTGCCGGCCTGCCGTTGGCGACGCTGGCGCAGCGGAGCCAGGCACAACCCATACCGCTGCTGTTCTTCAGCCTGCACGAGGCCGACACGCCGACACGCCTCGCGGCGGTGCGCGCCGGGGGCCAGGCATTTCTGACCGGTACGCTGGAAGCTTCCAGCCTGCTGGAAAAACTCGAAGCCATGACCAGCAACGCACAGCAAGAACCCTTGCGCGTGCTGATCATCGACGATTCACGCGCCCAGGCCTTGCATACCGAACGGGTACTGGCCAGTGCCGGGATGCTGACCCGCAGCCTGAACGACCCGATCCGCGCCATGGCGGAGCTGGCCGACTTCCAGCCCGACCTGATCATCCTCGACCTGTACATGCCGACGTGTTCAGGCCCGGAGCTGGCCAAGGTGATCCGTCACAACGACCGTTACGTCAGCGTGCCGATCATCTACCTGTCCGCCGAGGACGACCTGGACAAGCAGCTCGATGCCATGAGCGAAGGCGGCGATGACTTCCTGACCAAGCCGATCCGTTCGCGGCACCTGATCACCACCGTGCGCAACCGAGCCGCACGCGCCCGCCACCTCAAGGCTCGCATGGTCCGCGACAGCCTGACCGGGCTGTACAACCACACCCACATCCTGCAACTGCTCGAAGACTGCAGTTACCGCGCCCGCCGTGAGCAGCAACCGCTGAGCTTCGCCATGCTCGACATCGACCATTTCAAGAAGATCAACGACCGCCACGGCCACCTCATGGGCGACCGGGTGATCAAGAGCCTGGCGCTGTTCCTCAAGCAACGCCTGCGCAAGACCGACTTCATTGGCCGCTATGGTGGCGAAGAGTTTGCCATCGTCATGCCCAACACCCCGCTGAAAGCCGCGCACAAGGTGCTGGACGAGATTCGCCGGCGTTTTGCCGAGATTCTCTACCCGGCGCAGCCGGAGGATCTTCAATGCACTTTCAGTGCCGGGGTGGTCCAGCTGGACGATCAGCTGGATGCGCTGAGCATGGCCAGCACGGCGGATGAGGCGTTGTACCGGGCCAAGCATGCCGGGCGTAACTGCGTGGTCAGGGTGGAGCCGTAACGACTGAGCGCAGTAGCTCAACGCTATCATCGTCATCACCTGGTAACAAATTCGCCATAAATTCAGGCGCTTATCTCTCGACTCCCCGCAGGAAGTTCGCGGCTATGCGCCTGAAGTGGCTGACCAATTTCAACACCCTGTTGCTGGTGACCGTGTGTATCGCCCTGGGCGCGACCCTGTGGTGGTCGCAACGTGCTCTGGAGCGGCCCTATCAGTTGATGGAGCGCTACCTGGGCCTGTCGCAACAGTTCCAGAACCAGACGGCGCGCAACATCCAGGCCTACCTGGGCAGTGGCGATGCCCTGCGCCATGCCGCTGCCGTCGAGGCCAACAAGCAGCTCGAAGCCTCGCTGACCGACTGGCCGCCAGAACTCGCCGGCAAGCTACGCCCGAGCCTGGACACCCTGCAGGCCTTCACCGCCAACGAACTGCTCGCCGCCGGCAAGCTGGCCGGCGACCCGCAAGCCCTGCTACTGCAGGCCGAACGCGAACTGGGGGCCAACTTCGAACAGTTGACCGCCTATGCCCGCGACAGCGACGGCAGCGAAGCCAACCGCTACCTGCTGCCATTGCTCGACGCCACCGTGCACCTGGGCCGGCTGTCGCTGGCCCGGGACAAACTGGTCAGCAGCGGCCGCGCCGAACTGGCCGACGAGGTCGAGCGCGAACTGCAACTGATCCACACCCAGGCCCAGGTCATCGACGGCCTGCCCCTGCTGGGGGTTACCCGGGCTGCCGAATCCAACGCCGACGACTTTGCCGCCATGATGGGCCTGCAGTCCCAGGCCAGCGAACAACAGGAAGACGTGGCGGTCGGCCTCAAGCGCGAGCTGCAAAGTCTGCTTAACCGCTACCCCTCCGAGCTGCAACGCACCCGCGAGCAGATTGACCGCCGCACCGCCCTGGCCGCCAGCACCAACCAGCGCCTGGAAGCCGTGCAACAGGCAATCGCCGGCCTGGAGCCGGAAGTGCGCGGCCAGCACGCGAAGATTGCCGGCGAAGTGCGCATCATCCAGGGGCTGATGATCGGCCTGATCCTGCTGATCGCCCTGCTCATCGACACTTTGCAGCGGCGCCTGGCCCGCACCCTGACCAGCCTGGCCCCGGCCCTGTCGCGCTGGGCCGAAGGTGACTTTGCCGCGCCTATCGCACTGGGCAAGACCAACCGCGAGCTGCACGACATTCAGGAATCGCTCAACCGCCTGCGCCAGTACCTGGTGGAGCTGGTCGGCACCATCCGCCACAACGCCGAGCAGGTTGCCGGCAGCAGCCACGCCCTGGCCGGCATGAGCGCCGCCCTGCACGACGGCGCCGAGCGCCAGGCCGGCGACACCGGGCAGATTCGCGATGCGCTGGGCGAGCTGGAAGCCACCATCCAGCAAGTGGCCGGCGATGCCAGCTCTGCCGCCGATGCCAGCCGCGATGCCGGCCGCGCGGTGGAACAGGGCCAGACGGTGATTGGCCAGAGCCTGTCAGGCCTTCGGGCGCTGGTAGACGAGGTGCAAGGCAACGCGCGCATGATCGAACAGCTGGCCGAGGAATCGGCCACCATCGGTGGGGTGCTGACGGTGATTCGCTCCATCGCCGAACAGACCAACCTGCTGGCATTGAATGCCGCCATTGAGGCCGCCCGCGCTGGCGAGATGGGCCGTGGCTTTGCTGTGGTAGCCGACGAGGTGCGCTCACTGGCGCAGCGCACCACCGGGGCTACCGGCGAGATCCAGGCGCTGATCGACCGCCTGCAGCAGGCGGCGCGAGAATCGGTGGCCGGGATGCGCACCCAGTTGGAACATGCCGAAGCCACCGCCAACCAGGCCCAGGCCGCCGATGGCGCGCTGGACGAAATTGTCAGCGCGATCCGCACGATTGCCGATACGGCGGTGCGCATTGCCGATGTCACCGCGCAGCAGAGTGGTGCGGTGAGTGAAATTCGCGATCACAGTGAGCGGATTCATGAGTTGGGTGAAGACAACCTGCAGCGTATTGGCGAAGGGCGCGAGCAGGGCGAACAGCTGCTGAGCCTGGGCGGGGAGCTGAGCAAGGCGGTGCGAGCCTTCAGGGTTTAGCAACCATACTGATATCCCTGTGGGAGCGGCCTTGTGTCGCGAAAGGGGTGCGAAGCGCCCCCAGGATTTGTGCATCACAGCTGATATTGCTGGGGCCGCGTTGCGGCCCTTTCGCGACACAAGGCCGCTCCCACAAGGACGGTACATGCTTCGAGGTTGCATGAGGCCTTGGCCAGCGGCCATGTGTCGCCCTCCCAGCCACTGCACACCCAACCACCGCCAACTCCGCTATCATGCGGGCACGTTCCACCTCGCGAGTCCGCCATGCGCCGCCTGTTTCTCCTGCTGTTCCTGCTGCTGGCCAGCCCTGCTTTCGCCTCGGGCCTGCTCGACAACCGCCCCAGCGCCACCCTCGGCGCCGCTTCGCTGTCCAACAATGCCGACTTCCTGCCGGTCCACGAAGCCTTCAAGCTAAGCCTGGTACAGGCCGACGCGCAAACCCTCAAGTTGCGCTTCGTCGCCACCGACGGCTACTACCTGTACCGCCACCGCTTCCACTTCCGCACGGAACCGGCCGACATCGCCCTGGGCCCGCCGAACATCCCCAAGGGCGAAGCCAAGCACGATGAGTTCTTCGGCGACGTCGAGGTGTACCACGGCGTGCTCGACATCGAGATCCCACGCACCGACGCTCGCGCCTTCACCTTGCTGGTGGGTTACCAGGGCTGCGCCGACAAGGGCCTGTGCTACCCGCCGGAAACCGAACGCCTGAGCATTGATGGCGAAGCGCCCGCTGCAGGCGCCGCCGTGCCTGCAGGCGGCGAACAGGGCTGGAGCTGGAAGTCACTGCTGCTGTTCTTCCTCGCCGGGGTAGGCCTGACCTTCACCCCTTGCGTGCTACCGATGCTGCCAATCCTTTCTGGCGTGGTCTTGCGTGGCCAGGTCGGTGGTTTGCGCGGCCTCGCGCTGTCGCTGGCCTACGTGTTGCCAATGGCCGCCAGCTTCGCCGTGCTCGGCGCGCTGATGGGCCTGTTCGGCGCCGGCCTGAACCTGCAGGCACGCCTGCAGTCGGCCTGGGTACTGGTACCTTTCGCGCTTTTCTTCGTGGTGTTCGCCCTGGCCATGTTCGGCCTGTTCGAGCTCAAGTTGCCGCAAGCCCTGAGCAACCGCCTGAACAACGTCGCCAACCACACCCGGAGCGGCTCGCTGCTCGGTGCGGCAGTGCTCGGCGTGCTCTCCAGCCTGCTGGTTTCGCCCTGTGTGTCGGCGCCACTGGCGGGCGCCTTGCTGTACATCAGCGCCAGCGGCGATGCCGTGGGCGGTGCGCTCAAGCTGTTCGCCCTGGGCCTGGGCATGGGCGCACCCTTGCTCCTGATTGCCACAGGTGGCGCCGCCTGGTTGCCGAAGAGCGGCCCTTGGCTGAACACCGTGAAAAACGCCATCGGTGTATTGCTGCTGGGCCTGGCCATCGGCCTGCTCAGCCGTATGCTGCCAGGGCCGGCGACCTTGTTGCTGGTCGGCTTCCTGGCAGCCGGCGTGGCGCTGTTCCTCGGCGCCCTGGAGTTCGTGGTCAAAACGCCACGTCAGCGCCTGGCACAACTGCTGGGCCTGGCGCTGCTGGTGTATGCGCTGGCCTGCTGGTACGGCGCGCTCAGTGGCCAAGGTGACCCGCTGCGCCCACTGCCACCCCCCGCCGCTGCCACCAGCGGTGCAGTGGCCAAGGCCGATGCCTGGCAAACCGTCACCACCCCGGCGGCGCTGAACGCCGCCCTGGCCGAAGCAAAGGCCGCCGACCAACCGGTGCTGCTGGACTGGTACGCCGACTGGTGCATCAGCTGCAAGGTGATCGAACACGAAGTGCTCAATGCACCGCAGGTTCAAGGGCAGTTGAGCGCCTTCAAGCTGCTGCGCTTCGATATCACCCAAAGCAGCGCCGAACAGCGCACGTTGCTCGACCGCTACCAGCTGTTCGGGCCGCCGGCGCTGTTGTTCTTTGCGGCGAACGGCAGCGAAATGACCAGCGATCGGGTGATTGGCGAAATAAACGCCGGGGAATTTGCGCAGATTCTGACGCGCGTGCGCGGCAAACTCGGTCTATAACTTCCCGCGTGCCGGGAAATTTCTCCCAATGAGTGACCAGATTTCATTATTTGGTCACATACTTCGCGCGAACCTCGGGCAACGTGCTGCCTATTGCCGGGAACTGGACACTTGCCGTCGCTTTGCGGCACACTCGCCGCGCTGTGTCGAATTGCCCTACAAATCCAAGGAATCCGCAGATGGCAACCCTACTGGTGCTTCACGGCCCCAACCTGAACCTGCTCGGGACTCGCGAACCGGGCCACTACGGCGCCGTGACCCTGGCCCAGATCAACCAGGACCTGGAGCAGCGCGCCCGCGCCGCTGGCCACCATCTGCAGTACCTGCAGAGCAATGCCGAGTACGAACTCATCGATCGTATTCATGCCGCACGCAACGAGGGTGTGGACTTCATCCTGATCAATCCGGCTGCTTTCACCCACACAAGCGTCGCATTACGTGACGCATTGCTCGCGGTGAGCATCCCATTCATCGAAGTGCACCTGTCCAACGTGCACAAACGCGAACCGTTCCGTCACCACTCCTACTTTTCCGATGTTGCGGTAGGGGTGATCTGCGGCCTGGGCGCCAGCGGTTATCGCCTGGCCCTGGAGTCTGCACTGGAACAACTGGCTGCCAACGCACAGCCCTGATAACGAAAACCCTGGCCTCAGTGGGCCGGGGTTAGAGAGAAACGTTCAGATACGTTTTTAAATTTCGCCCCCTGACCGAACCTTTGGGAGTTGATGATTAATGGATATCCGTAAAGTCAAGAAACTGATCGAGCTGCTGGAAGAGTCTGGCATCGACGAGCTGGAGATCAAGGAAGGCGAAGAGTCGGTCCGTATCAGCCGCCACAGCAAGACCCCGGCCGCCCAGCAGTTCTACGCACCTGCGCCAATGGCTGCCGCACCTGCCGCTGCCCCGGTTGCCGCTGCCGCTGCGCCAGCCGCCGAAGCCGCTGCTGCCGCACCAGCCCTGAAAGGCACCGTGATCCGTTCGCCGATGGTCGGTACCTTCTACCGCAAGCCTTCGCCGACCTCGCCGAACTTCGCTGAAGTTGGCCAGAGCGTGAAGAAAGGCGACACCCTGTGCATCGTCGAAGCCATGAAGATGATGAACCACATCGAAGCCGATGTTGGCGGTGTCATCGACGCCATCCTGGTGGAAGACGGCCAGCCGGTTGAGTTCGACCAGCCGCTGTTCACCATCGTTTGAATCGCGGAGAGCCAACGATGTCTGGGAAGCTCGAAAAAGTCCTGATCGCCAACCGTGGGGAAATTGCCCTGCGGATCCTGCGTGCCTGCAAAGAGCTGGGCATCAAGACCGTCGCCGTGCACTCCACGGCCGACCGTGAACTGATGCACCTGGGCCTGGCAGACGAGTCGGTCTGCATCGGCCCTGCATCGTCCAAGGATTCCTACCTGCACATCCCGGCGATCATCGCTGCCGCCGAAGTCACCGGCGCCACCGCGATCCACCCGGGTTACGGCTTCCTCGCGGAAAACGCCGATTTCGCCGAGCAGGTGGAAAAGTCCGGTTTCGCCTTCATCGGCCCGAAAGCCGACACCATTCGCCTGATGGGCGACAAGGTTTCGGCCAAGGACGCGATGATCAAGTCGGGCGTACCGACCGTACCGGGCTCCGATGGCCCGCTGCCGGAAGACGAAGAAGTCGCCCTGGCGATCGCTCGTGATGTCGGCTACCCGGTGATCATCAAGGCCGCCGGTGGCGGTGGTGGTCGCGGCATGCGCGTGGTGCACAAGGAAGAGGACCTGATTTCCTCGGCCAAGCTCACCCGTACCGAAGCCGGTGCAGCCTTCGGCAACCCGATGGTCTATCTGGAGAAGTTCCTGACCAACCCACGTCACGTGGAAGTTCAGGTGCTGTCCGACGGCCAGGGCAACGCCATCCACCTGGGCGACCGCGACTGCTCGCTGCAGCGCCGTCACCAGAAGGTGCTGGAAGAAGCACCGGCCCCGGGTATCGACGAAAAGGCCCGCCAGGAAGTCTTCAAGCGTTGCGTCGATGCGTGCATCGAGATCGGCTACCGCGGTGCCGGCACCTTCGAGTTCTTGTACGAGAACGGCCGTTTCTACTTCATCGAGATGAACACCCGTGTGCAGGTTGAGCACCCGGTGTCGGAGATGGTCACCGGTATCGACATCGTCAAGGAGATGCTGAGCATCGCCGCTGGCAACAAGCTGTCGTTCCGCCAGGAAGACGTGGTCATCCGTGGCCACTCGCTGGAGTGCCGGATCAACGCCGAAGACCCGAAGAAGTTCATTCCGAGCCCAGGCAAGGTCAAGCACTTCCACGCCCCGGGCGGCAACGGCGTACGCGTCGATTCGCACCTGTACAGCGGCTACTCGGTTCCGCCGAACTACGACTCGCTGATCGGCAAGCTGATCACCTACGGCAAGGACCGCGACGAAGCCATGGCGCGCATGCGCAATGCCCTGGACGAGATCGTCGTAGACGGCATCAAGACCAACATCCCGCTGCACCGCGACCTGGTGCGAGATGAAGGTTTCTGCAAAGGCGGCGTCAACATCCACTACCTCGAGCACAAACTGGCCAACCAGGAGTGATCGCGTTAGCGTGATGCATCAAAACCCCGGACTTGTTCCGGGGTTTTTTATTAGCCCTCAGAAGGCTTGCACGGTCGCTGCAGGAGCGGCCTTGTGT
>NZ_JBKGGW010000043.1:0-49560 GCF_052041945.1 Pseudomonas sp. SMN11 | reverse complement strand
CCCCCCCCCCCCCCCCCCAAGGCCGCTCCCACACGGGGAATGGTGTCAGCTCAGAGGAACGGGCTCGAACGGAATGCTCTGCACCACTTCCAGCTCATACCCAGCCAGGCCTGCATACTTCAGCGGCGGCCCCAGGTGACGCAGCTTGCCCACGCCCAGGTCCTGCAGAATCTGCGCCCCGGTACCGACCTCCGAGTACACCTTGGACTGCCCACGCTGATAAGGCCGCACTGGCTGAGTCAGCTGCGGTACGCGTTCGAGCAAGGCCTGTGAGGATTCGTGGTTGGCGAGGATCACCACCACCCCGGCACCTTCCTCGGCCACCTTCTGCAGTGCCGCCCACAGCGTCCAGTTGGCGGGGCCGGCATACTCGGCACCCACCAGGTCACGCAGCGGGTCGATCACGTGCACCCGCACCAGGGTCGGCTGCTCACGGCGGATATCGCCCATGACCATGGCCATGTGCACGCCACCTTCGATGCGGTCCTCGTAGGTCACCAGGCGGAACGTACCGTGCACGGTCGGCAGTTCGCGCTCGCCGATGCGCTTGATGGTCTGCTCGGTGCTCAGGCGGTAGTGGATCAGGTCGGCGATGGTGCCGATCTTGATGCCGTGCTGCGCGGCGAACACTTCCAGGTCCGGGCGACGGGCCATGGTGCCGTCATCGTTGAGCACCTCGACGATCACCGAGGCCGGGGTAAAACCGGCCAGGCGAGCCAGGTCGCAACCGGCTTCGGTATGCCCGGCACGGGTCAGCACGCCGCCTTCCCGGGCGCGCAGGGGGAAGATGTGGCCAGGCTGCACCAGGTCTTCGGGGCGGGCATCGGGCGCCATGGCCGCAGCCACGGTGCGTGCGCGGTCGGCGGCGGAAATGCCGGTGGTGACGCCGCTGGCGGCTTCGATCGACACGGTGAAGGCGGTGCTGAACACGCTGCCGTTGGCCGGTACCATCTGCTCAAGGCCCAGGCGCTGGCAGTGGTCGTCGGTCAGGGTCAGGCAGATCAGCCCGCGCGCTTCGCGGGCCATGAAGTTGATGGCCTGGGCGTCACAGCGCTCGGCGGCGATCAGCAGATCGCCTTCGTTTTCCCGGTCCTCGTCGTCCACCAGCAGGACCATCTTGCCTTGCCGGTAGTCCTCGAGGAGTTCCTCGATGGTGTTGAAAGCCATGTTGCACGCTCACTGTGGTGGGGTGATTTTTATGGTATACCATCATACACAAATATCGTTGTAACAGGAGAGCAGCGGATGAAGGCCTATTGGATCGCCCACGTCGACGTGACCGACCCCGAGCAGTATCAGCAGTACACCCAGCGCGCTCCCGCTGCCTTCAAGGCATACGGCGGCCGCTTCCTGGCCCGCGGCGGGCGCAGCGAGGCGATGGAAGGGCGGCCCACTCCACAGCGTAGCGTGGTGATAGAGTTCGATTCGTATGAGCAGGCGGTGGCGTGCTACCGGTCGGAGTTGTATCAGGAGGCGTGCAGCCATCGCCAAGGGGTGGCAAAGGCTGAAGTGATCATCGTTGAAGGCTTCGAGCCGTGAGTCTTTGCTGATGGCCCTTTCGCGGGCACGCCCGCTCCCACAGGTACTGCACAGTTTTCAGAATCTGTGCGATACCTGTGGGAGCGGGCGTGCCCGCGAAGAGGCCGGCCCTGCTTATGGCATGCCAGGCAACTCATGGGGCCGCAGGTCGAACACCAGCACCTCGGCATCCACCCCATTGCCCAGCTCAAGCACTTGTTCCTGCCTTACCCGCACTCCATCCCCCTCATTCAGCACCTGGCCGTTGAGCTCGATGCTGCCGCGAGCCACATGCACATAGGCATGGCGGTTCTCCGGCAAGGCCAGCGTCGCGCGCTCCGCGCCATCGAACAGCCCGGCATACACCCGTGCGTTCTGCCGTACCTGCAATGACCCTTCGGAACCATCTGGCGAGATGATCAGTCGCAACCTGCCGCGCTTCTGCTCGGCACTGAAGTGCTGCTGCTGATAACGCGGCGTCGCCCCTTTCACATTGGGCACGATCCAGATCTGCAGGAAGTGCACCGGCTGCGCTTGGCTGTGGTTGAACTCGCTGTGCGCCACGCCGTGACCGGCGCTCATCAGCTGCACATCACCCGGGCGGATCACCGAACCGGTGCCCAGCGTGTCCTTGTGCTCCAGCGCGCCTTCGAGCACGTAGGAGAAGATCTCCATGTCACGGTGCGGGTGCTCGCCGAAACCCTTGCCAGGGATGACACGGTCATCGTTGATCACCAGCAGGTCGGAAAAACCTTGCTCGTCGGGGTTGCGGTAATGACCGAAGGAGAAGGTGTGGAAGGATTTCAGCCAGCCATGGAAGGCCAGGCCGCGGTCTTGGGCGTTACGGACGGTAAGCATGACGAATCTCCAGTAAGGGCAGGGCGCCTGGGCCCTGCCACGCGGTTGGCTGGCGTTATTGCAAATGCACGTTCAGTTCGTTTGCGGCCTGGCGCATCGCCGCTTTCACAGCTGGCACCTGGCTCAGCGGGTTGAGCAACCCATAGTCATGGATCATGCCGTTGTAGCGCACCGAGGTAACGGTCACGCCCGCCGCATTCAGCTTGCGTGCATAGGCCTCACCTTCATCCCGCAGTACATCGAACTCGGCGGTCTGCACCAGCGCTGGCGGCAGGCCCTTGAGCTGTTCGCTGCTGGCACGCAGTGGCGAGGCGTAGATCTGCTCCCGTGCCTTGGCATCGGTGGTGTAGTTGTCCCAGAACCACTTCATCATCCCGGTGGTGAGGAAGTGCCCCTCGGCGAACTGCTTGTACGACGCCGTCTCAAAGCTCGCATCGGTTACCGGCCACAGCAGCAGCTGGAAGCGCAAGGCCGGGGTGCCGGCCTCCTTGGCCTTGAGCGCAACCACTGCCGCCATGTTGCCGCCAACGCTGTTGCCGGCCACGGCCAGGCGCTTGCCGTCGACACCGATTTCCTTGCCATGCTCGGCGACCCACTGGGTGGCGGCGTAGGCCTGGTTGATCGCCGTCGGGTAGTGCGACTCAGGCGATGGGGTGTAATCCACATAGACCGCCACTGCGCCGGAGCCGACCACCAGGTCGCGGATCAGCCGCTGGTGGGTCGGGAAGTCGCCCAGCACCCAGCCGCCCCCGTGGAAGAACATGAACACCGGCAATTCGCCTTTGACATTGGCCGGGCGCACCACCTGCAGCTTGATCGACTGGCCGTTGGCCTGAATGGTGCGTTGCGTGACCTCGATGCCGGACAAGTCAACCTTCACCGAAGCCTGAGCCCCGGTCAGCACGGCGCGGGCATCTTTCGGGCTGAGCTGTTCGAGCAGTTTGCCGCCACCTTGCTCCAGCGCTTCGAGGAAGGCCTGGGTGTGCTGTTCGACGCCTGGGCTACCAGCGGCAAAAGCGCTGGACACGGACAGGGCGAGGAGGGAGGCGGTGAGGGTCTTGTGGACAATGTTCATGAGCGAATCCTTTTCTGTGTAAGTGCTGGTAATGGGCGTCTTGCCTGGCCTTCAGGGCCATCGCTGCGACCTGTGTGTAGATTAGGGAGATGCACTGGCGGGAAAAAGCCGCTATAAAGCGTTTGACTGTCACAAAGAGCGAGACAATGAACCCCTACGAAGACATGCGCATCTTTGCCCAGGTCATGGAGGCCGGCAGTTTCACTGCCGCTGCCGACCGGCTGGGCATGTCCAAGCAATCGGTCAGCCGCCGCCTGATGCAACTCGAAGAGCGCCTCGGCGTGCGCCTGCTCAACCGCTCCACCCGGCGCCTGGACGCCACGCCGCTGGGCCAGCACTACTATCAGTCGGCGCTGCGCCTGCTGGGTGAGGTGCAACAGGTGGAACACGACATCAGCGGCCAGGCCCAGGCCCTGCGCGGCACCTTGCGCCTGAGTGCGCCGCTGTCGTTCGCCATGGCCCATCTGGGCTGCCTGCTGACCGAGTTTCTGCAGTTGCATCCGCAGGTGGATGTGGAGGTGGACCTCAGCGACCGTGCCGTGGACCTGATCGGCGAGGGGTATGACCTGGCGCTGCGCATTGGCGCGCTGGAGGATTCCAGCCTGATTGCCCGGCGCATTGCCGATGTCGAGCGGGTGTATTGCGCGAGCCCGGCGTACCTTGAAGCCCGCGGCGTTCCGGCCAAGCCGGAAGAACTGGCCACGCATGATTGCCTGCCCTATGGGCACTCGCGGCAAGTGCAGTGGCAGTTCCGCCAGGGCGGCAAGGCCCAGGTGATTCAGGTGACTGGGCGGATGCGGGCGAACAACGGCGAGTTGCTCCGGGATGCGGCGATTGCCGGGATGGGGGTGACCTATTTGCCGACCTTCATCGTCGGGCAGGCGCTGGCGGACGGGCGGCTGGTGACGGTGCTGGATGAGTGGGTGCCGCCGGCGTTGCAGCTGTCGGCTATGTATCCGCAGCACCGGCAGGTGGCGCGGCCGGTGCAGGGGTTCGTGAACTTCCTGCGCGAGCGTTTGGTGCAGTTGTAAAGCTGGGGCCGCACAGCGGCCCCAGGGATTTCAGACCATTAACTGATCCACCCCAATCCACCCGCCATCAAATTCATCCATGGCGTCCAGCACAGCCGCCTGGAAATACGCCAGCGATGCCCGGTCAAACAGCAGCTGTAACGCCGGCAATTCATCGCTCCCGACATTCACCACGATCACATTGATCCGCGCCGCCGAAGTCTGTGCCACGGCACCGACCGGAAACGCCTGCAAACGCAAATCGACCCCGCACAACTTGGCCATCACCGCACTGCAAAACTCCCCCGACAATTGCAGCCAGGCATGGCTGTCCTGACGCGGCAGCAGATAGTTGCGCCGGGCATCCTGCACCCACGCAGCTTCTTCGGCGGCTACCCGTGCGCCCTGGTCGGCATGACTGCCCAGCAACAGGTACTCGCTGGCCGACAGGCGTGCCACCCAGCCCCCGTCATCCTGGCGCAAGGCCTGGTTGGGCAGCGCTGGCAAACGGTAGCCACGCGCCTCCAGATACGCCGCACTGTCCCCGCCGCGAAACCCGACCCGCGCAAGTTCCGTCAGGTCGGTCAACGCGCAGGTGTGCAACAGCTCGGTCTGCGGGCTGCGTGGAATGAAGGCTTCAGCTTTCAGGCTGGTCATGGTTCAGAGCTCCTGGCGCAGGTTGTCGGGATCATGGAAGGGCAGTTGCACTACCTTGGCATTGACCATCACGCCGCCTTCCACGCGGATCGGGATGTGCATGCCAGGCGTCGCCTGATGGGCGCCGGCGTAGGCCAGGCCGATGATCTGCCCCAGGGTCTGCGAATACTCGCAGGAGGTGACGTTGCCGCTGATGTCCGGGCCGTCCAGTACCAGGTGGCCCTCCAGCGGCTGCGGGCTGCCCTTGGGCAGGGTGAAACCGACCAGCTTGCGCTTGAGCGGTTGCGCTTCGAGGATCTCGATCGAGCGCTTGCCGACAAAGAACGGTTTCTTGCGGCCGATCGCCCACTGCATGTCGATCTCCGCCGGGTGGGTCATGCCGTCGGTGTCCTGGCTGATGATCACGTGGCCCTTTTCCAGGCGCAGCAGGCGCTGGGTCTCGACGCCGAACGGGCGGATGCCCAGCCCGGCACCGGCCTGCATCAGCGCGTCCCACAGGCGCTCGGCATGACGCGTCGGCACGTGCACTTCATAACCCAGCTCGCCGACGAAGCCGACCCGCAGGATACGCGCCGGGATGCCGGCCACCGTGCCCAGGCGCCCACCCAGATAAGGGAAGGCTTCGGCCGACAGGTCCACGTCGTCACAGACCTTGGCCAGCACTTGGCGCGACAGTGGTCCGGCCAGGTTGACGGCGGCCAGGGCGGCGGTGACGTTGGTGATGTCCACGTCCAGCCGCCACTGCGCGTTCCACTTGAGCATCTGCTGGTAAATGCGGTCGACGCCGCTGGTGGTGGCGGTGACGTAGAAGTGCTGTTCGGCCAGGCGCGCACAGACGCCGTCGTCGATCACCACGCCGTGCTCGTTGGTCATCAGCGCATAGCGGGTGCGGCCGATAGCCAGCTTGGCGAAGCCGAAGGTGTACAGGCGTTCCAGCAGTTCAGCGGCGTCGGGGCCGCGCACGTCCAGGCCGCCCAGGGTGGAAACGTCGATCAGGCCGACCTTCTCACGCACATGGCGGGCCTCCTCCTGCATGCAGCGCTCGCGTTCTTCCGGCTTGCCGTAGAAGGCCGGGCGCTGCCAGATACCAGCAGGCATCATCTTCGCGCCCGCTTGCAGGTGGCGGCGGTGCATTGGCGTTTGCCGGTACGGGTCGAACGCACGGCCGGCGACGTGCGCCAGCTTCTCTGCCTGGAACGGTGGGCGGGCGGTGGTCACGCCGGTTTCGCTGATGCTGCGGCCGGTGGCCTGGGCCACCAGGCGTGCAGTGGGCAGTGCCGAGTGGCGGCCCTGGGACGGGCCCATGCCGACCGTGGAGAAGCGCTTGACCAGTTGCACGTCGCGGTAGCCGCTGCGGGTGGCGTTGACGATATCGCGTACTTGCAGGTCTTCGTCGAAGTCGACGAAATCCTTGCCCTTGGGGTGCGGGAAGATCGGCCAGGGGAAGTTGACCTTGGCTTCGGCCTCAAAGGCCGACGGCGCTGCACCTTGCAGGCCCAGTGCCGCGAGGGCTTCGGCGGCGCCGCGGCTGGCGTCTGTGAGCACGTTGTCCAGGCGGTGCCGGCCGTTCACCGAGCCGGCGATGTCCAGGCCGGCGGGCAGGTGGCTGATGGTGAACTCGTCACGGTTGACGTCATAGGCCAGCTTGCCACCGGCCTGGCACAGCAACTGATAAACCGGCATGTAACCGGCGGATATGCACAGCAGGTCGCAGGCCACGCGCAGGCCATGTTCGCCCACCTTGCCCTGGCCCGTGATCGGGCGGATGTCTGCACCCGTGACATGGCGCATTCCCGCTTCGTGCAGGGCTTCATAGACGGTGCTGCCCAGGTGCAGGGGAATGTCGCGACGTTTCAGTTCGCTGGCCAGCGCGGCGTCGGCAGGTGCGGCGCGCATATCGACCAGGGCGGCGACGGCCACGCCTTGCTCCTGCAGGTCGAGCGCGGCCAGGTAGCCGTCATCATGCCCGGTGAGGATCACCGCACGTTGTCCCGGCTTGACTGCATACAATTTCATCAGCCGCTGCGCGGCGCTGGTGAGCATCACCCCGGGCAGGTCGTTGTTGCGGAACACCACTGGCTGGTCGAACGACCCGGCGGCTACCAGACAGCGGGTGGCGCGCACCTTGTACAGGCGCTTGTGCTGGATCACCGGCAGGTAGTTGTCGGTGAACCAGCCGTTACAGGTGGCCTCGCACAGCACCTGGATGTTCGGGTGGCCTTCGACGGCGGTTAGCAGTTCCTGGCGCAAGCTGGCGGCGCGGGTGCCGGCGATGTCGAAGCGGGCGTAGGTCAGCGAGCCGCCGAGCACTGGCTGTTGCTCGATCAGCAGCACCTTGGCCCCGGCATTGGCGGCATCCAGCGCGGCGCGCAGGCCGGCCGGGCCGGCACCGATCACGGCCAGGTCGACAAACAGATAGGCCTTGTCGTAGTACTGCGGCCTGAAGCCGAGGTCCAGCACGCCGAGGCCGGCCTTCTTGCGGATCAGCGGCTCCCACACCTTCCACATGCCCTTGGGCTTGTAGAACGAGCGGTAGTAGAAGCCCACCGGCATGAAGCGCGAGCACTTGCCCAGGTAGGCGTCGCGGTCGTGTTCCAGGCTGCCGTTGAAGTTCTGCCCGGTGACCACCAGGCCGTCACGGGCAGCCTCCATGTCGGCCAGCACATTGGGCTCTTCAGGGAGCTGCACCAGGGTGTTGGCGTCCTGCCCGGCCATGCTCAGCGGGCCACGCGGGCGGTGGTACTTGAACGAGCGCGATAGCAGCCAGCGGCCGTTGCCGAGCAGGGCACTGGCAATGGTGTCACCGGCAAAGCCCGGGTAGGCCTGTCCGTCGAATTCGAAGCGCAGGGGCCGCTCGCGGTCGATCAGCAGGCCCATGGGCGCGGGGAGGCGAGTGAGGCTGTTCATCCGGCGATCTCCGGGGTGGCGGCAGGGGTAAAGTCGATGCGGCGGTCGAATATCTCTTTCGGGTCGAAGGTGCGCAGCACCTGGTCGCTGACGGTGTGGCGCTCGGCCAGGAACCAGTAGCTCGAGGCGTTGTGCAGCCACCACTCGATGACCACGCCGGCCAGGTTGTCGCTGTTGAATACGTAGTCGGCCCACTCGGCATCCGTGCAGCTGGCCGGGTCGGGCATGTGCTTGAACTCGCCGCCGTAGGTGAACTCGCTGATGTTGCGCGGGCCGTTCAAGGGGCAGGTCAGGATTTTCATCGTCTTGTGCTCCTAGTGGCTGGCCGCGGTGGCGCCCATTTCGTTGACTTGCTGGAAGCGGCTGAAGCGCTCCAGGGCGAACGGCGCGATCATCGCCGGCACCTTGCCGCCGCTGGCGACCAGCTCGGCCATGGTCTTGCCGCAGATCGGCGTGGCCTTGAAACCCCAGGTGCCCCAGCCGGCGTCGAGGTAATAGTTGTCGACCGGCGACAGGCCCATGATCGGGCTGTAGTCCGGGGTCATGTCGGTGATCCCGGCCCACTGGCGCATCAGCTTGGCGTTGGCCATGAACGGGAACATCTCGATGGCGTGGGCCAGCAGGCTTTCCTTGAGGTCGAGGGTGGAGCGGGTGTTGTACAGCGGGTACGGGTCGGAGCCGCCGCCGAAGACGATCTCGCCACGGCTGGTCTGCTGCACGTAGCAGTGCAGGGCGGAAGAGCTCACCAGCGGGTCGAGGAACGGCTTGAACGGCTGGGTGACCATGGCCTGCAGAGGGTAAGTGTGTATCGGCGCACGGATGCCGGCCTTGGCCAACAGCTGCGAACTGGCCCCGGCCACCGCTTGCACCACGCAGCCGCACTGCACCGTGCCGCGGTTGGTCTTGACTGCTTCGATGCGGCCATTGCGGATCAGCAGGTCCTGCACTTCGGTCAGTTGGTGGATTTCCACGCCGCGCTTGGCAGCCTGCTTGGCGTAGCCCCAGGCCACCGCATCGTGGCGCGCGGTGGCGCCGTCGATGTGCCAGAGGCCCGCCAGCACCGGCAGGTGACCGGGGTCGAGGTTCAGGCTCGGCACCAGCTCGCGGATCTGCTGGCGGTCGATCATTTCAGTGCGCCCGCCGAAGTGCTTGTTGACCTCGGCGCGCTGGCGGAAGGCGCGCACGGTGGCGTCGGTGTGCGCCAGCGTCAGCTGACCCCGCTCGGAATACATGATGTTGAAGTCGAACTCGTTGGACAGGTTCTGGAACATCCGCACGGATTCTGCGTAGAAGCGCACGCCTTCGGAAGTCAGGTAGTTGGAGCGGATCACCGCAGTGTTGCGCGCCGTGTTGCCGCCGCCCAGGTAGGCCTTCTCCAGCACGGCGACATTGGTCACGCCGTGGTACTTGGCCAGGTAGTAGGCGATGGCCAGGCCGTGGCCGCCGCCGCCGATGATCACCACGTCATAGCGCGGCTTGAGTTCGCACGGTGGCGGCAGGTCGACCTCCACCGGGTAGTCGGCGCTCAGGCCGTATTTCAGCAGGGCGAAAGGCATGGCGTGCGCTCCGGGTGGGCGGCCTGTTGCTGCAGGTCGAGGGCGAGCAGGGTGTTTTTCATCAGGTAGGCGATGGTCATCGGGCCGACGCCGCCGGGCACCGGGGTGATGGCGGCGACCCGGGGCAGGGCGGCAGCGAAATCGACATCGCCGACCAGGCGGCTGTGGCCGCCTTCCTCGATGCGATTGATGCCGACATCGATCACCACCGCGCCGGGCTTGAGCCACTCGGCGCCGATCAGCTTCGGCTTGCCTACCGCCGCGACAAGGATGTCGGCCTGTCGGCACAGCACCGGCAGCTCGCGACTGCGTGAATGCACCACGGTCACCGTGCAGTCGGCCTGCAGCAGTAGTGCGGCCATGGGTTTGCCGACGATGTTCGAGCGGCCGACCACCACCGCATGCTTGCCGCGCAACTCGCCGCAGGCATCGCGCAGCAGGCGCATGCAGCCGCTGGGGGTGCAGGGCGTGAGCAGGTCGCGCCCCTGGGCCAGGCCACCGACGTTTTCGCTGTGGAAACCGTCCACGTCCTTCAGCGGGCTGATCGCCTGGAGAATGCGGTGCTCATTGACATGCTCGGGCAGCGGCAACTGCACGAGGATGCCGTTGACCTCGCTGTCTCGGTTGAGCCTGTCGATCAGGGTCAGCAGTTGCGCCTGAGTGGTGTCGGCCGGCAGGCGATGTTCCAGCGAGCGAATGCCCACTTCCTCGGCGCGCAGCACCTTGTTGCGCACATACACCTGGCTGGCCGCGTCGGCCCCGACCAATACCACCGCCAGGCCCGGCTGCACGCCGCCTTGGCGCAAGGTCTGCACCTGCTCGCGAACCTCGGCCAGC
The DNA here is from genome assembly GCF_052041945.1 of Pseudomonas sp. SMN11. Taxonomy (NCBI): domain Bacteria; kingdom Pseudomonadati; phylum Pseudomonadota; class Gammaproteobacteria; order Pseudomonadales; family Pseudomonadaceae; genus Pseudomonas; species Pseudomonas sp. SMN11. Next base: position 39,142 of record NZ_JBKGGW010000043.1, on the reverse strand, counting down.
ACCCGCGCCGCGGTGGCCTTGCCGTCGATCAGCTTGATGCTGGGGATGGCGTTCATTTGAAGATCACCGTGCGGTCATGGTTGAGGAACACCCGGTGTTCGAGGTGGTATTTGACGGCGCGGGACAGGGCGATGGTCTCGGTGTCGCGGCCGATCGCCACCAGGTCGTCGGGGGCGTAGGCGTGGTCCACGCGCTGCACTTCCTGTTCGATGATCGGGCCCTCGTCGAGGTCGCGGGTGACGTAGTGGGCGGTGGCACCGATCAGCTTGACCCCGCGCTGATAGGCCTGGTGGTACGGCTTGGCGCCCTTGAAACCGGGCAGGAACGAGTGGTGGATGTTGATTGCCCGGCCCGACAGCTGGCGGCACAGGTCGTCGGAGAGGATCTGCATATAGCGCGCCAGCACCACCAGCTCGGTGCCAGTGTCCTCGACGATGCGCATCAGCGCGGCTTCCTGCTCGGCCTTGGTCTCCTTGGTCACCGGCAGGTAGACGAAGCGGATGCCCTGGCGCTCGGCCATTGGCCGCAGGTCGAGGTGGTTGGAAACCACGGCGGTGATCTGCATGTCCAGTTCGCCCTTGGCATGGCGATAGAGCAGGTCGGCCAGACAGTGGTCGAACTTGCTGACCATCAGCAGCACGCGCAGTGGCCGGGCGCTGCTGTGCAGGCTCCAGTCCATGTCGAAACGCTGGGCGACATCGGCAAAGCCTGCTTCCAGCTGCGGCGTGTCACCGCTCACGCCGGTGTTGTAACGGAACACCGCACGCATGAAGAAGCGGCCATTGTCCTCGTCGTCGAACTGCGCCATCTCGCTGATGTAGCAACCGTGCTCGGCCAGGTAGGTGGTCACCGCTGCGACGATGCCGGACACGGCCGGGCAACTGACGCGCAGGATGAAGTGATCGGGAGCGGGGTGCATGTCGGGTAGGCCTCGTGATGGAGTGGGGCAGGTCTGGCACAAGGGCAAAAGAGGCTTCGCGGCGGGCGAAGTGATTTTTCTTGATGGGAATATAAATTTCCCTTGGGAGATTTATAGGCGAAGCTAGGGGGCGTGGTCCAGCGGTTTGTGAAATTTTTTATCCTGTCAGGAAAGTTTTTTGAAGCGTTTACAGAGAACGGGCCGGTGAAGCTATGCTTGCTCCATGAGCACCCCACCCCCTCTTCGCCAACCGTGCCCCCCTGGCGCCTGTGACTGCGGCCGCGAACACCTGGCCGAGCACCCGCCAGCGGCCCAGCGCATCCTGCTGCTCACCCGCCAGGAAGAAAAGCGCCTGCTCGAACGCCTGGAAAACCTCAACGACCTGGAAGACCTGCAGCGCCTGCAGCACCGGCTGTACGAAAACCTCGGCATCCGCGTGCACATCAGCCCCGGCTTCAACGAAGTGCGCACCATGCGCGGCATTGTCATCGAACTCGACGACCAGCCCGGCCTGTGCCGCAAGACCCGGCAGTCGATCCCGGCCGCGATCCGCCGGGGCCTGGAGCGAAATCCGCAGGTGGCGTTCCGCTTGCTGGATACCCATGACCTGTTGCGTGACACCTGAAGTTATTGCATGCGCGATTTCTGTAGGAGCGGCCTTGTGTCGCGAAAGGGCTGCAAAGCAGCCCTAGCAATATCTGCGGCGAAGCTGGAATCTGGGGCCGCTTCGCGACCCTTTCGCGACACGAGGCCGCTCCTACAGGGATTCTCGCCAGGACCGCTAATTTTTCCGAAGCGCCCTACGTCTACCTGAGAACTTCCCTGCGCCAAGCGCAGCGGCATCCATCACTCAAGGAGACAGGCAATGACTTCCGTATTCGACCGCGACGATATCCAGTTCCAGGTAGTGGTCAACCACGAAGAGCAATATTCCATCTGGCCGGACTACAAGGCCATCCCCGAAGGCTGGCGCGCTGTGGGCAAGAGCGGCCTGAAGAAAGACTGCCTGGCCTACATCGACGAAGTCTGGACCGACATGCGCCCCTTGAGCCTGCGCCAGCAGATGGCCGCAGCTGCCGCCCAGTGACCACGCTCAACTTGCTGTGCCTGCCGTATTCCGGGGCCAGTGCCATGGTCTACAGCCGCTGGCGGCGCAAGCTGCCGGCCTGGCTGCAGGTGCGCCCGGTCGAGTTGCCTGGGCGCGGCGCGCGCATGGGCGAGCCGCTGCAGACCGACATGCAGGCGCTGGCCCGGCAATTGGCCAACGAGCAACGCCTGGCCGCCAACGCACCTTATGCCTTGCTCGGTCATAGCCTGGGCGCACTGCTGGCCTTCGAACTTGCCCACGAACTGCGCGTGCTGGGTTGCCCGCCACCGCTGGCACTGTTCGCCTGCGGTACTGCGGCGCCCACTCGGCGCGAGGATTACGACGGCAATAACTGGCGCGACCCCAAGACCGATGAGCAGCTCAAGTCCGAACTGCGCGAGCTCAATGGCACGCCGGAGGAGGTGCTGGCCAATGCCGAGCTGATGAGCCTGACCTTACCGACCTTGCGCGCCGACTTCCTGCTCTGCGGCCGTTACCTCTATCGTCAACGGCCTGCCTTGCAGTGCCCGCTGCACGTGCTCGGTGGCGAAGCGGACCGGGCCAGCGCAGAGCAACTGCAGGCCTGGCGCAAGGAAACCCTCGGTGATTTCTCGCTGCAGATGTTCCCCGGCGGCCACTTCTTCATCCATGAGCATGAGGACCGGGTGCTCGGTGCGCTGACGCAGACCTTGAAGCACATCGGCTTTCTGCCTGATTGACGGCGCCGCTTGCCTGGGGGAGGCTAGGCCTTTTCCCAGGCAAGGGGCAGACAATGCTGATCGAACATCACAAGGCCACGCTGCTGGTCGTCGACATCCAGGAAAAGCTCATCGGCGCGATGAGCGACCCACAGGGCACCCGCGCCCGAGCGCGCTGGCTGCTCTCGGCCTGCAACGACCTGGAACTGCCGATCGTGATCTCCGAGCAGTATCCCAAAGGCCTGGGCCACACCCTGGCGGAACTCACTGCAGTGGCTCCGGCAGCCGAGGTGGTGGAAAAGACCCATTTCTCCTGCGTGGCTGCCGCGTGCTTGCCGGCCAGCCTAATGGCCCGTGAGCAGGTGATCGTCTGCGGCATGGAAACCCACGTCTGTGTGCTGCAGACCGTGCTCGGCCTGCTGGCCCAGGGCAAGCAGGTGTTCGTGGTCGAGGATGCCTGCGACAGCCGCACCCCGGCCAACAAAGCCGCGGGCCTTGCGCGCATGCGCCAGGCCGGGGCGCAGGTGGTGACCCGGGAAATGGTGCTGTTCGAGCTCATGGGCAGTGCCAGCCACCCGCAATTTCGCCTCATCAGCAAGACCTACATGGTCGGTGAACAGCCCTGAACGGCCGGCTGTGGGCGGCAGGGCTGATGGTCCTGGCACTGCTGCAGGGCTGCGCCGGGCGCCGCGAGGAAGAGCCTGAGGCCGACCCGGCCAAGGTGCGGGCCCAGCTGCTGCACCTGCTGCCGGCCCAGGCCAGGGACCGTGAAGGCTGGGCCAGGGATATCCAGGTGGCGTTCGAGGCCCAGCGCATCACGCCGAGCAAGCGCAACCTGTGCGCAGTGCTGGCGGTGACCGAGCAGGAGTCGACCTTCAACGCCGACCCGCAGGTGCCAAACCTGGGGCGCATCGCCCGTGAGGAAATCGACCGCCGCGCGGCGCGCCTGCACATTCCCACGCTATTGGTCGACGGTGCGCTGAAGACGCCATCGGGCAACGGCCAGAGCTATCAGCAGCGCCTGCTGGCGGTGCGCAGCGAGAAGCAGCTGAGCGCGCTGTACGACGAGTTCATCGCTCGCCTGCCGTTGGGCAAGACGCTGCTCGGCGGGTTGAACCCGGTGCACACCGGTGGGCCGATGCAGGTCAGTATCGAGTTCGCGGAAAAGCACGCCAAGGATTATCCCTACACCTATGACGGCACTATCCGCCAGGAGGTTTTCAGCCGCCGTGGGGGCATGTACTTTGGCATTGCCCATTTGCTCGGCTACCCCGCGCATTACGAGCGCCAGCTGTACCGCTTCGCCGATTTCAACGCGGGTTGGTACGCCAGCCGCAATGCCGCGTTCCAGGCCGCATTGAGCAAGGTCACGGGGGCGGACCTGGCACTGGATGGCGACTTGATCGCCCCAGGATCGATCTTGCCCGGCAGCACCGAGCAGGCGGCGCGCAAGCTCGGGGTCAAGCTGGGGCTGCGTAATCCACAGATCCGCAGCCAGCTGGAGTTGGGCGACAGCCTCGCGTTCGAGGACAGCAAGCTGTACAGCGGGGTGTTCGCCCTGGCCGATGCGAAAGGCAGACCGGCTCCGCGGGCGGTGCTGCCGGGGATCGAGCTGAAGAGCCCGAAGATTACCCGCAAGCTGACCACCGCCTGGTTTGCCGGGCGGGTGGATGAGCGTTATGAGCGGTGCATGAACCGATAGACCTCACTGGCTTTTTCGCGGGCATGCCCGCTCCCACAGGATCTCCACAGGCCTGATGCTTGCACAAGACCTGAGGGAGCGGGCGTGCCCGCGAAGAGGCCGGGACAGGCGACATCAACTTTCGCTGAGTGCCCCGACCACCTGCTCGACACTGGCCTTGAGCCCAGCCACCGTATCCTCCGGGTCACTCTCCACCACCAGCAACTTCGCCCCGGCCGCCTCGATCACCTTGGCCAGCCTTGCATCTGGCTGCCGATGGTCCAGCACCAGCGCCACATCCTGCTCCTTGAGGTTCTCACCCAGCGCCTTCAGCGCCGCCTCATCCCACTTGCCATCCGCTGGCAACGGCTGCTCCACCACATCCAGGTTCAACCCGCTGGCCAGATACCCCAGGCGCTCGGACAGGCTGACCACACTCAGGTTGTCGACCTTGGCCAGCTGCGTCTGGCTGCTGGCGGTCAGTTCCAGCAGCTGGCGCTTGAGCCCCGCCAGGTTGCCTTGGATCCTGCCCGTGTCGGCGGGCGCCAGGCGCTCCAGGTCATTGGCCAGCACATCGGCCATGCGCCCCAGGTTGGTCGGGTTCAGCCAGGGGAAGGCGCCATAGGCGTCATCGCCACTCACGGCGATGCCCGGCAGTGCACCATCCACCGGCCGCGCGGCGTCGATCTCGACGATGCGAATGTTGCTACGCCGCGCCATGGGGTACAGCGGGTCGTCACGCCAGATCGAGCGCACGCCGATCACCGCGTCGGCCTGCTGTGCGGCCTTGGCCAGTGCCGCGCCTCCACGGCTGCTGAAGTACGACGGCTGGCGGCTGGCCGGCAGGTTGGCCGGCGCTGCGCGCGTGAGCTGCACGGCGGTGCCGTCGAGCAGGGCGCTGGCCAGGCTGTGGGTCACCGGCAGGGTGGCCAGCACTTGCGTGGCTGACGCGAACGCAGGCAGGCCGGCGAGGGCGAGGGCCAGGGTCAGGTGTTTCAGGTTCATGCCGGGTTTCCTTGCAGGCGAGGGACGAGGGCGCGGGCCAGCGCGGCGAGGGCGAAGCAGATGCCGGCGACCAGAATGATCGCTGCGCCCGAGGGCACCGGCAGATCGAGGATGATCGGCAGGAGGATGCCGAGCAACGTGCTCAGGGTGGCAATCAGCACCGAGACGAAGAAAAAGCCCTTCAGCGACTGGCTGACCAGGCGCGCCGCCGCCGCCGGGATCACCAGCAGGGCACCGACCAGTATCGCCCCGATCACCTTCACCGAGGCCACCGTGACCAGTGTCACCAGCACCACGAACAGATAGTCCAGGGTTTTCACCGCCACCCCGCGCACGGCAGCCAGCTGCGGGTTGAAGCTGGCCAGCATGATGCGGTTGTACAGCGGCAGCGCCAGGGCCAGCACCAAGACCGCGACAATGCCCAGCACCATCAGGTCCTGGGCGCTGACGGTCAATACCGAGCCGAACAGCACGTTCTCGAGGATATGCACGTTGATCTTGCCGGCCAGCATCAGCAGCAGGCTGGCGCCGAGGGCTAGCGAAACGGAAAGGAACACGCCAATCAGCGTGTCCGGGGACAGCCCGGTGCGGTTACGCAGGAAGTTGAGCAGGATGCCGAATAGCAGGCAGTAGCCGAACAGGCTGCCATAAGGGCCGGTATACGGCTCGCCCAGCAGGATGCCGATGGCGACCCCGGTGAGCGCGGCATGGCCGACCGCCTCGGAGAAGAAGGCAAAGCGCTTGACCACCACCAAGGTGCCGAGGCCGCCCAGCACCGGGCCGATCATCAGGCCGGCCAGCAAGGCATTGATCACGAAACCGTAGGCCAGTGCCTCCGGCAGGTAGCCAGCGCCGGCCCATTCCTGGACCAGCTGGCGGAATGCTTCAAAGCTCATCAGGCAAGGCTCTCGCTGCGGGGGTGGACGGAGAACAGACCGAGCAGGCGCTCCGGGGTCAGGGCCTGGGCGGGTGGGGCGTCGAACAGCACCTGGCGGCTCAGGCCGGTGACCCGGTCGGCCAGGCGCAGCACGGCCTCCAGGTCATGTTCGATCCACAGCACGGTGGTGCCGGCCTGGCGCCAGCCTTGCAACAGCTGTTCGAATACCTGGATACCGGCTTCGTCGAGCGCCGACATTGGCTCGTCGAGCACCAACAGTTGCGGTTCGGGAATCAGGCCCTGGGCCAGCAGCACGCGCTGGCGTTCGCCACCGGACAGGGCGCCCATGCGCCGCTTGCGTTTGTCGAGCATGCCGACCCGCGCCAGTGCTGCATCGATTGCCGGCTGCACCCGGCGCGACAGGCCGAGGAACGCCGGGCGCCGCTGGCACATGGCAGCCATGAAGTCGTCCACGGTCATCGGCAGCCCACGGTCGAATTCCAAGGCCTGCGGCACATAACCGATCACCTGCTGCGCGCCTGGCCAGTGCAGGCTCAGCTGGCCCTGATGCGGCATCTGCCCGAGCAGGGTCTTGATCAGCGAGCTCTTGCCGCCGCCATTGGGGCCGACGATGGCATGCACGCTGCCCGCGGCAACGCTGAACTGCACCTGCTCGAGAATGCGCGTGCGGCCCAGGGTCAGGTCGATGTTGGCGAACTCGATGCGTGGCCCGCCGGGCGCCGTGAGGTTGGCAGCGGCGGTCATGCGCGGTTCTCCTGGATGGCGCGGACCACGGTGTCGAGGTTGCGCTTCATCTCCACTTCGTATTTGTCTTTGGTGTATTCGCCGTAGGAAATGTGCGTCAGCGGATACAGACGCACGCCGGATTCACGCTGGATGGTTTCGACATAGGCCGAAGGGAAGTCCATCTCCGAGAAGATCACCTTCACGTCCAGTGCCTTGAGCTGGTCGATAGTCTTTTTCAGCTGTGCCGGGCTCGGTTCGATGCCATGGGCGGGCTCGACCACCGCAGTCACTTCCAGCCCGAAATCACGCACCAGGTAGTCGTAGGCAGCATGGATGGTGGCCACGCGGAAGGTGGCGCCGGGCGCCTCGGTCACCTTGGCCAAAGCCTCTGCACGCAAGGCGCGCAGGCGCTTGGCGTAGGCGCGGGCGTTTTGCGTGTAGAGCTTGGCGTTGTCCGGGTCGAGCTTGCCCAGCTCGCGGGCGATGTTGTTGACCTGGGCGATGGTGGTGCTGATCGACAGGAAGGTGTGCGGGTTGACCACCTTGCCGGCGCCACGTGCGGCGATGCCGGTGGCCGCCAGCAACGGTACGTTCTGGTTGGCTTCGATGGTCTTGATCCCGGGCTTTTCACTGGCGGCGATCATGCGGTCGGCGAAGTCGTCATGGCCGACGCCATTGAGCACCACCCCGTCCAGCGTGCCGATGCGCTTGATGTCCTCGGCGCGGGGCTCATAGGCATGGGGGTTGAAGCCCGCCGGAATCAGCGGCACCACTTCGGCCTTGTCGCCGACGATATTGCTCACGTAGCTGTAGTAAGGGTGCAGGGTGATACCGATGCGCAGGGGCTTGCCGGTGTCGCCCTGGGCCAGTGCCGGCAGGGCGCAGGCCAGGAGCAGTGCGAGGGCTTTGCGGAACATGGGGAATCCTTGGGTTCAATGACGGTGTTCGCGGGTAACCCCGGCGTCGTAGTGGCTGACTACCTGCTGCCAGCCGGCGGCGATCAGCGCGTCCTGGCCGAGGTCGTCGGGGAGCACGGCGGCGCTGTCGCGGCGCAGCCAGACGTTGACCTCTGTACTGTCGGCAGTGGGCAGAATCATCAGGAAGCTGCCTGCCACCTGCGGCGCCTGGCTGTGGCCCAGATAGGCGCCGGCCGGCAGCCATTGCCACTGGTGGTTGCCACGGCTCTGGCTTCCCGCGTCTGCCACGAACGGTGGCAGGCCTTCCCCGGCCAGGATTTCGACACTGGGCGTGGCGGCGCTTTCCTCGCGCAGCAGCTGGATTTCGTCGAAGGCCACGCGCAGGTCGGTATAGATACCCTGTTCGGCGGCAGTCAGGTCGCGGCGGGCGTCTATCTGGTGGCTGGCGATGGCCTGCTCGTCGTCGCGTTCGCCGCGCAACAGCACCACGCCGGCGGCGAGGGCGACGATCAACAGGCTGACCAGCAGCACGTAGAGGGTTTCGTGCCCGGCACCAGCCGGGCGCACTACCTGGGTATGGCTCATGTCTGTGCTGCTCATGGCTGCGCGATGTCGGCGTGGTCGACTTCCACGACATGGCCCGGGCCTGCGTCGAACAGCACGTAGAACTCGCCATCGGGGCGCTTGAAGGTCAGGCTCGAGTCGTCACCGAGCTTGCCGCCGACCAGCACCTGCTCGTCGTAGCCGATCACGTCGAGGGTCACCCCGGGCGCGCCGCTGCCATCGGAAAAGCCGCCGGTGCATTTCACCTGGCCACCCGCCACTTCCTCGCACTCGCACATCGGGTTGTGGGCCAGGGCCGGGCCTGCGGCCATTACCAGCAAGGGCAGGGCGAGCCTGCGCATCAGGTGTTTCATGGTTTGCCTCCTTGTTTTTCGAGCCAGGCCACGGTGGCTGGCGAAGCCTTGGCCAGCGGGACGGAGGCTTGGTGCAGGCGGCCGTCCCAGCCTTCGAGGGTGATCCAGATCTGCGCATCGGCGGGGGTGCGCGGTGGTATGGGCAGGTTGGTGACCATGCGGTATGGGGCGCCGAAGAAAATGGTGCCGGCGGTGCGCAGGCTGCGCGGCTTGCCGATGCGCAGGTAGACCGCCTTGACCTCATTCACGCAGGCCTTGCACAGCGCCGCATTGAACAGCTTGAAATGGCCGGCGGGGCCATCGGCGCGTGGCGCCTCGTTGCGCAGTTCGGCGAGGTCGAGGCGGTAGGGGCCGACCTGAATGTCGCTGATCGGGTTGGCACCGAGCCCGGCGTCACCACGGAACAGCCTGACGTCGGCGAAGTACTTGGGCATGAAGCCCAGGGGAATGAGGATCAGCAGGATGTTCAGGTGGAAGCGCCACTTCAGCCACCATTGCTTGAGAGGACGGGCGGGCAGGGTTTGGGCCTGGCTCATGGGCGGACTTCCAGGGTGGTTTCGTGGCTTGTGTTGCGCGGTGCGCGCTCACCGCGCTTGAGCGCCGCGGCGGTGGCCTGGGCGGTGCGTTTGGTCCAGATCAGCAGGCCGCTGAACACCATCAGGGTCAGGATCAGGCCGAAGAAGAACCACACCAGCTTGATTGGCAGGCCACCGAAGTCGCCGGTGTGCAGCGGGCGCATGGATTCGGTGAAGAACTCCAGGGCCGAGCGGTCGCTGAGCAGGAACTGGCTGTCGACCTGGCGGGTATAGGGGTTGACCGACGCGCTCTGGAACATCAACGGGTACCAGCCGCGCCCGCCCATTTCGATGTGGCTGTAGGCGGTAGCCGGCAGCGAGACGGAGGTGATCTCCAGGCTCGGGATGGCCAGACCGGCGATACGTGCGGCCTCGTCCACATCGATACGCGGTGCCGGGCTGCCATCGGCGGTCTGCGGCACTTGCTCACGCGCGATCACCGGGACGATCGGTTCGCTGGAAATGGTGATCTGGTTGTCGAAAAGGATCGCCCGGGTCAGGAACCAGATGCTGGTGATGGAAATGACCGCGATGAACCAGATCGACCAGACCCCGGCCAGGCGGTGCAGGTCACCCCAGAAGATGCGCGCGCCATGGCCGGTGCGTACCGGTTTGAAAAAGCCTTTCCAGAACTTCTTGTACACCACCAGGCCGGTGACCAGCGACGCCAGCATCGGCAGGCCGAGCAGCGACACCATGTACCAGCCCCAGCTGAAGCCATTGGTGAACGGCACCAGCCACCAGCCATGCAGGGCGCGGGTGAAGGCTTCGAAGTTGAAGTCCGGCATCTTGCCCTGGATGGCCCCGGTATACGGGTTGACGTAGAGCATCGGGCTCGCTCCATCGGCGTAGGTGACCCGCGCCGTTAGCGCGAAGTGCGAGCCGTCCGGCTGGCTGAGCGAATTGACGGCCATGTCCGGTTCGGCCTTGTGCAGGGCATCGAGCACTTGCTGGAAGCTCAGGCGTTCGGCGTTGTCGTCGGGCTTGCTGGCACGCACGTCGGGGTTGGCCAGCCAGACGATTTCCTGGCTGACCACGGCCAGCATGCCGGTGAAGCAGACGATCAGCACGAAGAACCAGATCGGCAGGGCGAGCCAGCTGTGGACCAGGAACCACAACTTGGACTTGGATTTTTTCGGGGATTTGGCCATCGGTCCGTCTTCTGAAAAGGTGGTCGAGCACAGGCCCAACCAAAGGGGGCTGTTCTAGAAAGGACGAATGAGAATGAAAATCCTGCTGGATTAAGTGCAAGCAAATGTTTCAGAGGGCACAAATGCCGACAGGGCGCTCATGGCGCCCTGTCGGTGGGTGTGCAGTATGAGTCAGGCGCTGGTCAGGGCCACGGCGGGTTGTGCCAGACCTTGCCGGCGAGCCAGGTCGTGGTACAGCGCTTGGCCGATCTCTGCGGCACGGGAGGGCAGTACCGACAGCAAGGTGTCGCTAAGGCCGTGGCTATTCTCACAGAACCCTTGCAGGTAGACCGACGCCTGCAGGTCGGGGCTTGCCAGTACCCGGTAGTTGCGGTCCACGCTGAAGTCTTCCACATAGTGGGCCAGTGGTGCCAGCAGGTCGCGGTGCGAGCGGCGTTCGTAGCCGGTGGCGAGGATCACCGCGTCGTAGCGGTGGGTCTGCTGCTGGCCGGTGGCCAGGTCGCGCAGGGTCAGTTCGATGCCGTCGCGGGTGGCCACCACGGCTTCCACCTGGCGGCGGCACAGCACGTTGTGGCGGAACTGGTGGGCGACCTTCTGCCGGTAGAGGATGCCGTAGATGCGCTCGATCAGGTCGAGGTCGACTACCGAGTAGTTGGTGTTGTGATACTCACCGAGCAACTTGGCGCGTTGGTCGGCCGGCTCGTTGTAGACCAGGTCGGTGTAGTCAGGGGAGAAGATCTCGTTGACGAACGGGCTGTCATCGGCCGGCTTGAGGGCGGAACCGCGCAGCACCATGTCGACCTTGACTGACGGGTAGCTGTCGTTGAGGTCGATGAAGGCCTCGGCGGCGCTCTGGCCCGAGCCGATCACCGCGATGCGCATCGGTTTGCCAGCCGTGCACGGCAGTTTGTTCAGGCTGCTCAGATACTGGGAATGGTGGAACACCCGTGGGTCATCCTTGAACGCACCGAATTTTTCCGGGATCTTCGGGGTACCGCCGCTGCCGACCACCACCGAGCGGGTGCGTCGGCTGATTTCGCGGCCCTGCGTATCACGCGATACCAGGCGCAGGTGCTCGACGCGTCCGGCCTTCACTTCAGGCTCGATGCGCAACACTTCTTCGCCATACACCGCCTGGGTGGCGAAATGCTCGGCGGCCCAGCGCAGGTAGTCGTTGTACTCCAGGCGGCAGGGGTAGAAGGTTCCGAGGTTGATGAAGTCGGCCAGGCGCTGCTTCTGGTGCAGGTAGTTGACGAAGCTGTACGGGCTGGTCGGGTTGCGCAGCGAGACCAGGTCCTTGAGGAACGAGATCTGCAGTTCGCTCTGGGTAGCCAGGGTTTCGCCGTGCCAGCGGTATTCCTTCTGCTTGTCGATGAACAGCGCGTCGAGGGCGTGGCCCTGGCTCTGGGCGAGTTCTTCAAGGGCGATGGCCAGGGCCAGGTTGGACGGGCCGAAGCCCACGCCGATCAGGTCCTTGATAGTTTCCGGGTGTGCAGACTGGCTCATGGCTGCGATTCCATAAAGGGTCGAATGTGGGCGCATGCCGGGGCTCCGGCGCCTGCGCTTGTACATTGGGTGGAACGAGCCAGGGGCAGGGGAATTTACTGCCCGGGAGTGTGCCTGCGGCCAACCGTGCCTAAAGGTTTTTGCCTGCCGGCCGATACGCAGGTCAACTCAAGGACCCTTTGCAAGGCAGGGAGAAAGACATGGTAAACATCGCGGCAGTCAGCATCAGCAATACTTCGGCCCAGGCGGCCAGCGCTTCGCAGGTCAGCGACACTGAAAAGACTGAATCGGGCAGCTCGACGCTGCAGGTCGACACTTCGAAGCTGCGTGGCGACGGCCAGGCCAAAGGCGCAGAAGGCAGCAGTGGAAGTGGGGAGCCGGCACACATCACGCAACTGCGCGAGATGATCAAGAAACTACAGAAGCAGCTGGCGGACGAGCAGAAACAACTGGCCATTCTGATGGCACAGAAAACCGACGAAACCACCAAGCTGGCAGCCGTCACTGGCAAGCAAGCCAGCATCGCCACCATCAGCGGCGAAATTCAGGCGGCTACTGCGCAGCTGCTGGAAGCGCTGCAGAAGACAGGTGGCAACAGTGCCGGCGGGATGGTCGATACCCAGGCCTGATATTGTCTGGCATTGTACTTGTAGGAGCGGCCTTGTGTCGCGAAAGGCCGCTCCTACAATGCGGCGCAATCTTGAGGGTTACTCCGACGCCAGGCGCCCCTTGCCGTGTTTGTCCGACTTGTATTGCATGGCCACGGCCGGTGCCGGTTTGGTCGCGCCGGTCTCCAGCCATTGACGCATGCGGGTGGCGTCGGCGAAGTGGGTGTATTTGCCGAAGGCGTCGAGGATCACCATGGCCACCGGGCGGTTGTCCATCTTGGTCAGCAGCACCAGGCAGTGGCCGGCATCGTTGGTGAAACCGGTCTTGGTCAGCGTGATGTCCCAGTTGCTCTTGTTCACCAGGTGGTCGGTGTTACGGAAGCCCAGGGTGTAGTTTGGCTTGCGGAAGGCCACGGTCTTTTCGCGGGTGGTCGACAGCTCGCTCAGCATCGGGTACTTGCGCGACGCCATCAGCAACTTGGCCAGGTCATGGGCGGTTGAGACGTTCTGCGTCGACAGGCCGGTCGGCTCGATGTAGCGGGTGTGCGCCATGCCCAGGCTGCGGGCCTTGGCGTTCATTGCCTTGATGAAGGCCGGGTAACCGCCCGGATAATGGTTGGCCAGGGTGGTGGCGGCACGGTTTTCCGACGACATCAGGGTGATCAGCAGGGTTTCCCGGCGGTTCAGCTCACTCCCCAGGCGCACGCGCGAATACACGCCTTTCATGTCCGGGTTGTTGGCAATGGTCATGGTGAGCATCTCATCCATGGGCAGCTTGGCATCCAGCACCACCATCGCCGTCATCAGCTTGGTCACCGAGGCAATGGGCACCACACGGTCGGCGTGGCTCGAATACAGTTCCTGGTTGGTGTTCAGGTCGATCAGCAGGGCGCTGCCAGACGCCAGGTGCAGCTTGGACGGGTCGCGTTGGACCTGGGCCGGGGGTTGTGCAGCAGCGGTCGACGGAAGGGTCGCAGTTCCTGTGAGCAACAGCAGCAGGCTGAGGATGGACAGGGATGTTTTCACGTTGAGGCTCACTAAAGGTTGGTATGTCGTTGGCTGTGCAAGGGTTTTCCCCCAAAAAACCGATGCATTCTGGAGTATGGCCGAACGCCTGTCGATTGCTCGTTGAGTCGACTGACAGAAATGAAAAAACCTTCATGCTGTATCGGTTTTCCTGGCTCCGTTCGTCGGTTCGCCAGGCAAAAAAAGACCCGCCAACGGGCAGGTCAGAAGAGGCGTAGGGAGCAACGCACAACAAATTCGGTCAAGCGATCAGGCAACCGGCCTGCAGCTCTTCAGCCAGGGCCTGGGCCGAGGCGCGGGAGGCCAGCGGGCCGCTGACGGCCTCGCCGTTGCTCACCAGGTACCAGCAGGCCAGCAGGCCTTGCTCGCGCAGGGCGGCGGGGACGGCAGTGCCGACGACTGACATGATCTGAATAGTGGCCATGGGGACCTCCTGTGAAACATGGCCCTACCTTACGCATCAGCCGACAGGGTATGAAATCAACACGCTCAATAGTGCTCATCAGTTTTATCAACGGTCACCAGCGTGGCGGGCCGTAGTAAACCGGTGGCGGGCCATAGTACGGCCGGTACGCCGGTGGCGGCGGTGCCGGCACGTAGTACGGCTGGTAGTACACCGGCTGGGGCGGAGCCTGCACATACACCGGCGGTGGCCCATAGTAGGCGGGCTGTTGTTGCACGTAGACCGTGCGGTCGCGGCCGCCATACACCGTCGCCCCGACCACGGCACCGACCACGGCGGCGCCGAGCAGTGGGCCGGGACCATACCAGCCATGGCCGCCACCACCATGGGCAGAGGCTTGCCCGCTGATGGCCAGGGCACCGACCAGCAGGGCGATTCCGGGGAGATGACGGTTCATGAGACTTCCTCGCAAGATAACCCCACGCTTGGGGCCTTACTACTATGACTCCGGTCTCTGTCAGCTGAGCACAGGGAGACGGTAAAGGTTGTGTAAGGGGCGACCAGTGGTTGAGTCTGGTACGCTGCACAAACGATTCAGTTATGAAAAAGGAGCAGGTTATGGCGGCAACTCCCAGCAGAGACACCGTACTGTGCATTTCCCTGGCCGGGCGGCCTGGCACATTCGGCGTGCGTTTTCATAATCACCTCTACCAGCAGCTCGGGCTGGACTACTACTACAAGGCCATGACCACCGACGACCTGCCGGCAGCGGTTGCCGGCATCCGCGCCCTGGGCATTCGCGGTTGTGGCGTGTCGATGCCGTACAAGGAGGCCTGCATGGCGCTGGTCGATGAAATCGATCCGTCGGCGGCGGCGATCGAGTCGGTCAATACCCTGGTCAACGATGCTGGCCATCTGAAGGCCTATAACACTGACTACCTGGCCGTGCGGCAACTGCTCGCAGAGCACCAGGTCGACCCTGCCACCGCGTTCGCCTTGCGCGGCAGTGGCGGCATGGCCAAGGCGGTGGCCAGCGCCCTGCGTGATGCAGGGTTCCGCGAAGGCATCATCGTCGCCCGCAACGAGCAGGCCGGGCGGCAGCTCGCGGATGTCTGCAGTTATCGCTGGGTGGCCGAACTGGGCGACCTGTGCCCGCCGATGCTGGTGAACGTGACACCGATCGGCATGGCTGGTGGGCCGCAAGCCGATAAGCTGGCGTTCAGCGAGAATGCCATCGCGGCGGCCGAGCGGGTGTTCGACGTGGTGGCGATGCCAGCGCGCACTCCGTTGATCCAGCGGGCCGAGGCGCTGGGCAAGCCGGTGATCACCGGCCTGGAGGTGATTGCACTGCAGGCTCTGGAGCAGTTTGTGCTTTACACCGGGGTGCGGCCCAGTCGTGCACAGGTTGAAGCGGCGGTAGCCTATGCGCGCGCCGCTCCTGCAGCGAAATGACCGTGCCGGTCAGAAGGCTTTGTGCCCCTTGTCCAGTTGCTCATCCACCAGTGCCCGGCCATGGGCCAGCGATACATGCTGTGCATTCTCTAGGTCCGAGAAGAACTTCATCGGCATGGACAGGCGCTTGCTGGTGTGACCCTGTGGATCGGTGATCAGGCAACCTGCGGCATAGGGCAGGGGGGAGTCGGGGTGGGGCATCACGCTGGCGGTGATGGTGTGGTCGCGGTATTCACAGTGAAGAGATTGCATCGTCCTTACCTCGCTGTGGCATGTGAAGCAGTTACCTTCATATACCACAGCAAGGGGCCAGGAGTTCCCGGCCCGACGAGCGCGAACTGACGGCAATCAGCCCTTCAGTTCGGTGGGCTGGATCACTTCAACCCAGTAACCGTCCGGGTCCTTGACGAAGGCCAGGTGGTTCATGCGGCCATCTTGCAGGCGCTTCTGGAACGGCACGTCGAGGGCTTCGAAACGGGCGCAGGCCTCGCGCACGTCCGGCACCGAAATGCAGATGTGGCCAAAGCCGCGCGGGTCGGTGTTGCCGTTGTGGTAGGCGAATTCCGGGTCGTTTTCGGTGCCGTGGTTGTGGGTCAGCTCCAGCACGCCCGGGATCGACTTCATCCACTGGTGGCGCGCGGTGTCGTCGGCAGGTATTTGCGCCGGGTCGACCAGGGCCAGGAAGTACAGGCTGAAGGCCGCTTCAGGGAAGTCGCGCTTGTCGACCAGGCGGAAGCCCAGCACACGGGTGTAGAAGTCCAGCGACTTCTCGATGTCCTTGACCCGCAGCATGGTGTGGTTGAAGACGAACTGGGCGGTGGCAGCGTCTGGCTGCGCGGTGACGCCAGGCAGGGTTTGCAGATCGTGCAGGCTCATGGGTACTCCAGAGACGGGGCTGGCATTCAGGTGCCAGCGAAACAGACAGGGGGCCATGATACGGCAGTGAAGCGTTTGCGCAAATGAAAGCGCCCTGCTCGAAGGAGCAGGGCGCCGGAATTAGAGGCCCGCATGTGCGGGCGCGTGATGGGGTCGCTAGTCCTTTAGCTGTCTCGATACTGCTGCAGCGGTTGTGAAAAAAGTGTGAAGTGGGTGTTGACGTTTCGTCAGCGCACCCAGCTCTCCACGGTAGCGGCCCCATACTGTTCTTTCCACGCCTTGAGGCCGCGGTGGTTACCGCCTTTGGTCTCGATCAGCTCGCCGGTGTGCGGGTTTTCGTACACTTTCACCACGCGCGGGCGGCGCTGCTGTTTCGGTGCGCTGGCAGCGCCACGGGTAACTGCCTTCGGGTCGAGGATGGCGATGATATCGCGCAGACTTTTGTCATAGCTTTTCATCAGGCCGACTAGTTTCTGCTCGAATTCGATTTCGCGTTTGAGGCCGGCATCCTTTTTCAGCGCCTCCAGTTGCGCCATCTGTTCCTGGAGCGCTTTTTCGGCAGCACGAAACTCTGCAAGTCTGGACACTGTAATCACTCCTGTACGTCTTCCGTGGCAGGGCGTGACGAACATTGATAAGGACTAAACGCCAGCCACGCGGGTGGGTAAAACTGTTCGCTGACATCGAGTGTAGACACTTGCATGACTTCGGTAAACCGCAAACTTTTTATAAGTAACCGGGAACTTTCCAAGTTTTCCGGGCGGTAATTCAGGTGATTTTTCGATTTGTCTTCGACGGGTTCTAGACCATGGTCCAATAGCCTGTGGCAGAGCGGCTGGGTGATGATTTCAGATGATGGTCGACTCATGTTCGGCCGCGACGCATTAGCGTGGCGCAGGTGCGTCACGATTCGTTTTTTTTGCCTTACTTGTGGATGTTCCCTCGCATGTTTTCCCCCCTCCCTCTCGCCCCTGGGCGCCGTGTTGCCGGCCTGTTCCTCATGTGCGCCGGCGCGCAGGCTCAGGCCGCCGGTTTTCTTGAAGACGCTAGTGCCAAGGTCGAAGCACGCAATGTCTATTTCAACCGGGACTTTCGTGACGGCCACAGCAGTTCCAGCCAGGGTGCGTCAAAACGTGAAGAATGGGCGCAAGGCTTCATTCTGAATGTGCAGTCGGGTTATACCCAGGGCCCGGTTGGCTTTGGTATTGATGCACTGGGCATGTTAGGGATCAAGCTCGACTCCAGCCCGGCCGACAGTAACAGTGGTTTGCTGCCATCCTCCGGCCACGATCCACGGCACTCCGCCGACCAATACGCGAAGATGGGCCTGGCGGCCAAGGTCAAGGTGTCCAACACGGTTCTGAAGTACGGCTCGATGATGCCGGACGTACCGCTGTTGAAATACAACGATGGTCGCCTGCTGCCGACCATGTTCCACGGCGCGATGCTGACCTCCGAGGAAGTGCGCGACCTGAAGTTCACCCTGGCCCGCCTGGACAAGTACACCGCGCGTGATTCCACCGATCGCCAGGATATTCGCGTGCATTGCAAGAACAAGCGCTATGCCTGCGATATCGAAGCCGACCACTTCGACCTGGCCGGCCTCGACTACCGTTTCAATGACCGGCTCAGTGCCCAGTATCAAGTCGCCAAACTGGAAAACATCTACCGCCAGCACTTCCTTGGACTGGTCGCCAGCCAGCCGCTCGCTGTCGGTAGCCTGTCGGCAGATCTGCGGCTGATCAAGAGCGATGACATTGGCAACGCCCGCGCCGGTGAGATCGACCACCGTGCCTTTAGCGGCATGCTCGGCTACAGCCTGGGTGGGCACAAGATCAGCGCCGGCTGGCAGCGCATGTATGGCGAAAGTGCCATGCCGTACCTCGATGGCAGCAACCCTTATCTGGTCAACTACGCCCAGGTCAACGACTTCGCTGCCGCCCAGGAGCGCTCCTGGCAGCTGCGTTACGACTACGACTTCAAGGCCCTTGGCGTGCCAGGCCTGAGCTTCTTTACCCGCTACATCAACGGCGACCATATCAAGGTCCCGGGCAGCAATGCCGAAGGCAAGGAATGGGAACGCGACACCGAGCTCAAGTACCAGGTGCAGAGCGGCACCTTCAAGGATGTCAGCGTGCGCCTGCGTAATTCCACGTACCGCAGCAACTACGAGAAGTGGGCACGGGACATGGATGAGACGCGGGTCATCGTCAGCTATAACTTCTCTATCTTCTAATTTGAGCTATCGGGCGGTGCCATGAAAGACGTTCTGTTGATTGGCATCGGCCCGGGTGACCCGCGGCAGATCACTGTCGAAGCGGTCGAGGCACTTCGTCGCGCCAGTGTGTTCTTCGTGCTCGACAAGGGTTCCGGCAAGGATGAGCTGGTGCGCTTGCGCAAGGCGATCCTCGAGCGCTACCGGCCCGAGGGTGGCTACCGCCTGGTGCAGGTGGCAGACCCGCAGCGTGACGCCGAGGCAGTCGACTACACAGGCGCGGTGCAGGACTGGCATCGCCGGCGCGCCGCGCTGTATGCCCGGTTGATCAGCGAAGAGATGGGCGCCGAGGATATCGGCGCCTTTTTGCTATGGGGCGAGCCGAGCCTCTACGACAGCACCTTGCGCATCATTGATCTCGTCCGCGAACGCGGTTTGGCGCTGCGGCTGCAGGTGATTCCCGGCATCAGCAGTGTGCAGGCCCTGGCGGCGCGGCATCAGGTCCCACTCAATCGCATTGGCGAGCCACTGACCGTGCTGCCAGGGCGGCGCCTGGAAGAGCACGGGCAGGTGGACAATGTGGTGGTGATGCTCGATGGGCAGTGTGCGTTTGCCACACTGGAGGATCCGGCGCTGGTGATCTACTGGGGTGCTTACCTGGGTACCGAGGATGAAGTGCTGATCGCGGGGCCCTTGCAGGCGGTGAAGGCACGGATTCTTGAAGTGCGCGAGCGGGAGCGGCAGCGCATGGGGTGGATCATGGATACCTACCTGCTGCGGCGGGAGCTTTGAGGTGGGGCGCCGACTTCAAGGCGTTCCCAGAATTTCCACCACCTTGTCGCGCAACTGGTCGATGCTGAACGGCTTGCCGATCATGTGCATGCCCTCCGGCACATCGAAATTCTCGGCATAGCCACTGGCAAACAGCACCGGCAGCAATGGCCGCGCCGCACGGGCCTTGGCCGCCAACTCTCCACCGCGCATGTCCGGTAGGCCCACGTCGGTCACCAGTAGGGCCAGTGGCTGGCTGGCATCCTCGATTACCTTCAGCGCCGCCGTGGCATTTTCCGCTTCGAGGGTGCTGTAGCCCAATTCATCGAGCACTTCGACCATCAGCATACGGACGATGTCGTCGTCTTCGACTACCAGAAGTTGCATGGTGGGTTCCCTGTGAAAAAGTCATGTCTCTACTCTGTGCGCCAGGCACTGACAGAAGTTCCCGAGGATACCGACTGTTGCAAGTGGAGGGAACGATTCCGACACGCAGCCTTCAAATACTGGCTAAATGCCCTGCCGAAGCGGCCCAAGCGGGTTAGACTCGCTTGTTAACCGGTGAGCGCAGCGGCAAACAAGAACAGGCTTCAGCCGCCACACTTTTCAATGGACTTTTTACGCGCGGGCGTTTTCAGATGATTCAAGCAGCCTCGATGGACCAGCAAAGCTTTCGCAAGCTGTTGAGCCGAAATATCGGCCTGCCCCTGGCAGTGGGCCTGCTCGGCGCCGTGGCTTTTGTCGCGGTGATCAACTACCTGCTTTCGGCCATGCAGTGGGTCGAGCACACCGATCGGGTGATCGGTAATGCCAACGAAACGGTCAAGCTGTCGATCGACATGGAAACCGGCATGCGCGGTTTTCTGATCACCGGTGACGAACGCTTCCTCGACCCCTACGAGGTGGCCAAGCCGCGCATCCTCGGTAGCCTGCAGAGCCTGCGCGGCATGGTCGAGGACAATCCGCAACAGGTCGACCGCATTGACCGGCTGATCGCCTTGCAGAACGCCTGGAACGCGTTTGGTGGCGAAATGATCAGCCAGCGCCGCAGCGGTGGCGACTACCGTGCTTCAGTCGGCAATGGCCGCGGCAAGCGCATCACCGACGAGATCCGCAAGGAGTTCGACGGCCTGATCGGCACCGAACAGCAGTTGCGCATGGCGCGCACCGAGAAGGTCAGCGCGGTTACCGTCACCGCCATTTCCGCCTTCGTGCTGTTGATCGTCGGCCTCAGCGCCTTGCTTGCCTACCTTGGCCGTCGCGATCTGCTGGCGCTGTCTGGCAGCTACACGGAAAACCTGCAGGCTCAGCAACGCGCCGCCGAGCGCCTGGAGCACCAGGCCTGGCTGCGCAACGGCCAGACCCAGCTGGCCGAGCAGGTGATGGGCCAGTTGACGTTGCCGATGCTCGGCGACAACATCCTGCGCTTTTTCGCCAGCTACCTGGGTAGCGTGGTCGGTGCGCTCTATGTGCGCGACGAACATGGCCGCCTGGTACGCGTGGCCAGCTACGGCCTGGCAGCCGAGGAGCAGGCCCGTCAGCAGGTGCTGGGTGACCACGACGGCCTGCTGGCCCAGGCCGTGCGCGAGGGGCGCCTGCTGCGCCTGGACGACCTGCCAGAGGACTACTACCACCTCAGCTCGGGCCTGGGCAGCGGCCTGCCGCGCAGCGCGCTGCTGATGCCGGCCCGTGATGACGGCCAGATCAACGGGGTGATCGAACTGGGCTTTCTGCGCCCGCTGCAAGAGCGTGACGACGAATTGATGCAGCGGGTCGGCGAGAACCTCGGCATTTCCATCGAAAGCGCCCGATACCGCCAGCGCCTGCAGGAAGTACTGGCCGAGACCCAGCAGCTCAACGAAGAACTGCAGGTGCAGCAGGAAGAACTCAAGACCGCCAACGAAGAGCTCGAAGAGCAATCGCGGGTGCTCAAGGAGTCCCAGGCCCACCTGGAAACCCAGCAGGCCGAGCTGGAACAGACCAATGAGCAGCTGTCCGAACGCACCGACGCCCTGGACCGCAAGAACGACGAGCTCAGCCAGGCCCAGGAAGAACTGCAGGCCCGCGCCGACGACTTGCAGCGCTCGAGCAAGTACAAGTCCGAGTTTCTCGCCAATATGTCTCACGAGCTGCGCACACCGCTCAACAGCTCCCTGATCCTGGCCAAGCTGCTGGCCGAGAACGGCGAGGGCAACCTAAGCGCCGAGCAGGTCAAGTTCGCCGAGTCCATCTACTCCGCCGGCAACGACCTGCTGAACCTGATCAATGACATCCTCGACATCGCCAAGGTCGAGGCCGGCAAGCTTGAAGTGCGCCCCGAAACCACTCAGCTGGAGCGCCTGGTCGAAGGCTTGCGCGGTATGTTCCTGCCGTTGGCCGAGCACAAGGGCCTGGGTTTCGACGTCACAGTCGAGGCCCAGGTGCCGGCCACCTTGTTCACCGACCGCCAACGCCTGGAGCAGATTCTCAAGAACCTGCTGTCCAACGCCATCAAGTTCACCGAGCGTGGCCAGGTCAGCCTGAACATCGGCTACCAGGCGGGCAGTGGCATCGTCTTTTCGGTGCGCGACTCCGGTATCGGCATTGCCGCCGACCAGCAGCAGGCGATCTTCGGCGCGTTTCACCAGGTCGACGGCACCAGCAACCGCCGCTACGGCGGCACCGGCCTGGGCCTGTCAATTTCGCGCGACCTGGCGCACTTGCTGGGCGGGCAGATCAACGTCGAAAGCAGCCCCGGCCAGGGCAGCGTGTTCAGCCTGATCATGCCGGAACGCTACGAGTCGCAAGGCGAAGAGATCGAGGCGCTGAGCCTGCGCCCGGCCGTCGACAGCTTGCCGCCGTTGCCGTCGATTGCCGCGCCGGCAGTGTCCAAGCGCCCGGCCCCGACCTTCGGTGATGACCGCGAGCGCGCACCGTTTGGCAACCGCTGCATCCTGGTGGTCGAGGACGAGCCCAACTTCGCCCGCATCCTCTTCGACCTGGCGCACGAACTGGGCTACAGCTGCCTGGTGGCGCAGAGCGCCGACGAGGGCTTCGAACTGGCCCAGCAGTACATTCCTGACGCTATACTTCTGGACATGCGCCTGCCCGACCATTCCGGCCTGACCGTGCTGCAGCGCCTCAAGGAGCAGGCCACTACCCGCCACATCCCTGTGCATATCATTTCGGTGGAGGACCGTGTCGAGGCCGCCATGCACATGGGCGCGGTGGGCTATGCGGTCAAGCCGACCAGCCGCGAAGAGCTCAAGGAAGTCTTTGCCCGCCTGGAAGCCAAGCTGACCCAGAAGCTCAAGCACATCCTGCTGGTGGAGGACGACGATCTGCAGCGCGAGAGCATCGCCCGCCTGATCGGCGACGACGATGTCGAGATCACCGCCGTGGCCATGGCCCAGGATGCCCTGGCGCTGTTGCGCGAGAACATCTACGACTGCATGATCATCGACCTCAAGCTGCCCGACATGCTCGGCAACGAGCTGCTCAAGCGCATGACGGCCGAGGATATCCGTTCGTTCCCGCCGGTGATCGTCTATACCGGGCGCAACCTCACCCGGGAAGAAGAAGCCGACCTGCTCAAGTATTCGCGCTCGATCATCATCAAGGGTGCACGTTCGCCGGAGCGCCTGCTCGATGAAGTGACACTGTTCCTGCACAAAGTCGAATCGCAGCTGTCCCATGAGCGCCAGCGCATGCTCAAGACGGCGCGCAGTCGCGACAAGGTGTTCGAAGGGCGCAAGGTGCTGCTGGTGGACGATGATGTGCGCAACATTTTTGCCCTCACCAGTGCCCTGGAGCACAAGGGCGCCATCGTCGAGATCGGCCGCAATGGTCGCGAAGCCATCGAGCGCCTGGAGCAGCATGATGACATCGACCTGGTACTGATGGACGTGATGATGCCGGAGATGGACGGCTTCGAGGCCACCCGACTGATCCGCCAGCAGCCGCGCTGGCGCAAGCTGCCGATCATCGCCGTCACCGCCAAGGCGATGAAGGACGACCAGCAGCGTTGCCTGCAGGCCGGCGCCAATGATTACCTGGCCAAACCGATCGACCTGGACCGCCTGTTCTCGTTGATCCGCGTGTGGCTGCCGCAACTGGAGCGAATTTGACTAGCGAGCGCAATACCGACATCGAGATCCGGCTGCTGATCGAGGCGATCTACCTCAAGTACAGCTACGATTTTCGCAACTACTCCGGCGCTTCGATCAAGCGCCGGATCCTCCATGCCCTGCGCCAGTTCGACTGCCTCACGGTGTCGGCACTGCAGGAACGGGTGCTGCACGACCCGGGCATGTTCATGCAGTTGCTGCAGTACCTGACGATCCCTGTCAGCGAGATGTTCCGCGACCCCGGCCACTTCCTCGCCCTGCGCCAGGAAGTGGTGCCGCTGCTGCGCACCTGGCCTTCGATCAAGGTGTGGATTGCCGGCTGCAGCACCGGTGAAGAGGTGTACTCGATGGCCATCCTGCTGCGCGAAGAGGGCCTGCTGGAACGCACCATCATTTACGCCACCGACATCAACCCGCATTCGCTGGACCGCGCCAAGCAGGGCATCTACTCGATGCAGAGCATGCGCGAGTACGAAGAAAACTACCGCCTGGCGGGCGGGCGCCGCGACTTTGCCGAGTACTACACCGCGGCCTACGGCAACGCCATCATGGACAGCAGCCTGCGTGACAACGTGACCTTCGCCGACCACAGCCTGGCCACCGACAGCGTGTTTTCCGAAACCCAGCTGGTGTCGTGCCGCAACGTGCTGATCTATTTCAACAAGGAGTTGCAGGACCGCGCTCTCGGACTGTTCCACGAGTCCTTGTGCCACCGTGGTTTCCTGGTACTGGGCAGCAAGGAATCGGTGGACTTCTCGGCCTACAGCGATTGCTTCGAGCCGCTGGTCAAGCCCGAACGGATCTACCGCAAATCATGAACGGCGTACGCGCGGTGGTCATCGGCGCCTCGGCGGGCGGCGTCACGGCACTGTTCACGGTGCTCGGTGCGCTGCCGGCCGGTTTTGCCATTCCGGTACTGTGCGTGCTGCACCTGCCGGACGACCGCCATAGCCAGTTGGCCGAGGTGCTGCAGCGGCGTTTGCAGCGGCCGGTGCGCCAGGCGTGTGACAAGGAAACCATTGCCCCGGGGCAGATCTACGTGGCCGGGCCGGGTTATCACCTGTCGGTGGAAGCCGATTTCAGCTTGTCGCTGAGCCAGGAAGAACCGGTGCATTTCTCGCGCCCGGCCATCGATTATCTCTTCACCTCGGCGGCCGATGCCTATGGCCCCGGGTTGCTCGGCGTGCTGCTCACCGGGGCCAACGAAGATGGCGCCGAAGGGCTTGCCTACATCAAGAACAGCGGCGGCCGGACTGTGGTCCAGGACCCCCGCGATGCACAGGTGGCGTTGATGCCTGAGGCCGCTCTGGCCCGGCACGACCCCGACCTTATCCTTTCTCTGAGTGGTATCGGGCAGTTGCTCGCGACCCTGGAACCCAGCGCATGCTAAGCCACACCCCTGCCAAACTGCTGATCGTCGACGACCTGCCGGAAAACCTGCTAGCGCTGGCCGCCCTGATCCAGGGCGAAGACCGCGAGGTGCACCAGGCGCAGTCGGCGGAAGCGGCCTTGTCGTTGTTGCTCGAGCACGAGTTCGCCCTGGCCATTCTCGACGTGCAGATGCCGGGCATGAACGGCTTCGAGCTGGCCGAGCTGATGCGCGGCACGGAAAAAACCCGCAACATCCCGATCGTCTTCGTCACCGCTGCGGGGCGTGAAATGAACTATGCCTTCAAGGGCTACGAGAGCGGCGCGGTGGACTTCCTGCACAAGCCCCTCGACACCTTGGCGGTGAAGAGCAAGGTGTCGGTGTTCGTCGACCTGTACCGCCAGCGCAAGGTGCTCGACCGGCAGCTTCAGGCGCTCGAGCGCAGCCGCCAGGAGCAGGAACTGCTGCTGGGCCAGTTGCAGGTGGCGCGTGGTGAGCTTGAGCATGCGGTGCGCATGCGCGATGACTTCATGTCGATCGTTGCCCACGAAGTGCGCACGCCACTCAACGGGCTGATCCTGGAAACCCAGTTGCGCAAGATGCACCTGGGCCGCGGCAACCTTGACGCGTTCAGCGCCGAAAAGTTGCAGGCCATGGTCGAGCGTGACGAGCGCCAGATCAACAGCCTGATCCGCCTGATCGAGGACATGCTCGACGTGTCGCGCATTCGCACCGGCAAGCTGTCGCTGCGGCCGAAGGCGTTCGACCTGGGGCAGCTGGTGGCAGCCCTGGTGGAGAACTTCTCTGCTCAGGCCACGGCCCTGGACACGCACATCGAACTGCAGCGTTGCGACGCCTTGCAGGGCCTGTGGGATGAATTTCGTATTGAGCAAGTACTGGCCAACCTGTTGTCCAATGCGTTGCGTTATGGCGAGCGCAAGCCGGTGCATGTGCGGGTATTCGCCCAAGACGACATGGCCTGGGTACAGGTGCGGGACCACGGGATCGGCATCAGTGCCAATAACCAGCAGCGCATCTTCCAGCAGTTCGAGCGGGTTGCCACCCAGCAGGCCAGTGCTGGGCTTGGGCTGGGGCTGTACATATCGGAACAGATCGTCCAGGCACACGGTGGGCGGATACAGGTCGAGAGCGAGGTGGGGCAGGGTGCGACCTTCAGCCTGGTGCTGCCTTTGGCAGGGGTTAGCGAACAAAACGACCAGCTGCGGGCAACCTCCGCGTAAGCCTGGGGTCAGATGGCCAACTGTATGAATTTCAAGGCGTTGTCATGAGTGAAGATGCACAAGATGTGGTGCTGGTGGTCGAGGATGAACCGGCGATTCGGATGATCCTGCGCGATTATCTGGCGGGAGAGGGCTACCACGTGCTGGTGGCCGAGGATGGTGAGCAGGCCTTTGCGATTCTGGCGAGCAAGCCGCACCTGGATTTGATGGTGACGGACTTCCGCCTGCCCGGTGGCATTTCCGGGGTAGAGATCGCCGAACCTGCGGTGAAGCTGCGGCCGGACCTGAAGGTGATCTTCATCAGCGGCTACCCGGCGGAGATTCTAGAGTCCGGCAGCCCTATCGCGCGCAAGGCGCCGATCCTGGCCAAGCCGTTCGACCTCGAGACCCTGCACGAGCAGATCCAGGCGCTGTTGCGCTGAGCTGCTCAAGTAGAGCGATATTCCTGTGGGAGCGGCCTTGCGTCGCGAAAGGGCCGCGCAGCGGCCCCAGGATTTTCGCATCATGGCTTGGATGCTGGGGCCGCTTTGCGGCCCTTTCGCGACACAAGGCCGCTCCCACAGAGACCGTGCTCTACCTCAGGGTCCGCTCGATCCCGCCGACCAGCAAGCTCTCCATCAACCCAAGCCCCTGTTCCTCAGGCAAGCCCTTGAGCATCCCCGGCAGCTGGTTCAGCAATGTCGCCACCACATGCGCGGTCGCCAGCAACGCCTCACCCTGCAACGTCGCCCGTGGCGCAATCAGGCGCAGCAACCCCGCCTCGTAGCGCTTGCGCAACAACCCCAGGCACGCCTGCTGTTCCTCGCTCAGGCAGCACAGATCGCGCTCGGCCAAGCGAAACTGCATGGGCCGCTCGGCATGCAACTGCCAGTGCGCGGCAATCAGGCAGCCCATCGCCGACGCCCCTCGGGCCATGGCCCGGCGCCCTTGCTCCAAGGTAGCCTGCAGTTCTTCGTACAGCTCTTCGATCAGGTCGAACAGCAGGTCCTGCTTGCTGGGGAAATGGTGATACAGCGAGCCGGCGGTCAGGCCCACATGCGCCGCCAGCTCGCGCATGCTGACCTGGCCAAAGCCCTTTTCGGCGAACAGCGCCATGGCCCGGTCGCGTCGCTCTTCGAAGTTGGCACAGCGTATGGCGGCATTGACCGGGGGCATGGCGTGCGCTCCTCAGTAGGTGAAGAAGCCGCGGCCGGTCTTGCGCCCCAGCCATCCGGCCGCGACCATTTCCTTGAGCAGCGGGGCAGGGCGGTATTTGCTGTCGTTGAAGCCTTCGTGGAAGGCCTCCATGATCGCCAGCAGGGTGTCCAGGCCGATCAGGTCGGCCAGGGCCAGCGGGCCGATCGGCTGGTTGCAGCCCAGGCGCATGCCGGTGTCGATGTCCTCGGCGCTGGCCAGGCCTTCCTGGCGCACGAAGATCGCTTCGTTGATCATCGGCACCAGGATGCGGTTGACCACGAAGCCCGGGCGGTTGCCGGCGGTGATTGGCGTCTTGCCAAGCTTTTCGGTGACCACCAGCGCCTGGGCATAGGTGCTGTCGCTGGTCTGCAGGCCGCGGATGATCTCGACCAGGGCCATCATCGGCACCGGGTTGAAGAAATGCACGCCGATGAAGCGCTCAGGGTGCTCGATGCTGGCGGCCAGCTGGGTCACCGACAGCGACGAGGTGTTGGTGGCGATCAGGCAGTCGGCGGTTACGTTGGCTGCCACCTGCTGCAGGATGCGCTGCTTGAGCTGCAGGTTCTCGGTGGCCGCCTCGATCACCAGCTGCGCGCTGCCCAGCTGGGCGTAGTCGGTGCTGGTGCGGATGCGGGTTTTCGCCGCCGCGGCGCGCTCGGCATCGAGCGTGCCCTTGCTCACCTGGCGCTCCACGTTCTTGCTCAAGGTGGCCACGCCACGCTCCAGCGCGGCCTCGGCAACGTCCACCAGCAAGACCTGGTAGCCGGCCACCGCGCACACCTGGGCGATACCGTTGCCCATGGTGCCGGCGCCGATCACGGCAATCTGTTCAATGGTCATGGTTCAGTTCCCTCAGACGCGCTCGAAGACCACGGCAATGCCTTGGCCGCCGCCGATGCACATGGTGGCCAGCGCGTAGCGGCCCTGGATGCGTTGCAGTTCGTGGATGGCCTTGGTGGCGATGATCGCCCCGGTGGCGCCGACCGGGTGGCCGAGGGAAATGCCCGAGCCGTTCGGGTTGACCTTCTCCGGGTCGAAGCCGAGCTCGCGGGCCACGGCGCAGGCCTGGGCGGCGAAGGCTTCGTTGGACTCGATCACGTCCAGGTCGTGGACGTTTAGGCCAGCCTTTTCCAGCACCTTGCGGGTTGCCGGGATCGGGCCCAGGCCCATCAGTTCAGGCTCGACACCCGCGTGGGCATAGGCCACCAGGCGCGCCAGGGGCTTCAGGCCCAGGCGGCGCACGGCGTCACCGGTGGCCAGCACCAGGCCGGCGGCGCCATCGTTGATGCCGCTGGCGTTGCCGGCGGTGACGGTGCCGTCTTTCTTGAATACGGTCTTCATGCCGGCCAGCTGTTCGGCAGTCACATCGGCGCGCACATGCTCGTCGACGGCGAACTGCACGGTGCCTTTACGGGTTTTCAGCTCCAGCGGCACGATCTGGCTGTCGAAACGGCCTTCGGCCTGGGCGCGGGCGGCGCGGCGTTGGCTGGTGAGGGCCAGTTCGTCCTGCATCTCGCGGCTGATGCCGTGTTTGGCCGCGACGTTTTCTGCGGTGATGCCCATGTGGAAGTGTTCGAACGGATCCTGCAATACGCCAACGGTGTAATCGATGCCTTGCAAGTCGCCCATGCGGGCGCCCCAGCGTGCCTGCGGCAGCAGGTACGGACCGCGGCTCATGGACTCGGCACCGGCGGCCAGGGCCACCTCGGCGTCACCCAGCAGCAGGCACTGGGCGGCCGAGACGATGGCCTGCAGGCCCGAACCACACAGGCGGTTGACGTTGAAGGCCGGGGTTTCCTTGGGGATGCCGGCGTTCATCGCCGCTACCCGCGACAGGTAGGCATCGCGTGGCTCGGTAGGGATGACAGTGGCCATCACCATGTGGCCGATCTGCTCGGCGGGCACGCCCGAGCGCTCGATGGCGGCGCGGGTCACGGCGGTGGCCAGGTCGGCCAGTGGCAGGTCCTTGAGGGAACCACCGAAACCACCGATGGCGGTACGGACGGCACTGACGACGTAGATTTCTGCGCTGCTCATAGAGGCTCCGATTGCGAAGGCATGGCGGGAACGGGCCAGGCTCTGCGAGAATGGCCGCCGATCCCGAGGTGGGTTCGAGTCTAGGCAAAGGCTCTGTTGCAGCCTATGCCGGATCTGTTCAGTCAACCTGGCACTTTTTGCCACTCAGCATAGACAGCGAATTCCGCCATGCGCGATAGCGATTCGGTCGCGGTGTATTTTCTCAATGCCATGCTGCATGCCTTGCGCGGCCAGCCTGAAGTGCTGGAGGCGCGGCTGCGTGGGGTGGGCATCGACCCGGCCTTGCTCGGCCATCCCCAGGCACGGGTGCCGGCCAAGGCCTTCGCGCGCTTGTGGCTGGAGCTGATCGCGTTGCTGGACGACGAGTTCTTCCGCCTCGACAGCCATGGCATGCCGCTGGGCAGCTTTGCCCTGATCTGCCGTGGCTTGATCCAGGAACCCAACCTGGAGAAGGCTCTGCGCCAGTGCATGGGCAGTTTCGCCCTGTTCCTGCGCGACTTGCGGGGCAGCCTCACGATACGCGGCGGGCGCGCGGTGATCAGCGTGCAGTCGGCGATCGCCGACCCGCTGACCCGGGTGTACGCCGAAGAAACCTACCTGGTGCTGATGATCGGCCTGCTGTGCTGGCTGGCCGGGCGGCGCATCGTTATCGACCGCACGGAGCTGGCGGTGGCGCGTCCGGCCCAGGACGATGACCCGCTGCTGTGGGGGCCGGACCTGCGCCTGGGCAGTGGGCGCACCGAAGTCGAGTTCGACAGTGCCTGGCTGCGCCTGCCGGTGGTGCAGGACCTGGCCGGCCTGAAGACCTTCCTGCGTAGCGCCCCGCAGGGCCTGGTGATCCGCTTTCGCAATCAGAACGGGCTGGTGGCCGAGGTCTATCGCCATTTGCGCGCACGTCGCTATGGGCAATGGCCGACCCTTGCGGCCATGGCCGAGCAGCAGGGGATCAGTGCCAGCACCTTCCGCCGCCAGTTGGAGCGCGAAGGGCGTTCGTATCAGCAGATCAAGGATGAAGTACGCCGGGCGATGGCCTTCGAGCGCTTGCGCGAAGGCACTTTGAGCATCGCCGAGATTGCCGAGCAGGCCGGCTTTCAGGAGCCCAGTGCGTTTCACCGGGCGTTCAAGAAGTGGACGGGGCAGAGCCCGGGCAGCTATCGGGCCAGGCTGGCCGGGCTAGCACACCTCAATCTTGCAGGTCGGCAGCCAGAGCCTTGACCCGCTTCAGGTCACCTTCCGCAATTCTTGTAACCCTTGTGCCGTAATCGGCGTCGGCTTTGTACAGGAACGACAGGATGATGTGTTTGCTCTGCTCATCGGCGACAGCCAGCGACTGACCAAAACTGTTGACCAAGTCGCGCTGCTCGCTTTTCGAATAAGCGCGGTAAAGGTCACCCGCCTGCTTGAAGTTCTGTTCCCGGGTGATGCCTCGTTGCTGGGTGGTGCCGCTCAAGGCCAATTCACTGTAGCGGGCAGAGTCGGTGGTGCTGCGCGGCTGCAGGCGGCTGGGCTGGTAGTTGACCATGTCACGGGTGCGGTTGGGGTTGAGTGCACCGTCCTGGTTGCCACTGTTGACCGCCGCCCGCGGCTGGTTGATCGGCAGGCTGCCGGCGTTGGCTCCGATCCGGTACATCTGGGTGTCGGCGTAGGAGAACAGTCGGCCCTGCAGCAAGCGGTCTTCGGAGGGCTCTATACCTTTGATCAGGTTGGACGGTGCCAGGGCGACCTGTTCGGTTTCCTGGAAGAAGTTGCCGACATTGGCTTGAGCACCATCTGCCCGACCCGGCGCTCGGACACGCCCGGCCAGACCTTGGTGGCGTCCAGCGGGTCGAAGTCGAAGTCCGCCAGTTGCTCGGGGCGCAGTGTCTGGATATAGAGGTCCCACTTGGGATAGTCACCACGGGCAATGGCCCCGACTAGGTCCTCGGTCATGTGGCTGAAGCTTTTGCTCTGGATCTGCTCGACAGCCTTGGGGTCGAGGTTTTCCTGGCCCTGCAGGCTCTTCCAGCGGAACTTCACGTAGGTGGATTCCCCTTTGGCATTGATGAACTTGTAGGCGTGCACGCTGTTGCCATCCATGTGCCGATAGCTCTTAGGCGTGCCTTCGTTGGAGTACAGCAGGGTCAGGGTGCGGGTGGCCTCTGGCATGTGCGAGAACAGGTCGAAGCGCCGGGCGTCGTTGCCGAGGTTGTTGCGCGGGTCGGGCTTGAAGGCGTGGACCATGTCGGGGAACTTGATGGCGTCGCGGATGAAGAACGTCGGGAAGTTGTTGCCGACCAGGTCCCAATTGCCTGCCGTGGTGTAGAAGCGGGTGGCGAAGCCCCGCGGGTCGCGCAGGGTTTCCGGAGAGTGCAAACCATGCACGACCGACGAGAAACGCACGAAGACCGGGGTTTTTTCGCCTGGTGTGAACAGCGGCGCCGAGGTCAGCGCGGACAGGTCTTCGGACGCGGTGAATTCGCCATGGGCGCCGGTGCCGCGGGCGTGCACCACGCGTTCGGGGATGCGTTCGCGGTCGAAGCGTTGCAGCTTCTGGATCAACTGCACGTCTTGCAGCAAGGTCGGGCCAGCGTTGCCGGCGGTCTGGGAGTGCTGGTTGTCGCCGACCGCTGCGCCGTTGTCGCGAGTCAGGGGCATGGCGAGCAGCGCGGGGCTCGCGAGGACAGTTGCACACAGCAGCGTCAACGCAGGGCGATTTGAGCGGGTCGAAAGCATGGTAGCGGCACTCGCTGGATCAAGGGAGTGCCGATGCTAGTAATCCTGCAGGAGCCCCACAGTAAGGCGGCTCATCTCATGCTGTAGGACGTGTGGCGTAGATAGCCGCAGGATCGATGTGCGGCAGCGTCAATAGCCATCGTCGTTCAACGCCAGGCTCTGGCGCAGCTGTTCGACCATCGACACCCGCAGCGTTTCCGGCGCCTTGACCCGGATCGAACCGGCCTGGGACAGCAGCCAGCCCATCAGCGCACGGCTGTCTTCAACCGTGGCCGCGAGCATCGCGCCGCCTTTGTCGTGTGGGGCCAGGCGCATGTCCTCGGACAGCGGCTGGTCTTCCAGGCGCCGCGCCAAGCCATCGTCGACCCAGGCCCGCAGTTCGATCTGCTGCGAGGGGGTGAGCAGATCTGGTTGCAATTGCTGCGCCTCATCCAGGCTCAGGCCTGGCTGCCAGTACCAGCCGTAGGGCATGCCCTTGCTGTTGCAGTGCAGCGGGAACAGCGTCGTCAGTTCGTTGAGGTCGCGCTCGACGGTACGCTTGCTGGTCTTGTGGCCAGCCTTGGCCAACGCAGCCTGCAGCTGCGTGGAACTCATCCCGGGGTGGCGGTCTGGCAGGAGCTTCAGCAGCTGCCATTGGCGGGCGATGGTGTGGCGGGTCGGGTGGCTGGGCACGGGAGTTTCGTCCTTGAAGACCAGGTATGGGGATCTGGGTGATGGCACATAGCTATCTCAAGAGCATACTCTGTCAGTGGATGGGATCCAAGTTTACTGTGTATTTCACAGGCCGTTGCGACGCGAGAGGTCGATCACCTTGTAACAAGCCATGGCAGTTGCCAGCGTCCGGCCCCGGGCATCCTTGAGTTCGCCTTTGGTGTAGCAGAGCTTGCCAGATCGCCTGTACAGCTTGGCCACCCCAGTGATCTGTCCCGGTACGGCAGGGTGCACGAAAACCGTCGACATTTTCAGCGTCACCGCAACTTCATGCTGTTCTAGTAATGCGTAAATGGCCGGCCCCATGCAGTCATCGAGCATCGCGGTCAACATCCCACCCTGGATCTTGCCCATGGGGTTGGTGAGTGAACTGGAGGCATCGAATTCCACGGTGATTTCGCGCGTGCGATGCTCATGCTTGAGCAGTTGCCAGCCAAGCAAGCGGGCTGCGTTGGGGATGGGGATCAAACCGGCGACTGCTTGCCAGAACAAGTTCTCTTTCATGATGTTGGCTCCCTGCATTCACATGTTGATCTTGGCCAATATGCCGAACAGAAAACCCAGCCACGTAAGCATTGCTGTCAGCCAGCCGAGCATGACCGGCGGAGAGGCATTGGTTCGGCGTTTTACCTGACTGCTCACCACGATGATCGGTGTGATGGCAAGCAGGCAGTAGCCCTGCAGCAGCACCAGCAGATTCAGCGGAATGTGCAGGCGATGCAGTTGCAGAAGCATCACCAGCCCCGCGCAGGCAATGGCCAACCATCCCCAGCCGACCATGCGCAAGAAGGTCAGCAGCAAGAACTGCAACGAGGCGTCCAGAGCCTGCCATGGCCGCCCTATTGCGGCGGCATGGTAGGGCATGAACCGGGAGCGGCTGGCATAGATGAGGGCAAGCACAGCGATAATCAGCAGTGCCGCTCCGTAACTTGTCAGGTGAAGCCAGATGAGCCATTGCATGGGTTCTGAACCTCTGAGTGCCTCGGCGCAATGGTTGCTGGGATCAGGCAGAGGGTCTACTGGCAGAAATGGCTGGTGGCAAAATGCTGGCTGGTCAAGCAGCCGCAATGCTCCATTCGACCAAGCGGCTCGCAAGCGTCATCGCAGGCTCTGTTGCAGTGCCTCGATAAACACCTCTTCAGCCCGGCTTAACCGCTGTTCCTTGTTCCACAACAGGTGAATGTCCACATCGGCAATCCCTTCCGCCGGCGGCAGCTTCCACAGCAAACCCGCCGCTACATCCGCCGCCACCACATGCTCGGGCAGGCAGCCAATGCCGAACCCGGCGATAACCAGTCGGCGCACCTCTTCAAGGCTGGGGGACGAGGCCACGATTCGCCCGGAAAACCCTTGCTGGTCGCGGAAAATGGTCAGCGGCGACAACATGCCGCCAATCTGGTCGCTGGTGAAACTTACGAAATTCTCCCGCTGCAGATCGCCCTCGGCCTGGCCGAAGAGGGCATGGTGCTTGCCGCAGAAAAACGCATAGCGCTGGCGCAGGAACAGGCGCTGTTCCAGCCGTGGCTGCGGCCGGCGGTTGAGGCTCAGGCCCGCGGTGGCGGTCTTTTCCTGCAGAGCGGCGACGATGTCCGAGCTGCGCATCACGTCGATTTCCAGGTCCACCCGTGGGTGCTGGCGATGGAAGTCTGCCAGCAGATCATCGAACTGCTCGCTGACGATGCGGCTGATCATCAGCAAGCGCACCTTGCCCACCAGTTCGTCCGCCGGCTGTTCCAGCAACCCGCCGATCTGCGACATCTGCCCATAAACCTCGCCGGCCAACTGAAACAGTTGTTCGCCCATGTCGGTGAGCACGAAGCGTGGCCCGCGGCGGGCGATCAGCTGGCGGCCAAGCTGTTCCTCCAGGCGCTTGAGCGCCTGGCTTACGGCCGGTTGGGTCAGGTGCAGGCGCGCGGCGGCGCGGCTGATGGACAACTCCTGGCCGATCACCCGGAAGGTGCGCAGCAGGTTCCAGTCGAGGCGGTCGTTGAGCAGGCGGTCGGACATGGCAGGCTCGATGATAAGCAGGGCTAATAGTGCGAATAATAAATAGAAAATTGACTAATCATAGCCCCGGGACGATAAATCGCAGTCAGAGCGCCGCCAGAGCGCCACCGTGACCCCGTCAACTCCTGCCAGAAAAACAAGCAAAGGAGCCCCCATGAAGCCCACCGCTTCGCCCCAACCGCGCCGTGCCGCCGCCGCCGCGTTCATCGGCACCATGATCGAGTGGTACGACTTCTACATCTACGCCACCGCCGCTGCCCTGGTGTTCGGTGCCTTGTTCTTTCCCTCCGACGACAGCCTGTTCAGCACCATGGCCGCCTTCGGCACGTTCGCCGTGGGTTTCTTCGCGCGGCCGCTGGGCGGCATCGTGTTCGGCCATGTGGGTGACCGCATCGGCCGCAAGAAGTCGTTGGTCATCACCTTGTTGATGATGGGCATCGTCACCGTTTGCATCGGCCTGTTACCAACCTATGCGCAGATCGGCGCCGCCGCGCCGGTGCTGCTGATCATCCTGCGGGTGGTCCAGGGCATCGCCGTAGGTGGAGAGTGGGGCGGGGCGGTGCTGATGGCCGGCGAACATGCGCCCAAGGGCCGGCGCAATTTCTTCGCCTCGTTCGCCCAGTTGGGCAGCCCGGCAGGCCTGATCCTGTCGCTGCTGGCCTTTGGCGCGGTGACCCGCCTGCCGGAGGATGACCTGATGAGCTGGGGCTGGCGCGTGCCGTTCCTGGCCAGTGCGCTGTTGCTGCTGGTGGGCCTGGCGATTCGCCTGGGGGTCAACGAATCGCCCGAGTTCATTGCCAGCCGCGAGCAGGCGGCCAGGGCCCAGCGCAAGGAGCAAGCGCCGGTACTGGAAGTGCTGCGCACCGCCTGGCGACCGCTGTTGCTGTGCATCGGTGCCAACACCCTGGGCATCGCCGGGGTCTATTTCACCAACACCTTCATGATCAGCTACACCACCCAGCAGCTGCATCTGGAGCGCTCGCTGATCCTCGAATGCCTGTTCTTCGTGGCGATCATCCAGTTCTGCGTGCAGCCACTGGCCGCGTGGTTCTCGGAAAAACTCGGTGCCACCCGCTTCCTCGCCCTGGTCGCATTGCTGGCGATGGCCTCGCCGTACCCGATGTTCGTGCTGGTCAGCTCCGGCGAAGGCCCGCTGATCGTGCTCGGCATCGCCCTGGCGGCGGCCTGCATGGCCTCGTTCTACGCGGTGATCGCCGGCTACGTCAGCGGCATGTTCGAAACCCGCGTGCGCTACACCGCGATTTCCCTGGCCTACCAAGTGTGTGGTGCCATCGCGGGCGGCCTCACGCCGCTGATCGGCACCTGGCTGGCCCACACCTTCACCGGCCTTTGGTGGCCGATGGCAGTTTTCTACACCCTGATCGCCACCATTTCGCTGGTCTGCGTGCTCGCCCTGGCGCGCCAGTACGCCCGTAGCCAGCGCCTGGAACTGGCCTGATTGATTCACCTGATTTGGAGTACCCGCACATGTTGAAAAGCAATGGCGAACGCCTCTGGGCGAGCCTGATGGCCATGGCCGAAGTCGGCGCCACCGCCCGCGGTGGCAGCTGCCGCCTGGCCCTGAGCGACGAGGACAAGGCCGGCCGTGAACTGTTCAGCCACTGGTGCCGCGAGGCCGGCCTGACGCTGAGCGTGGATGCCATCGGCAACCTGTTCGCCCGCCGCGCCGGCAGCGACCCAGCGGCGGCCCCGGTGATGATGGGCAGCCATCTCGACACCCAGCCTGAGGGCGGCCGTTTCGATGGCGTCTATGGTGTACTGGCCGGCCTTGAGGTGGTACGTCGCCTGAATGACCTGAACATCCAGACCCGCAAACCGCTGGAAATCGCAGTGTGGACCAATGAGGAGGGCGCACGCTTCACCCCGGCCATGTTCGGTTCGGCGGTGTTCACCGGCACCCTGGCGCTGGACCAGGCTCTGGCCATCCGTGATGCCGATGGCATCAGCGTCGCCGACGAACTGCAGCGCACGGGTTACGCCGGCAAACGCCCGTTGGGCGGCCAGGTCGATGCCTACTTCGAGGCGCATATCGAGCAAGGCCCGATCCTTGAAGACAATGCCAAGGCCATCGGGGTGGTCAGCGGTGGCCAGGCCATCCGCTGGCTGGACGTGGCCGTCGAAGGCATGGCCGCCCATGCCGGCACCACACCGATGCCATTGCGCAAGGACGCTCTGTATGGCGCAGCGCGGATGATCCAGGCGGTCGAGCAACTGGCGGCTGATTTTGCGCCAGAAGGCCTGACCACCGTGGGCGAACTATCGATTGCGAAGTCCTCGCGCAACACCATCCCCGGCGCGCTGCGCTTCACCGTCGATCTGCGCCACCATCGTGACGAAGCCATCGAAGCCATGGAGCGTGACCTGACCCTGAAGCTGCAGGGCATCGCCAACCAGCGCGGCCTGCAGGTGCGCATCGAGCGCCACTGGGTCAGCCCGGCCACGCCGTTCGATGCCGACTGCGTGGCCGCCGTGCAGCAGGCGGTGGACGGCCTTGGCTATGCCCAGCAGTCCCTCGTCAGCGGCGCTGGCCACGACGCCATCCTGCTGGCCCGCTACTGCCCGACGGCGATGGTGTTCATCCCCTGCGTCGGCGGCCTGAGCCACAACGAAGCTGAAGACGTGCTGCCCGAGGATGCCCGCCAGGGCGTCGACGTATTGCTCAACGCCGTGCTGGCCCGCGCCGGCCAAGTCGAACAAGGAGAAGCCTGATGCGTTGCTACTTCCACCCCGAACAGCTGCTGCACCATCCGCGCAGCTACTACTCGCGCGGTGCCATGCGCACCCCGCAGGAAGTCCCCGAACGCGCCCAGCGCCTGCTGCAGGCCGCCAAGGACCTGGGCTTCGACATCCGCCAGCCCGCCGATGCCGGCCTCGCGCCGCTCAAGGCGGTGCATGGCGAGGCCTACCTGGCGTTCCTCGAAGAGGCCCATGCGCGCTGGAAGGAAGTGCCCGAGGACTGGGGCGACGAGGTGATGTCGAACATCTTCGTGCGCGAGCCCAACGCCCTGCGCGGCATCCTCGCGCAGGCCGGGCGCTACCTGGCGGACGGCAGCTGCCCGGTGGGCGAGCACACCTGGCATTCGGCCTACTGGTCGGCGCAGAGCGCGGTGGCCGGGGCCCAGGCCATTCTCGATGGTGAACCCGCAGCCTATGCGCTGTGCCGGCCGCCTGGGCACCATGCGCGGTTTGATGCAGCGGGTGGGTTCTGCTACATCAACAATGCCGCTGTTGCCGCCCAGGCCCTGCGCAGCCGTTACAGCCGGGTGGCGATTCTCGATACCGACATGCACCACGGGCAGGGGATTCAGGAGATCTTCTACGAGCGTAGCGACGTGCTTTACGTGTCGACCCATGGTGATCCGACCAACTTCTACCCGGGTGTGGCGGGGTTCGAGGACGAGCGCGGCAGTGGTGCGGGAGAGGGGTACAACCTGAACCTGCCGATGGCACATGGGGCCAGCGAGGCGGACTTCATGGGGCAGCTTGAAATTGCGCTGGCTGCGGTGCAGGACTTTGGCGCCGAGGTGCTGGTGCTGTCGCTTGGGTTCGATATCTATGAGCTGGATCCGCAGAGCAAGGTGGCGGTGACGACGGAAGGGTTTGCGGCGCTGGGCGAGCGGATACGGGCGTTGCGGTTGCCTTGCGTTATTGTTCAGGAGGGGGGGTATCACCTGGAGAGCCTGGAGGCCAATGCGCAGGCGTTCTTTGCGGACAAGGCGGATTGGCGATAAGTACAGGGTGCCAGCAGCAGTGGTGTCATCGAAATGGTCGGGACAGGCGAGGGCGATGCTTTAGCCCAGAATAAATGCTCGGGGCAACTGATATTTTTGTCAGTTGTCCGGTTTCCGAGAGCGTGTGAGCCTGTTGTCGCAGTACAGGGAATTCACTGTTCTTTCGGAGATCAATCATGGGAAGTGTAAAAGTCGCCAATACTAATTTGCTCGACCTGCCGATCCTGCTGGATTATGCGGAAGTGGACTCAAATCTGGATGGCAAAGTTTCCTACGCTGAGGTGTCAAGGTATTTCAATGGGCAGCTCGAGCGACTGCGTGTTGAGCGCGCCTACCTTGATGATCAGCATAGGCAGCTGGAGGATAAGCTCAAGCAGGTTGCCCAGAAGTTCACGTATCTGCAGAAAAAGTGCTCGGCGTTTAATGACACCAATCGTGATGGTTATGTTTCGTTCGATGAGTTCAAGGCTGCACTGGCGAAAATTCCCGTTGCAGTAGAGTTGGAGTAATGACTGATAGGCGTGGTGCCTGACAGTTAGTTATGCATATCGCCGGGGCTGCTGCGCAGCCCTTTCGCTCGCGGGCGCTCGATCTTTCAGG
>NZ_JBKGGW010000042.1:0-53885 GCF_052041945.1 Pseudomonas sp. SMN11 | reverse complement strand
ACACAAGGCCGCTCCTACAGGAGACCGCGATCCCTTGTAGGAGCGGCCTTGTGTCGCGAAAGGAGGGCAAAGCCCTCCCAACACACCGAACCTGCGGAAAACCGAGGCCCAAAGAGGCCCACCGCTCCCCCATCAACTTGCTGACTGCCCCATGTACACCAAGAATTTCGTCAACCCGTGCCCCGACTGGGCCACGGCGCTGCTCAACGGCTTCAGCCAGGTGCTGCTGCTGCGCAACCCCCTGTGCGGCCTGTGCTGCCTGCTGGCCATCCTGCTGACCGCCCCCGACCTGGTCGGCGGCGCCCTGCTCGGCGCCCTGTCCGGCCTGCTCACCGCCCAACGCCGTGGCTACGACCGCGCCGACCGCCAGGCCGGGCTGTATTGCTACAACGGCGTACTGATCGGCATCCTGATCAGCGCCGTGCTGCCCTGGTCGGTCATCCTGCCGCCGCTGATCATCGCCGCCGGCGGCCTGTCGAGCATCATCACCCACCAATGGCGCAAGCGCGGCGGCAAGCTGCTGGTCGCCTACACCGCACCCTTCGTGCTGCTGGGCTGGGTTGCCCTGTTGTTCGCCAGCCCCGCACCCAGCGGCTTCGTCGACGCAGAACCTGTGTATGCCCTGGCGCGGGGCGTCGGGCAGATCTTCCTGCTCGACCAGCCGCTGGCCGGGTTGCTGATCATCATCGGGATGTTCATTGCCAACCCCTATGCGGCCTCTTGGGCCGTGATTGGCTCGATGATCGGTGGCTCAGTGGCGCTGCTGGCTGGTGAGGGGCAAACGGTATGGATGGGCTTGCACGGATTTAATGCCGCGCTGGCGGGGTTGGCATTCAGTCGACACCGCGAACGACCCTGGACAACACTTCTCGCAGTTGGTCTGGCACTTGCGCTCCAGCCGATG
The DNA here is from genome assembly GCF_052041945.1 of Pseudomonas sp. SMN11. Lineage (NCBI taxonomy): Bacteria > Pseudomonadati > Pseudomonadota > Gammaproteobacteria > Pseudomonadales > Pseudomonadaceae > Pseudomonas > Pseudomonas sp. SMN11. The sequence continues at coordinate 52,981 of NZ_JBKGGW010000042.1, read as the reverse complement.
TTCGACCTCATGCCGATTGCAGGACTCACTGCACCTTTTGTCATTGCTTGCTGGCTGATGCACTGGACCATCCACTTAGTGCCGTTTGCTAGAAGTAACAGCGGTGATCATTTGCAAAATTAAAGCCGAACTTAAGGGTTTTCGGCCTCTTGCCGGACATCTCTCACCAGCACTGACGCACCACCCAGGATATTCTTGGGCTTCACTGCATTTTCAGAATAATTTGGCCCGGTATTCTGCGTTTGCGCTGTCTTTGCCAAGACACGCCCGCCCGATAGCAATTTAGTATTTCTTACGGTGTGCTTCGAATAAAACAGAACCGTATCAGCTAGTAAGAGGATGCTCCGGAGTCCATCCAGAATCTGAGCCTTCAACGCCACGTTTTCCGGATCGGCTCTCACGATGGCGGAAAATCCTCCTTGACTGTTCCGGAACACAGTCAAAGGGGGGACATTTGGCTCAGCATATCGTGCTACGGAAACATGGGTTTTAGTCTCAGGAATCGGCATTGCTTTGAGTGCTTGCGTGGCGCGTGGCTTGTTGAGACCGTGCTTGGCGATCAGCGCCGACAGCTCTTTTACTCGACCTGATGGGTCAATGTTGTTTATCGGGTCTCCAGAGCAATAGGCGTAGCAATTGAGGCCGCCGGCCCCGAATGGGCTAAGGTCATCTGGACTATGGAAACGGCAAATCCCAGGTTGAAAAAGACGATACCCGTTTCCCAAAAGATAGCCTTTTGTTAGCGGCTCAACAGCTTGGCCGTTGAACCTCATAACGCTTCGTTCCTTATCAGCCGCCTGGTATCCATACACCGTATAGGACAGATGGGCATGCTCCCCGGCCAGTACCCTATCCGCCAGTCCCAGCTGCAACAGGCCGTCGTGTCCCTTCTCGAGATTAGGCATTACCGCTGTCCCCAGATCGTTGAACCGGCTCATATTTTGATGAACCCACAGTCAGATTCAAACTGGTAGTTTTATCAGGTCGGGTACACCCCCGTACCATCATCAACACCAACCTGCCCCTGCTTCTGGAACCAACATAAATGTCCACGCAATCCGCCCTACGGGAACGCCTATACATCATGGTCTTCCAGACCGACACCGTAGCCGGCCGCCGCTTCGACAAGATCCTCCTGCTGATCATCCTGGCCAGCCTGGTCACAGTGATCCTCGACAGCATCGACGAGGTCCACCAAGGCTACGCCGGCCTACTGGCCGCCATCGAATGGGGCTTCACCGCAATCTTCCTGGCCGAATACCTCACCCGCTTGTATTGCTCGCCCAAGCCACTGCGCTATGCCTTCAGTTTCTACGGCCTGGTCGACCTGCTGGCGATCGTGCCGGGGATCATTGCCCTGTACTACAGCGACGCCCAGTACCTGCTGATCATCCGGGTGATCCGGATGTTGCGGATCTTCCGCGTGCTCAAGCTCAGCCCCTACCTCAAGCAGGCGCACTACCTGATGGACGCGCTGCGTGGCAGCAAGCAGAAGATCATCGTGTTTCTGGTGACGGTTTCCACCCTGGTGACGGTGTTCGGCACCTTGATGTATGTGATCGAAGGGCCGGAGCATGGCTTTACCAGCATCCCCAAAGGGATCTACTGGGCCATCGTCACGCTGACCACGGTGGGTTTCGGCGACATCGTGCCGAAGACGCCGCTGGGGCAGGTGCTGTCATCGCTGGTGATGATTACCGGTTATTCGATCATTGCCGTCCCGACCGGAATCTTCACCGCCGAGCTCGCCAACGCGATGCGAGGGGAACAGCTGCAGCACTCCTGTCCGACCTGCAGCAAAAAGACCCACGAACATGGGGCGGCGTTCTGCTCAAGGTGCGGGAATGCGTTGTTTCCGAAGTCCAGTTGATAAATACACTCGTCGCTAGACCCACGTACCAGCGCCAGCTCGCAACAGTTCAAGCTCGGCATCAGCGGCCCATAGCCGTTGCTGATAAGCGGCCAAACGCTGCTCGCTAAGCTTCAAGCGAAATGCTAAAGCGCTAACGTGAAACTGACTGCTGGCTAACGCCTTCTCGGCGAGAATCAATTGATTATCTATGCCCATCGCGCTTGATACGAGGCTCAACTCAAACCCAGACTCACCGCGGACCATGTTGTAAGGCCTGTCATCACCCAGCACTTGGATGCTCGCGCCTGGCACCTTTAGCATCGTCGCATGGCTTTTTACCTCGACAATGTTCAACCCCAGATCTTTGGCGTGCTTGGTAAGCCCAGTTTTTGGTAAAACTCTCAGGAGCTTTAAAAAGCCCGAAATCGATAAATGTCTCAGGAAGAAAGGCGCGCGTCCTGAGGGGTCTACCTTATTGACAGGATCTCCTTTGCAGTAGGCATAAGCATTGATTCCTCCAAACCCGAATGGACTCAGCTGATCAGCACTCAAAAACCTCCCCAAAACTGGACTAAACAACCGATAACCGCTGCCCAGCAGATAGCCTTGGGCAAGACAATCGAAAAACTCACCGTTAAATGCGAGCAAGACAGGGCCACCATGGTATCGATAGCCATACGAGCAATAAGCGTACTTCCGAGACTTGCCTTCAACTCTACTCATGCCATGGATGCTCCCTAATCTCTCGGTTCATCACATCAATTGCACAGCCAGTGCGCAACTGTCAGATCTACCAGGTAAGCCAAACCGCATAAGCAAAGACTCATTCAATCTTTAACCCTCCAAGAACAAAACGGTATAGTCGCTGGCACATTGCCAAACCTTTGATCCACAACAAGGAATGCGTCGTGAAAAAACTCTTCACCGCCTCGCTGCTCGCCGCCGGCCTGGCCCTCGGCAACCTGGCCCAGGCTGCCCCGACCCTGCTGAACGTTTCCTATGACGTGATGCGTGACTTCTACAAGGACTACAACCCGGCCTTCCAGAAACACTGGGAAGCCGAGCACAACGAGAAGGTCAATGTGCAGATGTCCTTCGGTGGCTCGAGCAAGCAGGCGCGTGCGGTGATCGATGGCCTGCCGGCCGATGTCATCACCATGAACATGGCCACCGACATCAACGCCCTGGCCGACAACGGCAAGCTGGTGCCGGACAACTGGGTGACCCGCCTGCCGAACAACAGCGCGCCGTTCACCTCGGCCACCGTGTTCATCGTGCGCAAGGGCAACCCCAAGGCGCTGAAGGACTGGCCGGACCTGCTCAAGGACGGCGTGCAGGTGATCGTGCCCAACCCGAAGACTTCGGGTAACGGCCGCTACACCTACCTGTCGGCCTGGGGCTATGTGCTCAAGCAGGGCGGCGATGAAACCAAGGCCCGCGAATTCGTCGGCAAGCTGTTCAAGCAGGCGCCAGTGCTCGACACCGGTGGCCGAGCCGCCACCACCACCTTCATGACTAACCAGATCGGCGACGTGCTGGTAACCTTCGAGAACGAAGCCGAGATGATCGCCCGCGAGTTCGGCCGCGATCAGTTCGAAGTGGTCTATCCGAGCGTGTCGGCCGAGGCCGAGCCGCCGGTGAGCGTGGTCGACAAGGTGGTGGCCAAGAAAGGCACCCAGGCCGTGGCCGAGGAATACCTGAAATACCTGTGGTCGCCAGCGGCCCAGGAAATCGCCGCGCAGAACTACCTGCGCCCGCGGGATGCGACGGTGCTGGCCAAGTACACCGACCGCTTCCCGAAAGTCGACTTCCTGTCGGTGGAGAAGACCTTTGGTGACTGGCGTACCGTGCAGAAGACCCACTTCAATGATGGTGGCGTGTTCGATCAGATCTACACCAATCAGCAGTAATTGATGTAAGCAGGACCGGCCTCTCGCGGATAAATCCGCTCCTACAGCCGCGAAGAGGCCGGCACAGGCAACACACCAATCGAACTTTCCCCACCCATCACCCTCAGTTTCTTGAGTAACCCTGCCCCGCTCACCCCGGCCCAAGGAGTACTCCAGTGCTGCGCTTTCTCTCCACCCTGCTGCTCGGCTGCCTGCTGAGCACCCATCTGCTGGCCGCAGACCCCGCCCCCGCCGACGAACAACCCGCCGAACCGGAACCGGTACTGCAAGGTGGGCTGCTCGGCGCCCTGGCCGACGGCCTGGACAGCGCCGCCCAGGAACTCGACCTCGACGCTCACCTGGTCGATGCCTGGCGCCTGCGCACCGACCGTGCCGCCCAGGAAGTGGAACGCCTGGTCGATCGTCACTCGGCCAGTGATTCGCTGCAACTGGCCGGCAACTTCATCCTGCTGACGCTGACCTGGGCCGCCAGCTTCGCCTTGCTGACCACGCTCGGCCGCTGGCTCAGCAAACGTCTGGGCGGCACCCCATGGCTGAGCGCGCGCCAACGCGCCAGCAGCCTGCTTGGCTACCTGCTGCCATACACGCTGCCGGCGCTCGCCAGCCTGCCGCTGACGCTGTACCTCAGCCGTTTCCTCGACCCGTCGATTGCCCGCGCCTTGGGCCTGAGCCTGGCCTACGCAACGAGCAGCGGTCTGTTCTCGACCTCGATCATCCTCTGCCTGATCACCCTCTTCGATGCCGGCCACAAGCGCGCGGCGGTGGCGGTGATCAAGCGACTGGCGCCGCGCCCGCTGTTCCTGATCGGTTTCCTTGCCGCCTGGAGCGACGCTTTGACCAGCCCGCAGATCGCCCGCCAGCTGGGTGGCAACATTACTGCCAGCGTCGCCGTGATCACCGGCCTGACCGCCACGTTCGTCTTTGCCAGCCTGGTTATCCGCCTGCGCCGCCCGGTCGCCCACCTGATTCGCAACCGCAACTACAAGGACCGCGTACAGCACCGCGCCGTGCAAGAGACCCTGCGGATCTTCTCGGCGGTGTGGTACCTGCCAATTCTGCTGATGATACTGGTCTCGGCCATCCATCTGCTCGGCGCTGGCGAGGAGAGCCAGAAGGCGCTGCAGAACGCCTTGCTGACCACGGTACTGCTGGTTTCCACCGTGTTCCTCAGCACCCTGCTGCAACATCTGCTGGCACCCCAGGGCAGCGATCCGGCCCAGCGTGTGCGGCCCTACAAGGAACTGCTACGCAGCCTCGCCCATGCGCTGCTGCGCATCGCCATGGCAGTAGCCTTCATCGAACTGCTGGGGCGCATCTGGGGCTTCTCGGTGATCGACTTCGCCCTGAGCAACAGCCTCGGCCAGGCGATCAGCAATTCACTGTCGAGCATCGGCCTGATCCTGCTGGTCACCTGGCTGCTCTGGGTGGTGCTCGATACCGCCATCCAGGAAGCGCTCAAGCCCGCCGTCGGGCGCCGCGCCTCACGCCAGCCGAGCACCCGGGTGCGCACCATCCTGCCCATGCTGCGCAATGCGGTGAAAGTTATCCTGATCGTCATCTGCACCATCACCACCATGGCCAACCTGGGCATCAACGTAGCGCCGTTGCTGGCGGGTGCCGGGGTGATCGGCCTGGCCATCGGCTTTGGCTCGCAGCAACTGGTGCAGGATGTGATCACCGGGTTATTCATCCTGATCGAGGACACCATTTCGATCGGAGACTGGGTGGTGCTCGACTCCGGCCATGCCGGCACCGTCGAAAGCCTGACCATCCGCACCCTGCGCCTGCGCGACGGCAAGGGCTTCGTGCACTCGGTGCCGTTTGGCCAGATCAAGGCCGTCACCAACCAGTCGCGGCAGTTCGCCTATGCGTTCTTCTCGGTGCAGTTCACCTACGACAGCGACGTCGACGAGTCGCTGGGGCTGATCCATGAGGTGGGGCAGTCGATCAGCGAAGACCCACTGCTGCGCATCAACCTGCAAGGGCCGCTGCAGGTGTTCGGGGTCGATCGCATGGACTTGAACGGGTTCGTGCTGACGGCGCAATTCCGCACCATTTCCGGTGGGCAGTATGCTGTGAGTCGGGCGTTCAATGAGCGACTGAAGAAACGCGTGGACCAGACCAACAAGGTGAGTTTTGCCCAGGTGTATCCACTGCCTGTGCAAGCTCTGGGCGCTTGATGTCGCCTGTGCCGGCCTCTTCGCCGGACGATCCCACTCCTACAGGGACCGCGGCCGGCACAGGTAACTTTATACCTGGCGGAATACCAATGCTTTGAGCCCCCCTGCCGGGTCCACATCGGGAAACTCCGGCGGGTTTTCCAACCGCTCGACGAAGGCCAGCGAAGGCGCCTGCTCCGCCATCCCTTCGATCAGAAACTCCGGCCCGATCCCCGGGTCGTTGACGCAGGCCAGCACCGTCCCACCTTCACTCAACAACTCTGGCAAGCGCCGCAGGATCTTGGCGTAGTCCTGGGTCAGCACGAAGCTGCCACGCTGGAAGGTCGGTGGGTCGATGATGATCAGGTCGTAAGGCCCGTACTTGCGCACCTTGCCCCAGGACTTGAACAGCTCATGCCCCAGGTAGGCGACCCGCGATGCATCGTGCCCGTTCAGGCGATGATTATCGCGTCCCCGCGAAAGCGCTGACTTGGCCATGTCCAGGTTCACCACCTGTTCCGCACCGCCAGCAATCGCCGCCACCGAGAAGCCACAGGTGTAGGCGAACAGGTTCAAAACCCGCTTGCCCGCCCCCTGCTCACGCACCCAACGCCGGCCGTAGCGCATGTCGAGGAACAGGCCGTTGTTCTGCCGCACACCCAGGTCGAGCAGATAGGTCAGGCCGTCCTCGACCACCTCGCGCTGCTGGCAAGGTTCGCCCAGCAGCCATTGGCCTGGGCTGTCGGGCAGATAACGATGCTGGATGAGGATCGCCTGGCCGGTCCATTGCGGGCGTTCGGCCAGGTTGCGCAGCATGGCTTCCAGCTCGCCCAGCTGGCCCTCTGGCGGTTCGCGGAACAGCGCCACCGACAGTACACCCTGCAGCCAGTCCACCGTGACCTGCTCCAGGCCCTCCCAGCAACGACCGCGGCCGTGGAACAGGCGGCGGGTTTCTGCAGGGGCAGGGTCAATGGCAGCGAGCAGGTGCTGTTCGAGGGTGTGGATCGGCGAAGTCATGGCGGGTCGCAAGCAAATGAAAAGGCCGCCATTCTACCCCTTGGCCGGCACTTGTGCAGAACGGAACCACCAGCCCTGCTGCATGCCGGCTGCCGCCAGCAGTATCAACGCCACCCCCACCCACTGCAGCGGCGCCAGGCGGTGCCCGAAGGCCACCCAGTCGACCAGGATCGCGGCAATCGGGTAGATGAACGACAGCGCACCGGTCAACGCCGTCGGCAGGCGCTGGATGGCGCTGTACAACAGCACATACATCAAGCCGGTGTGGACCATGCCCAGGGTCACCAGGCTGGCCAGCGCCGACGGCTCGCCAGGCAGCCCGCCCAGTTTCACCCACGGCGCCAACAGCAGCACCCCGGTGGCGACCTGGATCAACGCGATCAGGTGAGGTGGCGTGCCTTTCAGCCGTTTGATGATCAACGCGGCAATCGCATAGAGGAAGGCCGCGCCCAGCGCCAGACCAATGCCTTGCAAGTAGTCCTCACCACTGGCCTGCCCCGCGCCGTGGGCACTGACGATCGCCAGCATGCCAAGGAATGCCACGCTCAGCCAGGTGACCTTGGCGGCGGTGATCTTTTCACCCAGAAACAGCGCCGCCAGCCCCACCAGCATGAACGGCTGGACGTTGTACACCGCCGTGCCGATGGCAATCGACGCCCGCGAGTAGGAGGCGAACAGCAGCACCCAGTTCCCAACGATGGCCACCCCACTGGCGATGGCCAGCAGGAATGCGCTACGGGTCATCACGCCCGGCTTGAGAAAGCCGAACGCCGCGCAGATCGCCACCAAGGTGCCAGTACCGAATACGCAGCGCCAGAACACCACTTCCAGCACCGGCTGCCCCGACACCAGCACGAACCAACCAATGGTGCCGGAAATCAGCATGGCGGCGACCATTTCCAGCGAGCCACGGCGCAATGAACTCTCCATCTCACACCTCCCTTGGATGATGGCCATAGTATGCAGAGGGTAGCCATGCACCTTCCAGCGGATATCCAAGGCAGACCAGCCAGTTCACCTTTACTATCAAGGCAACATTCTTGATTTGCCTGATGAGGTAAGCATGACCGACGCAATCGACCAACTGCTGATCAATGCCTTGATGGAAGACTCACGCCGCTCGCTCAAGGCCCTGGCGCAGATCAGCGGCCTCTCCGCTCCCAGCGTCAGCGAGCGCCTGCGCCGCCTGGAAGAGCGCGGCGTACTGCGTGGCTACACCGTGGAAGTCGACCCGCGCAGCTTCGGCTACCAACTGCAGGCGATCGTGCGCATTCGCCCGCTGCCGGGACAGTTGCAGGAGGTGGAGCGGCAGATCATCGCCATACCCGAGTTCACCGAGTGCGACAAGGTCACCGGCGAGGACTGCTTCATCGCGCGGCTGCATGTGCGCTCGATGGAGCAGCTCGATACCCTGCTCGACCGCATCAATGTCCTGGCCGAAACCAACACCGCGATCATCAAGAAGAGCCCGGTGAAGCGACGGTTGCCGCCGATGGACTGAATGTATCCAGTAGAACCGCAAAATGTCTATTTTTTGTACACAAAAATGTCACCTTAAGTGCCATTTTTGTGTGCAGTTTTCTAGGTAACGCCCCAATACGTTACACATCCCGCGCAACTAATTCTGACCAAATGATCAACTAACAAGCCAACTTGAAAATTAAACCTGTTCATTTGGTCAGCTTATATTCCCTTCATTTCATAAACTTAATTTTCAATCGCTTAGATTCAAACTAATGGCCATCGCCAACTCGTTTTTCTCTGGCATGGAACTCGCTTTTGTGTGTTCGTGTTTTGTATACAAACCTTACGGAACATAAATACACAAAAACTCGCGACGCCGGCACAACACCGGCCGCCGCGCCCAGAACCCAGTGATGCCAAGCTGCACCGACGAGATGGCGAGCCCGTGCGCATGCCCGCTCATCGCAGTCCACGTGCATCAGGAGCCTGCCGGAATGAGTACCAGCCTCGACCTTGCCCCTGAACTATCCGTCGCCAGCACCAGCCCCTCTTCTACCCTTGCAGGCGAGATGCCGCCGCTCGCATTGAGCCCACGCCTGCATAACCGAGACCTTGCCCCCACCCGTATCGAAGGCCGCCGCTGGGGCCGCTACAGCATCTTTGCGCTGTGGACCAACGATGTGCACAACATTGCCAACTACTCCTTCGCCATGGGCTTGTTCGCCCTTGGCCTGGGTGGCTGGCAGATCCTGCTGTCGCTGGCGATCGGCGCGGCACTGGTGTACTTCTTCATGAACCTGTCCGGCTACATGGGACAGAAGACCGGGGTACCGTTCCCGGTGATCAGCCGCATTGCCTTCGGCATCCATGGCGCGCAGATCCCGGCGCTGATCCATGCGGTCATCGCCATCGCCTGGTTCGGCATCCAGACCTACCTGGCCTCGGTGGTGCTGCGCGTGCTGCTCACTGCCGTGTGGCCGCAGGTCGCCGCCTATGACCACGACAGCATCCTGGGCCTGTCTAGCCTGGGCTGGGTGTGCTTCGTGGCGATCTGGCTGGTGCAGCTGGTGATCCTCGCCTACGGCATGGAGATGGTGCGCCGCTACGAGGCCTTCGCCGGCCCGGTGATCCTGCTGACCGTGGCCAGCCTGGCGGTGTTCATGTACTTCAGGGCCGATGCGCGCATCGCCTGGTCGGTGGCCGAACCGCTGACCGGCTATGAGATGTGGCGCAACATCTTCGCCGGTGGCGCCCTGTGGCTGGCGATCTACGGCACCCTGGTGCTGAACTTCTGCGACTTCGCCCGCTCCTCGCCGTGCCGCAAGACCATCCGCGTCGGCAACTTCTGGGGCCTGCCGGTTAACATCCTGGTGTTCGCCATGATCACCGTGGTGCTGTGCGGCGCGCAGTTCCAGATCAACGGCCAGATCATCGACAGCCCGACCCAGATCGTCGCCAGCATCCCCAGCACCCCGTTCCTGGTGCTCGGCTGCCTGGCCTTCCTGATCGTCACCGTGGCGGTGAACATCATGGCCAACTTCGTCGCGCCGGCGTTCGTGCTGAGCAACCTGGCGCCCCGCCACCTCAACTTCCGCCGCGCCGGGCTGATCAGCGCAACCCTGGCGGTGCTGATCCTGCCCTGGAACCTCTACAACAGCCCGCTGGTAATCGTGTACTTCCTGTCCGGCCTGGGCGCCCTGCTCGGCCCGCTGTACGGAGTGATCATGGCCGACTACTGGTTGCTGCGCAAAGGCCGCATCAACGTGCCGGAGCTGTACACCGAACACCCGACCGGTGCCTACCACTACAGCAAGGGCATCAACCTGCGCGCCGTGGTTGCCTTCGTGCCCGCGGCACTGCTGGCCATCATCCTGGCGCTGGTGCCGAACTTCCATGGCATTGCGCCGTTTTCCTGGCTGATCGGCGCCGGCATCGCTGCCGCGGTGTACCTGCTGATCGCCCCGCGCAACCGCCAATACCACGATGTCAGCGGCGAGTGCATCGCCGTCGACCACAGCAGCCATTGATCAAGGAGGACTGCCCATGCGTATTCTGATCGCCAACGTCAACACCACCGAAGCCATCACCGAGGCCATCGCCGAGCAGGCGCGCAGCGTCGCTGCGCCCGGCACGGAAATCATCGGCCTGACCCCTTGGTTCGGCGCCGAATCGGTGGAGGGCAATTTCGAAAGCTACCTGGCCGCCATCGCCGTGATGGACCGGGTGTTGGCCTACGACGGCCCCTACGATGCCGTGATTCAGGCTGGCTACGGCGAGCATGGCCGCGAAGGCCTGCAGGAGTTACTCGACGTGCCAGTGGTGGACATCACCGATGCCGCCGCCAGCACCGCCATGTACCTGGGCCACGCCTATTCGGTGGTGACCACCCTTGACCGCACCGTGCCGCTGATCGAGGACCGCCTGAAGCTGTCCGGGCTGTATGACCATTGTGCCTCGGTGCGCGCCAGTGGCCTGGCTGTGCTGGAACTGGAAGAAGACCCGCAACGCGCGGTGGAGGCCATCGTCGAGCAAGCCGAACGTGCCGTACGTGACGACAAGGCTGAGGTGATCTGCCTGGGCTGTGGCGGGATGGCCGGGCTGGATGAGCAGATCCGCCAGCGTACAGGAGTGCCTGTGGTCGACGGCGTGAGCGCGGCGGTGACCATTGCCGAGTCGCTGGTGCGGATGGGGCTCAGCACGTCCAAGGTGCGCACCTATGCCACACCGCGGGCGAAGAAGGTGCTGGGCTGGCCGATGAAGTTCGGGCGTTAATACCGCTTCGTCTGTTCCGGCCTCTTTGCGGGGCAAGCCCGCTCCTACAGAATCGCGCTGGACCTGTAGGAGCGGGCTTGCCCCGCGAAAGGGCCGGCACATGTCAACACAGTAATCGAGCCAACCGCTCCCCGCTGCCACAGGCCAAGGTAAACCCCAAAGCTCCATGCCCCAGGTTCAGCCACAGGTTGCGATAGGCGCAAGCCCCTACGATGGGTACCCCGGTCGGCGTCGCCGGTCGCATCCCCGCCCATTCCACCGCCCCCGCGTAATCCGCCGCCCGCGGCAACGTCTCCAGCGCCTGCCGGCGCATGCTGTCGAGCCTGCGCGCATCCACCGTTTCGTCGTAGCCGACGATATCCACCATCGCTGCTACTCGCAGTTGCTCGTCGAGCCGCGCGTAGACGATCTTGCGTTCGTAGTCAGTAATGCTTAGCTCAGGCGCCCGATGCTCCGTGGCTATCGGTGCCGTCAGGCTGTAACCCTTGAGTGGGTAGACCGGCAGTCGCAACCCCGGCAGCGCCAGCCCGGCACTTCGATGACCGGCGCACAACACCAGGCGCTCGACATCCATCTGTTCACGCCCCAGTTGCAGTGCCACCACCTGATCATCACGTGTGATCAGGCGCGTGACCGGGTTGCCCAGCAGGAACTGGCACCGCCCGGATGCGCGCAAGCGCTCTGCCAGCCGCTCGCAGAAGCGATGGCAATTGGCGACTTCTTCATCCGGGGTCAGCACGGCGCCGATAAAGGGCGCATCCGCCAACGCCGGCTCCAGCGCCCTGACGTCGCTGGCACCGAGCACTCGTTGACGATCCGGATCGAGCAGATGCTCACGCCCATGGGCGAACGCCCGCTCACTGCGAAAGGCCACCAGCTTGCCGTTCTGCCGCCAGGCAAAGTCGCTCAGGCCGTCGTCTTCACGCCAGCGTTTCAGGATGGCCTGGCTGTGCAAGGCCAGCTCCAGCAGCTGTGCGGCGTTACGGCGATTGACGCTGCTGCGGCAAGCCATCACGAACGCCAGCAACCAGCGCCATTGGGCAGCATCCAGACGCAAGCGCAGGCGCAGTGGCGAGTCGCCCCGCAATAACCAGCCAAGCGCCTGCCACGGCACACCGGCGTCGGCCAGCGGCGCCACATAGCGATAGGAAAGTTGCCCGCCATTGGCAAAGCTGGTCGCCGAGGCCAACTGGTCTCGCGCCTCAACCAGCACCACCGGCAGGCCTTCGCGCACCAGCGCATAGGCCGTGGCCAGGCCGACAACGCCACCACCGATTACCGTCACCCGTTGCGTCATTGCCCTTCCCTGTCATGGCTTCCCTGCCAAGACAGTAACAGCGGATCAGGTCGGGCAGCTATGGGCGCCGCCGTTGAGGCCCTGGCGCACGTTGCGGCTGAGCAGGCTGGCCTTGCCGTCGTGCCAGGTCAGGGTAAGGACGTAGAGGGTATCGAAATCATCGCCATTCCAGTCTTCGGTGATCACCCGCTCATCACCCAACGCCTTGCCGGCCACGGCATTGATCAGTTCCGGCAGGTAGCCATGGGACCAGGCGGTATAGACCGTGGCGTTGCGGTACTTCTCGCTGACCAGTTCGTCGGCGAGCTCTTCGGTGTCGTTGGCAGCGAAGTCGATATTGACCGGCAAACCCAGGCGAATGGCGCTGGGGCTGATGGTCATCAGCGGGCGGATGTAGCTGTAGCTCTGGTCCTGACTCCCTTCCTCGACATGCCGCGTGGGGTTGGCCGCGAACACGTAATCCGCCTTGCCGAAACGCTCCGGCAGCAAGGTCGCCAGGTCCAGCGCGCGATTGAGGCCTTGGCAGTTCAGTTGCCCCAGGCCTTCACCAGGCTTTTCGGCATGGCGCAGGAACACCAGCGTCTGGGTGCCGTCGACCGGTTGAGCGCGGCTTTCGACCACTTCCAGTGCCAGCGGCGCAGCCGCAGCGACGAGGGCCAGGCTGAGCAACAGGTGGCGGCGACGTCGAATGAAAGATGGCAACTTCATGTAGGCAGGCTCTTGTGGCAAAAGGTATCTGGGTACCCGCCACATTGCCCCGCGGCCCATGCCGCAGGGCATCCGTGTTAGTGATTGCCATCCTTGGCAACGAGCAGGACTCAGAGTGTCCGCAACCCGTTTGGTTCCTCCTTGAGTGTGGATGCCGTTCCCTAGGCAAGGATTACGTTAGAGCATGCGTGTTGCGGAATTATGTCGAGTGCGAATCGGTGATGACCACATCGAAGACCTGCTCGATCACCTGTTTCGGCCCCTGGTTCAGACTCCAGGTAAAGAACACGAGAAACCCGAGCAAGAAAACGAAGAGAACAGAGCCGACGAGACTCTGAGCGACGCCCAGCCAAAATCCTGGTTTGGCATTTCTGATTTCGATGCTGGCCTTTTCGGAATAGAAGCGATCGAGCTCAGCAGCCTGGGTGGCAATCGATGCGTCCAGAAACCCCTGAACAAGCTGGCTCGCCTGATTGCGATAGCTTTCCAGCTGCGTAGGGCTGTTACTGACATCGTGAAACGGAGCCATGTTTTCGTCTCTTGGCTCCCTGTCATGCTTGACCTTGAAGGACTGGATAAACTCAATTTTCTGTCGTTTGTACAACGAGTAGGCAATGATCCCGAGCGTATCCTGATCACTTTCCACAAGGACCGAGTAGATGTGGTTGTAACAGCCATCGGCCATGAGACTGTTAGTCCTTCCGTAGACGTGTGTATGCGCTTTCAAACGCCGCGTTCAGCTCCGAACGGGTTTTCCGAGTACTCGTTAGAACACCTGCGAGTTCCCGTGGCAGAGGAACTTCCATTCGGCCACCCGACGCCACCAGCAGAGCGTTCGCTTCACGGATAACCTTCGAGGAAAAGTGCGATTTCATGGGCATGGCACCCTCTTGACTCGTTGAGAGCTGCAAGGTTAGCCGTCTGGCAAAAACACCACAATCAGATGCAAACCAACAGATCGTGTAGTCCTTTTCCGCCAAGTGTAGGAAGCGGACTACTCAATCATCCCGCGTCAGCACTTCCAGCAATTCGATCTCGAAGGTCAGGTCCGAATTCGGCGGAATCGCCCCCACGCTACGTTCGCCATACCCCAGGTGCGCCGGCACCTGCAGCTTGCGCTTGCCACCCACGCGCATGCCCATCAGCCCCTGGTCCCAGCCTTTGATGACACGGCCGGTGCCAATCACGCACTGGAACGGTCTGCCACGCGACCACGACGAGTCGAATTCGCTGCCGTCGGCCAGCCAGCCGGTGTACTGGGTAGTGATAAGGGCGCCTTTGACGGCGGCTTTGCCGTCGCCTTCGACGAGTTCGGTGATCTGCAGTTCGCTGCTCATGGGCAAGCTCCAACGCTGGAATTCAAGGGCGCCCTTTTCTCAGGAATGAACCGGTTTGGCAAGCTCACGTGGTGTTCCATGCTGACGCATCGACCACAACACCCCGCCAATCACCAGCATGATCGCTGCCGCTTCCAGCAGGCTCGGCCCGGCTTGCCGCCAGAGGAAGGCATACAACAGCGCGAACAGGGTCTCGAATACGATCAGCTGCCCGCTCAAGGTCAGCGGCAAGCGTTTGGACGCAGCGTTCCACAGCGCCGTAGCCAGCCACGAACCGAGCACTGCACAGCCCAGGCAAGCGCCCCAGAACAGCCACCAACGCGCCATCGGTGCCTCCACTTGCAGCTGCTGCGGCTGCCACATCGCCAGGGCGGCCACCATCAGCAGGCTGCTCAGGCCGGTCAGCACGCCGATCAACACCGACCACTGGTGGCTGTCGAAATGCCCACTCTGCTTCAGATAACGGCTGTTCTGCACCGCGTACCAGGTCCAGCAGGCGAGCGCGGCCAAGGCGTAGAATAGCCCCATGAGCTTGTCGCCGATGTCGCCCGGGGCGAAGGCAAAGGTCTCCAGGTTGATGCACAGCATGCCGGCAAGAATCAGCGCCAGCGGGCCGACCAGCCGCCGGATCGGCACTGCACCGCTGTCGTTGCGGCCATACAGGGTGATGGTCAGCGGCAACACACCGACGATCAGTGAGGCAGGTGCCACGCCCAGGCGCTGGATTGCCGCCACCAGGCAGATGAAGTACAGCAGGTTGCCGATCACTGCCAGGCGCAGCAGCATCCAGCCATCCGCCAGGGTCAACTGGCGCAGCTGCCGGGCCATCGGCACCGCCAGCAACAACGAGATCAGGCCGACCATCGCATAGCGCACGCTGCTCAGCAGCATCGGGTTGAACTCCGGCAACAGCTCCGGAACCATCAGTACCATGCCCCATAACGCACCGGCCCCGCCGGCATACATCACACCGCGCTTCACGCTTTCCGCTCCTGTTCGTGGATGCGCGCAGGCTAACGCTGTGCAGGGCCGACGGCAAAGGATCTTTGCGCATGCGGGCATTCCTGTGGGAAATGGCTCAGCCAAACTGCTCGAAGGCTTGCTCGCCGGTCAATTCCTTGGTCGGGTTGGCAAAGCAATACCAGGCGGGTTTCTGCTCGACGAATATCTGCAGGTCGAAATCCCAGGCCTCGTCGCCATCCAGCAGGCCTACCGGGACCGCATAGTGGTCCTTGTCCTTGAGCCGGTAAAAAAGGTGCGTGCCACAACGGCTGCAAAAACCACGCTGGGCCCACTCGGACGAGTCGTAGACCGCCGGCGCCCGCCCCTCGAAGACCGGCGTGTGGCTGCAGTCCACGACCAGCAGCGGGCCGCCTGTCCATTTGCGGCACATGTTGCAATGGCAGGCGCTGATGTGGGTATTGTCGACAGTGACCCGCAGACGGGTTTCACCGCAGAGGCAGCTGCCGTTTTTTTCCAGGGTCATGATGGGGCTCCTTGCAGATTGGGTCAGCAAGTATAGATCGGGCCCCACAGCTCGGAGCCCTCAGCCTATCCGTTCGGTCAGATGTACACCCTACCGCGCAGGTACAACGCCGCACGCCCACTAATGATCACCCGGCCATTGCCTGGGACTTCACAGTGCAACTGCCCTTTGCGCGCCCCCCCCTGCTCGCAGCTCAGCGAGGACTTGCCCAGTCGCTCGGCCCACAGCGGCGCCAGCGAGGTATGCGCAGAGCCCGTGACCGGGTCTTCATTGACGCCGACCCGCGGGCCGAACCAACGGGTGACGAAGTCGTAGCCACGGCCAGCGGCAGTGACCGCGATGCCACGCACGTCGAATGCCGACAAGGCGACGAAATCGGGCTTCAGCGGGTCGAGCAGCGCGGCGTCATCGACCACTACCACATAGTCGTCGGAGCGGTAGACGGCCTTCGCCGCGCTCAGGCCCAGCGCCTCCAGCAAGCCGGCCGGCACCTCCACGGCTTGCGGCTGCTTGGCCGGGAAGTCCATGGCCAGCAGGCCGTCGGCGCCACGGCTGACCCGCAACTCGCCACTGCGGGTGTTGAAGCGCAGCACTTCGGCTTGCTCGCCCAGTTGTTCGAACAGCACGTAGGCCGAGGCCAGTGTGGCGTGGCCGCACAGGTCGACTTCAACGGTGGGGGTGAACCAGCGCAGGTCGAACGTCTCGCCATTGCGCACGAAGTAAGCCGTTTCCGACAGGTTGTTCTCTTCGGCGATGCGTTGCAGCACATCGTCCGGCAGCCAGCTTTGCAACGGGATCACCGCCGCCGGGTTGCCACCAAAAGGCTCAGCGGAGAAGGCATCGACCTGGAAGATTTCGAGTTGCATCAAACGCTCCTTGTGATCCGGGCAATGCCGGGTGGGTATCGAAAGAGTTACGCGCGGACCGGCGTGAGCACCGGTTCGCCGGCAAAAAAAGCCTGCAGGTTGCGCAGCACCAGGGCCACGGTGTCACGAGCGGCCTCGGGCGACTGGCCGGCCACATGGGGCGTGAGCACCGTATTGCTGAGGGCCTTGAGGGCATCTGGCACGGCGGGTTCGTCATCGAACACATCGAGTGCGGCACCGGCAAGCCGGCCTTGTTCAAGGGCTGATACCAGCGCCTGGGTGTCGACCACGCTGGCCCGGGCGATATTCACCAGGTAACCCTCTGCGCCCAGTGCCTCGAGCACCTGGGCATCGACCAGATGGCGGGTGTTGGCGCCACCCGGGGTGGCAACGACCAGGATGTCGACGGCATCGGCCAGGTGCAACGGGCTGTCATACCAGGTGTAAGGCACGTCGGTTCGCGGGGTGCGGCTGTGATAGCTGATATTCATGTCGAAGCCCAGGCTGGCGCGTTGGGCGATGGCCTGGCCGACCGCGCCGAGCCCTAGCAGGCCCAGGCGCTTGCCGCTGACCGACGGGCTGATCACCCGGTTCCACTCGCCACGACGGGTGCTGGCATCGGCGCGAGGGATGTCGCGCAACAGCGCTAGCAGCATGGCCAGGGTGTGGTCGGCGACTGCCGCGGCGTTGGCGCCGGCGCCATTGGTGACGGTGATGCCACGGGCGGCAGCGGCGGCCAGGTCGACCTGCTCGTAGCCAGCCCCGATCACGCAGATGATCTGCAGCTTGGGCAAGGCGGCGATTTCAGCGGCGGTCAGGCCCAGCGGCCCACGGGTAAGCACGGCGGCTATCTGGCCGGCATGGCGCTGGATGGCGTCGGCGCGCATTTGCGGGGAGGGGGCACGAATCAGGCGGTAGCCGGCCTTTTCGAGTAATGGCAAGTAATCATCGACGGTTTCTACCAGTACCAGGACTGTCTTGCTCATGCCACCTCCGAGTCAATTCGAAAGGGCATTATGCGGAGTCAACGGCCAGTACAGTCAATCGAAAAATAAGGGGAAACTGTACTGTATGGGTTATCAGGTCAGTAGGAGCGGCCTTGTGTCGCGAAAGGGCTGCAAGGCAGCCCCAGCAATCGATGCTCTGTCGCCGAAATCCTGGGGGCCGCTTCGCGGCCCTTTCGCGACACAACGCCGCTCCTACAATTACTGCCCGTAAGCGCGCCCCAGCCCGCCGGGTACACCGCTGCTGTCGGTTTCCTGCCATGGGCCGTCCGGGTTCAGCGACCAGCTCCAGCCATTGTCATAGCGGTAGTAGGTGCGCTGCCGGTAAAAGACATTGGTCTTGTTCTCCAGCACATACACCCCGAGCTTCGGATCCCAATGGCTGGCACCACCCGGCGGTGGTGCGAAGCTGGCGGAGGTGCGTGGCATCGGCTTGGGAATCGCCGCAGGCTTGCTCGGCTGTGTCGATGGTTGACCACCTGGCAGCGGTTTCACCGCAGGCCCCTGATGCGGCGGCACTGTCTCGATCGGCGGCGATGGCTGCTCATAGGGTTGATGCGCCGTACACGCGGACAACCCCAGGGCCAGGGTGATCAGGGTCAGGCGGACGGTGCTGTGCATGGCATTGTTCTCTTACTGGTCTGGGCTGTCGATGGTCAGGTGCTGGGTGGCCTGGGTGGTATTGGCCAGGGGCGCGCCCTGGCCGACCCACTCGCCGCGGGTCGGCTGGCCGGCGCGCGATACGCGTGCAACCAGTTGGACTTCGGCGAACTGGGACAGTTTCATCTGCGGCAGCATAGCGTCAGCATCGGACAATTCCACCTCCAGCGGCAATTGCGCCACGGTGACCCGCTTGGCCGCCAGCGGCATGGGCGGGCCGTTACTGGCACGGGCGAAGATGAACACGGTGTCGTCAGGCTTGACCTTGTCTTTGAGCGCCGTCGCCAATTCCACCCGCACCTTCAGGCGGGCTGCAGTGGCCTGCACTTTGCTGCCGGTGCTGCCCAGGCGCTCTGCGGCGCGGTCGATGCCACCTTGGAGCGCCGCCCGCGAGGCATCGCGTTCGGGCAGTTGCGCCAGCAGGCGGTTCCAGTAGTCGATGGCTTCCTGGTAGCGCTCGCCCTCGAAGGCGGCGATGCCCCGCAAGCCAAGGCTGGTGACTTCGTTCGGGTCGGCCTTGAGCGCTTCGTCGGTCAGCGCCTGCACCTGCGCGCTCCATTTTTTCTCAGCGGCGAAATACAGCGCCTGGGCCCACTGGCCCAGCAGCTCGGGCTGGCGACCGGCCAGTGCCACGGCGCGCTCGTAGGCCCGTGCCGCATCGGCCGGGCGCTGCTGGGCCATGTAAGCCCGGCCCAGGAAGTACAGGCCTTCGGCCGAGTCCGGCTGTGCCTGCACGGCACGCTCGAGGCGCGTGGTCATTTCGTCCATTGTCTTCGGTGCCGCGGCGAATTCCTGGGTCAGCTCGACCTTGTCCGCTGCGCCGAAGTGCAGGTACAGCCCCAATGCCAGTACTGGCACCAACACCGCCGCCAGCAATGGCAGGGCTTTGCCCAGGTGCCCCTGGCGTGCGGGTTCCGCGCCTTCGGTGTCGGCCAGCAGCTCACGGGCCGCCTCGTCGCGGCCCTTGGCCATTTGCGCCTCGTCGAGCACACCGGCGGCCTGCTGGGCGGCCAGTTCGGCGACGCGCTCCTGGTACAGGGCGACGTTCAACGCGGTGCGGTCTTCTTCCTGCTGCTGGCGACGGCCACGCAGGATCGGGATCAGCAGAAAGCCGAGGGCAGCGAGCAGCAGCAGGCCCGCGCTAAGCCAGAATTCAGTCATGGGTCTGTTCTTTTTCCAGCAGTTTGGCGAGACGTTCGCGTTCTTCGACGGACAATTCCTGAGCAGCCTGAGACGCCGGGCCACGGCGACGGCGAACGATCACCGCCAGCACCACGAAGCCACCGGCCAGCAGGATGCCCGGGCCGAACCACAGCAACCAGGTGCGGCCGCTGAGCGCCGGCTTGTAGCGCACGAAGTCGCCATAGCGGTCGACCATGAAGTCGACGATCTGCTGGTTGCTCTTGCCTTCGCCGAGCATGCGGAAGATCTCGCGACGCAGGTCGGCGGCGATCGGTGCGTTGGAGTCGGCGATGTCCTGGTTCTGGCACTTGGGGCAGCGCAGTTCCTTGGTCAGCTGCTGGTAACGCTCGCGCTCGGCGTCATCGCGGAACTGGTAGGTATCGATGGCCGCCCTGGCCACACCGGCCAGGCTCATGCCCAGCACGGCAGCTGCCAGCCAGCGCCTCATGGCTTGACCTCGTCGACCAGGCCTTGGTACAGCGGCGCCAACTGCTCGCGCCAGACGTCGGCATCGACGATGCCGACGTGCTTGTAGCGGATGATGCCCTTGGCGTCGATGAGGAAGGTTTCCGGCGCGCCATACACGCCCAGGTCCAGCCCCAGGCTGCCCTGTTCGTCGCGGATATCCAGCTGGTACGGGTTGTGGAACTCGGCCAGCCACTTCTGCGCAGCAGCGTTGTCGTCCTTGTAATTGATGCCGTGGATCACCACGCCCTGCTGGGCCAGCTGGTTCAGGTACGGGTGCTCGACCTTGCACGACGGGCACCAGGTGGCCCACACATTGACCAGCGCTGGCCGGCCGTGCAGGTCGGCCTGGGTCAGGTTGCGGTCACCCTGGGTCGACGCCAGGACGAACGCCGGGAACGGCTTGCCGATCATCGCCGATGGCAGCTCGTCGGGCTTCAGGAACAGCCCCTTGTAGAGGAAAACCGCCATCAGCAGGAATACCGCCAGTGGCACCACCATGATCCAACGCTTCATGCAGCAGCTCCAGACACGCCCAGGGCTTCACGCACCCGGGTCTTGACCTTGACGCGATAGCGCCGGTCGAAGGCCGCCAGCAACCCGCCCAGGCCGGTCAACAGACCGCCCAGCCAGATCCAGCGGACGTAAGGCTTGATATGCACGCGCACCGCCCAGGCGCCGTTCTCCAGCGGCTCGCCCAGGGCAACGTACAGGTCCCGGGTGAAACCGGCATCGATGCCGGCCTCGGTCATCATCGACTGCTGCACGGTGTACAGGCGCTTTTCCGGGTGCAGGGTGGTCACTTCGCGGCCGTCGCGGCTGACCACGATGGTGCCTTTGTCGGAGATGAAGTTCGGCCCCTCGAAGTGCTTGGCACCCTCGAACAGGAAGTGGTAACCACCCAGCTCGACGCTCTCGCCCGGTGCCATGCGCAAATCGCGCTCGGCGCTGTTGTTGCTCGACAGCACCACGCCCAAGGCACACACCGCCAGGCCCAAGTGCGCCAGCTGCATGCCCCAGTAGCTACGGGAAAGGCCCTGCACGCCCTTGGTCAGGCCCTTGTGGCGGGTCTTGTCGACGATGTCACGCAACCCTCCAAGCACCACCCAGGCCGCCAGTGCGAAGGCGCTGAGGATCGGCCAGTCGAGATCGTCGACGACGAAGCCGGCGACCGGCGCCAGCACCGCGCTGCCGATCAGCACCGGGGTCATCATGTTTGCCAGCCACTTGCCGGGGGTGTCCTTCCAGCGCACCACCACGCCCACGCTCAGCACTACCATCAGCAGCGCCATCAGTGGCAGGAACAGGGCATCGAAGTAAGGTGGACCGACCGACAGCTTGGCCCCGGTCAGGGCATCGAGCACCAGTGGGTACAAGGTGCCCAGCAGGATCATCGAAGCCGCCACCACCAGGATCAGGTTGTTGGCCAACAGCAAGGTTTCACGCGACCACAGGGCGAAGCCGACCTGGCTCTTGACCACCGGGGCGCGCAGGGCGAACAGGGTCAGCGAGCCACCTACCACGAACAGCAGGAAGATCAGGATGAAAACGCCGCGCGCCGGGTCCGCAGCGAACGCATGCACCGAGGTCAGCACCCCGGAGCGCACCAGGAAGGTCCCCAGCAGGCTGAGCGAGAAGGCAGCAATCGCCAGCAGCACGGTCCAGCTCTTGAATACGCCGCGCTTTTCGGTCACCGCCAGCGAGTGGATCAGCGCAGTACCCACCAGCCAGGGCATGAACGAGGCGTTTTCCACCGGGTCCCAGAACCACCAGCCGCCCCAGCCCAGTTCGTAGTAGGCCCACCATGAGCCCAGGGTGATGCCGACGCCGAGGAAGGCCCAGGCGACGATGGTCCAGGGCCGCGACCAGCGTGCCCAGGCCGCGTCCAGGCGCCCGCCGAGCAGCGCGGCGATGGCGAAGGCGAAGGCTACCGAGAAGCCCACATAGCCCATGTACAGCATCGGCGGGTGGACGATCAGGCCGAAGTCCTGCAGCAGCGGATTGAGGTCACGGCCGTCGGTCGGCACCTGCGGCAGCAGGCGCTGGAACGGGTTGGAGGTAATGATCAGGAAACTCAGGAAACCGACGCTGATCATGCCCATCACCGCCAGCACACGGGCCAGCATCACCTGCGGCAGTTGCCGCGAGAAGATCGACACGGCAAAGGTCCAGCCACCGAGGATCAGTGCCCACAGCAGCAACGAGCCTTCGTGGGCGCCCCAGACGGCACTGAACTTGTAGTACCACGGCAAGGCGCTGTTGGAGTTGCTGGCCACATAGGCGACCGAGAAGTTGTCGGTCATGAACGCGTGGGTCAGGCACGCGAAGGCAAACACCAGGAAGGTGAACTGGCCCCAGGCCGCCGGGCGCGCCAGGCTCATCCACAGGCTGTCGCCCCGCCAGGCACCTAGCAGCGGCACCGTGGCCTGCACGGCGGCGAAGCAGATCGCCAGGATCATCGCCAGCTGACCGAGTTCGGGGATCACCAGTGCCGCGTTCATGGCTTGGCCCCCGCACCGTTGGCCGCCTGGCCGCTTTCCTTCAGGGCCTTGGTGACCTCGGGTGGCATGTACTTCTCGTCGTGCTTGGCCAGCACTTCGTCAGCCACCACGACGCCCTCGCCATTGAGCTTGCCGAGGGCAACGATGCCCTGCCCTTCACGGAACAGGTCCGGCAGGATGCCGCGGTAGGTGATTGGCACCGACTTGTTGAAGTCGGTGACCACGAAGCGCACGTCGAGTGAATCGGAGGAACGTTGCACCGAGCCCTTCTCGACCATGCCGCCGGCACGAATGCGCGTGTCCAGCGGCGCCTCGCCGTTGGCGATCTGGGTCGGGGTGTAGAACAGGTTGATGTTCTGCTGCAGGGCGCTCAAGGCAAAGCCGACGGCTACCGCAACTCCGACCAGCAGGCCGAGGATAATGAACAGGCGTTTCTTGCGCTGCGGATTCACTGGTGGTTCTCCCGGCGCAAACGGCGCGCCTCATCTTGCAAGTAGCGACGGCGGGCCAGCAGCGGTGCAGCGACATTCAGCGCCAGCACCGCCAGGCAGATGCCATAGGCCGACCAGACATACAGGGCATGGTGGCCCATGGCGAGAAAATCGCCGAACGAAGCAAAACTCATCGCGCGGCCCTCCGCCCCAGGCTGTTCAACACTTCATCCTTGACCCAACTGGCGCGCGCCTCGCGCTTGAGCACTTCGAGGCGCATGCGCAGCAGCAGCACGGCCCCGAAGAAGCAGTAGAAGCCCAGCGCTGTGCACAGCAGCGGCAGCCACATCTCGGCCGGCATCGCCGGTTTTTCGGTGAGGGTGAAGGTCGCGCCCTGGTGCAGGGTGTTCCACCACTCCACCGAGTACTTGATGATCGGAATGTTGATCACGCCGACAATGGCCAGCACCGCGCAAGCCTTGGCCGCGCTGTCTCGGTTGCTGATGGCCTGGCCCAGGGCAATGATGCCGAAGTACAGGAACAGCAGGATCAGCATCGACGTCAGCCGTGCGTCCCAGACCCACCAGCTGCCCCAGGTCGGTTTGCCCCAGATGGCCCCGGTGACCAGCGCCACGGCGGTCATCCAGGCACCGATGGGTGCCGCGCACTGCAGGGCGACATCGGCCAGTTTCATCTTCCACACCAGCCCCACCACGCCGGCCACTGCCAGCAGTACATAGCAGGACTGCGCCAGCATCGCCGCCGGCACGTGGATATAGATGATGCGGAAGCTATTGCCCTGCTGGTAGTCCTCGGGGGCGAAGGCCAGGCCCCAGACCACGCCGGTGACCAGCAGCAGCACGGCGGAAACGGCCAGCCATGGCAGCATGCGGCCGCTGATGGCATAGAACCATTTCGGCGAACCCAGTTTGTGGAACCACGTCCAGCTCATTTTCATCAGGTACATCCAGGGTATTAGCCGGGCTTGAGAGCCCGGGACTCGTTATTCGCCGACGCTGATCTTCAGGCCGGCCGCTATCGCAAAGGGCGCCAGGGTAACTGCCAGGGCTGTCAGGCTGGCGAGCCAGAGCAGATGGCCAGTGGCAGGCATATTCTGCAATGCCGCCTGCAGTGCACCACTGCCCAGGATCAATACAGGGATATACAACGGCAGAATCAGCAACGCCAGTAACAAACCACCGCGCTTGAGACCGACCGTCAGCGCCGCGCCAACAGCGCCCAGCAAGCTCAATACCGGCGTGCCCAGCAGCAGTGAGCTGAGCAATACCGGCAGGCAGTGGCTAGGCAAGCCCAGCATCAGCGCCAGCAATGGCGCCAACAATACCAGCGCCAGCCCGGAAAAGATCCAGTGCGCCAGCACCTTGGCCAGCACCAGCATGGCCAGCGGGTGCGGCGACAGCACCCACTGCTCCAGCGAACCGTCCTCGAAGTCGCTGCGGAACAGGCCATCAAGCGACAACAACACGGCCAGCAAGGCCGCGACCCAGACCAGTCCAGGCGACAAGGTTTGCAACAATTGGCTTTCCGGCCCCACCGCCAGCGGGAACAGCGCCACGACGATGGCGAAGAATACCAGCGGGTTGGCCAACTCCGCCGGGCGGCGGAATAGCAAGCGCGCTTCGCGGCGCAGCAACAGGATGAATACGCTCATGCCGCCCATTGCCCCAGATTGAGTTCCCGGTAGCCGGACGGCTTGCGTTCCAGCGTGTGGTGCGTCGTCAGCACCACCGTGCCGCCCTGTTCGCAGTGAGCGGCCAGGTGCGCTTCGAGCTGGGCCACGCCCTGCTTGTCGAGGGCGGTGAAGGGTTCGTCGAGGATCCACAGCGGCGGGCTGTCCAGGTGCAGCCGGGCCAGGGCCACGCGGCGCTGCTGGCCGGCAGATAGGGTATGGCAGGGAACGTCTTCGAAACCGCGCAGCCCGACCGCTTCGAGTGCCGACCAGATGGCTTCAGGGGTAGCCGGTTGGTGCAGCGCACAAAGCCAAGTCAGATTTTCCTCCGCCGTCAGCAGGTCCTTGATACCGGCAGCGTGGCCGATCCACAGGAGGATGCTGGCCAGGGCGTGGCGCTGTTCGCCGAGCGGCTGGCCACCCAGCAGGATCTGCCCGGCAGTCGGCTGCATCAGCCCGGCCAACAGGCGCAGCAGGCTGGTCTTGCCGCTGCCGTTGGGGCCGCTGATCTGCAGCATGTCGCCGGGGCGCAGCTCGAAATCGAGGTGCTCGAACAACAGGCGCCAGTCGCGCTCGCAGGCCAGGCCCACGGCTTGGAGGTGAAGGGTCACGGATTCGCCTTATCTATATGCTTCTCAAGTCGCCCCACTCGCTGCCGTTATACTGGCAGTGACAGGCGGCAGGCATTATTACATGTGCTGCCACGCTGCCAAGAGGGCGGGCTCCACAGGTTGTATACAATCATGACTGAAATCAATAGTCTCGGCGCACAAACCGCCATCAATCCGCAGGCGATCAAGGCCCAGCTGACCGGTGAGCTGCTCAACCTGACCCAGGCCCAACCCGGCTTGCTCAAGCCCGGCGAAACCGCCCAGGCCGAAGTGCTGACGATGCGCCAGAGCGGCAGTAGCTTCCAGTTGGTGCTGCAAGTGATCCAGGCCAGCGGCAGCCATACCCAGGTCCAAGCCACTGCCAGCCAGCCGCTCGCGCAAGGCAGCCAGTTCACCGTCAGTCAGCCCGAGAGCAACCGCCTGGCTGTCATGGTGCAGCAGGCCAGTGCCAACAACGTCGCCACCCTCACCCAGCTCGATACCAGCAAGGTGCCAGTCGGCACCCTGCTGCAGGGCAAGGTCCTGACCAACCAGCCATTGCCCCAAACGGCGGGCGAAGTGGCCAGCTTCCGCTCACTGGTCAGCCTGCTCAACACTGCCCAGGCCGGAGCCACGCTGACCATCGACAGCCCGCGTCCATTGCCAATCGGCAGCCTGCTCAGCGCTCTGGTGCAAGGCGACCAGTCGCTGCGCTTTGTGCCACTCAGCGGTCGCCAGGAACAATTGAACATCGCCCAGCAGCTGCTGACTCAGCAGGGCCGCCAGGCCTCCCTGTCCGGTTTGCTCGGCGCGCTGCAGCAGATTGCCAACAGCCCGGGCAGTGACGGTGAACTGCGCAGCACCGCCAGCAACCTGCTGGCCAGTCTGCCGGATGCCCGCCAACTCAGTGACGGCAAGGCGCTCGCCCAAGCCTTGAGCAACAGCGGCGCCTTTCTCGAGGCCAAGTTGCTTGGCGGCATCAGCGCCAGCGTGGCCACCGACCTCAAGGCACAACTGGTGCGGCTGGTGGCGCAGGCCTCGGTCAGCGCGCCAGCCAGCCCGGTGACTGCCGCCAGCACCCTGGCCCAGGCGCTGCCGGCCATGGCCCGCAGCGCACTGGGCATGCTCGACCGGGTCAGCCCAAGGACACCGCCAGGCGCATTCCCGCTGCCATCACGGTTGCTGCAGGCCATGGAAAACGAAGGCGACCTCCAGCAATTGCTGCGCCTGGCCGCCGCCGCCATCTCGCGCCTGCAGAGCCACGCCCTCAGCAGCCTGCAACAATCCGGCACGCTGGATAACGGCAACCTGCAGACCACCTGGCAAACCGAAATACCTGTCCGCCACGGCCAGGAGTTCATCCCTCTGCAAGTGAAGCTGCAGCGCGAAGAAACCCCGGAACAACAGGCCGAGCGTCAGCAGCGTGAGCAACAAGACCCGCTGCAGGCGCTGTGGCGGATCGACCTGGCCTTTGATCTTGCCCCACTGGGCCCGCTGCAAGTCCAGGCACAACTGGTTCAAGGACGCCTGTACGGTCAGTTGTGGGCCGAGCGCGAGCAGACCGCGCGGCTGATCGACAGCCAGCTCGGCGCTCTGCGCGAACGCTTGCTGGCCCGCGGCCTGGAAGTTGGCGACCTGGAATGCCACCCCGGCATTCCACCACAGGGCCCGCGCACGCGGGTAGAACAACGCTGGGTGGATGAAACTGCATGATCGACAAGCAACCTCGACAGGCCATTGCCCTGAGCTATGACGGCCAGCAAGCTCCGACCTTGACCGCCAAGGGCGATGACGAGCTGGCTGAGGCGATTCTGGCGCTGGCCCGCGAACACGAAGTGCCGATCTACGAAAATGCCGAACTGGTGCGCCTGTTGGCGCGCCTGGAACTGGGTGAGCAGATCCCTGAAGCGCTTTACCTGACCATTGCCGAGATCATTGCCTTTGCCTGGCAACTGCGCGGCCGGGTTCCGGTCGGCTTCAGCGAAGAGCCTGTCGCCGAGCGCGACATCACGCCCGACCCATTGCGCCTGCCCCCAGGCCGATCCCTGTAGATATCTACCGCAGCCAGCGAGCCTCGACGTCGCAGCCTTGCCCGTTCCTCCAACCGAGCAAGGTAAACCCCATGTCTGCCAGCAGAATCAACGCCAGCGGTGTGCAGTACGTCCGCGACCACTTGAGCAACATGCCACGCCCCGATCGCGAGGCAAATCGGCGGATCCGCCAGTGGCTGGCCCAGCGTGGCCTCGACCTCGACCCCGAACAGATCGATGTCGTCACCTTGCATTACCGCGCTGATGGCCCGCGCGCCTACCTGGCGGCAGTGACCCAGCGCCAGAGCCTGGCACAGGCAGTGCTGGGCAACTGGCAAGGTGAATCCAACAATGACCTGCTCGATGCCCTGATCAAGCCCTCTTGGGCCGGCACCCTGCCCGACGGCCCGTTGCGCATGGTCGAAACCTTGCCGGCACCAGCCCTCAATCACTCTGGCGCGGCCTACGAAGTGTTCAATGGCCTGTTCCGGCGAACCAAGCCCGCCCGTTACGACGCCTCGACGCACCTTCCGATAGCTGCCGAGGCCTTTCAACAGTTCATTACCGCGCTGGACTTCCACACGCCATTCAAAGCCATGCTGGACGATTACTGGCGCAACCATCTGCTCAGCTACCGATTGTCCAGCAAGCTCAATTTCATCGCAGCCTGCAACCTTCAGGTCACACAAGGCAGCCTCAGCGACGCCGGACGGCACCTGGCCTGGCGTGCAGCCGACCTGCTGCCGCGCGGCCAGGGCCTGCGCCTGAGCACCCTGAACATTTATGGCTACGCCGCAACCGACCTGCTGTACATCAACGACGCCAGCAGCGATCTGACACTGCTCTATGCCCCAGGCAACAGCGCTCCGCTGCTAGAGTTCGCCAGCGAGACGCTACTCAAGGACTGGGTTGGCCAACAATGCAAGGCCCCCGCCAGCCGCCAGGCCCTCAGGCAGCATTTCAGGCTGGCCGACGGCCCCCAGGGCCTGGACTTCAGTGGCCTCGATACCGCCCTGGAAGGCTTGGGCGAATATCCCCGCAGGCACCGTTTGCCGCCGGAACACGGCTTTTTCAACGACGATGGCACCTGGTCGCCCCGCCACTATGTGAACTATCGGCCTGGCAAATACAGCCCCCGAATCGATGGCGACCTGTTCCAGGCCCTGGCTGAGCGGCAGCGCCAGCGCAGCTACGACGATGCCGACTTCATCATCACCAACGACAGTGACGTCACCAGGGCACGTTGGCGCACCTACCTGAACACCACGCTCAACCTGCTCGGGCCGCTGAGCCTTGTGATACCTGGCCTGGCACCGCTTCTGGCGTTTGGTGGTATCGCCCAGCTCGGCCTTGGGCTGGACCAAGCCATCAATGGCAAGGGCCTGCAAGACAGGCAAGACGGGGTGGCCGACATCGCCTGGGGCTTGCTCAATGCCGTGCCGCTGATCGTGCACGGGGTCGCCCGCGGCAAGGTACTGTTCGAAAGCAAGAGCCAGCGTTTCGTAGTGCCAAGCCGCATCAACGATCAGCTCGGTTACCCGCTCAGCCCACTTTCGCCGCCGCACCTGCCAGACGTCGATATCGCGCCGTACTTCCACATCCCTGACCCCATCCCGCCATTGCCGGAAGGCGACCAGGCCGTGGCCGATTCGGTGATACGGGTGCCTCGCTACGATGGCTCACCCGATAACCTCGACGCGCGTATCGATACCTACAACGCACGCGTCATCTACGACATGGAGCGAGACGCCTTCATTCAGGAATACGCACTCAACGAAGTCGACCCGACTGCCTACATCGCCCGCCCTGGCAGCCACGATCTGGTGCCGGCAGGTACCGGACGGGAAGTCAGCAACGCCACACGCATGCGCACCCTTCGGGCTCTGGGCGTCGACTTGCCACTGCCGGTGGATTTTCCTCTAGTGCCGGACGAGAGCAGCCAGGCAATTCCGAAAACGATCTCTTGCCTTTGGGTTGGCGACAAGGTGATCGGCCCGTCGCTCATCGCCAACCTGGCAAGCAACGCCGCACGCGCCAACGACAGCGCCTACATTATCCGTTTGTTTCTTTCCTCTGAGTCGCCATCGGCCTATGCCGAAAACCTGCGTCTCCTCGCCGAGCAAGCCCCGGGCCTGCAGGTGCTGCCGCTGGAAGAGCAAACCTTCTTCCGCACCTTCCAGCAAAGCCGATACTACGCCCAGTACCAGGCTGCGCTGGACGGTAACGGCGGAGTGGCGTGCAACTACGCCTCAGCTTCCGACGTTCTGCGCTACCCCATGCTGCACCATGAAGGTGGGCTGTACATGGATGTGGACGACTACCTGCTGGCAGCGGGCGAGCCGCCCCTGGTGGTCGGCGGGCAACCCGTCGGCAACCCTGGTGAAGCGCTTGACCAGGTTGCACTGCTCACTGCTGCGGATGGGCTACTGCTGCCGCCGCCGATGTCCAACGAGAAAATGAGCATGAACTGCCTCTACAACACCAGCGTGATCGGCAGCCATGCAGGCAACCCCACGCTCGAGGCAATTTCCGAGGAAATGCTCGCTCGCTTCCAGGCCAATAGTGATTTCTACGACAGCAAGCCGAGCCTGGCCGAAGACCCTGCTGGCTTCTATCGCTACGCCAGGCGCCTAAGCTACCTGACAGGGCCTGACCTGCTCACCCATGTTGTCGATCAACGCCTGCCGGCTCTGCGCACCCTGCGCCAGATCATGAACTTGTACAACATGCCGCGTATCCATTCATGGCAGTTCATTGAACTTGATCAATACCAACAGGCATTGCGCAACCTGCTACCACTGAACCGCTCGGTCAAGGTCGGCGGCAACCATTCCTGGGCCTCGACCTGAGTACATACATACCCCTTGCGGCGAGGGGCCTGTGTCCATCATGCAGGCCCCACGACAATGGCAGGTCAGCACATGACGACTCAATTGCACCCATCCGGGATCCAGCACGCACTCGATCACCTCACCCATATCCCGCGGCCCGATCGGCTCAGCATCGAACGAATTCGGGAGTGGGCCAAGGCCCAAGGCTCGGACTTCGATCCCGACACCACCTTGGCGGTGACCTTGCATTACAAGCCCAACCCTGAGGGAGGCTGGATTGCCAAGGTCGTCGAGCAGCTACCCCTTGGCCAGGCGGTGCTGTCAAAGTGGCAAGAGCAACCCGACAACCTGCCGTACATCGCGCTGAGCACTTATGGTGTGCTCGACTTTCTCGGGCTCCTGCGCGACTGGAGCCTGCCTCAGGAGAGCTGGGCCAGGGCGTTTGCCCAAGGGCACGTGCAGATCGTCGATGAGCTCCCGGAGGGCGGTCTGTTCGGCACAATGGATGATTACGCCGTCTATCAAGGCCTGTTCCGCAAGACGCAGCCCATGCGGTATACCCAGCAAACTCAGATCGCCACCAATACACATGCATTTCAGACGTTCATCTGGGAGCTGGACCTGCACGATGAATACATCGCCAGGCTCGACGACTACTGGCAACACAAGTTCGACGATTACGCGACGCTGTCCCAGGTGAATTTTCTAGCGGCGTGCAACAAGCAGGTCGAGGAAGGCAGCCTGAGCGAAGCAGGTTGCGACCTGGCCTGGCGGGCGATTGGCATCGCACCTGATGGTGAAGCCTCGACAGAGCACGCTGACACAGTCGAGACACGCATGCTCAACATCTACGGCTATGTAGCCACCGATATCGCGTGCCTTACGGATCGGAACTCAGGGCTGACCTTGCTCTACGTACCCGGCAATTCATCGCCTTTGCACGAGTTCGAGAACACCAGCGCGATGAAAGCCTGGCTGGTGCAACAGTGCAAGGACAGCGAAACGCGCAGGTCATTGCTGACGCACTTTCGCCTTCAGGATTTTTCAACCGGGCTCGGCTACACAGGGGTGGAGGACACCCTCAAAGGGCTGGCCAGTTACCAGGGGCCGCGGTTCCTGTATGTCAACAACCTGGTCATCCCGGCCAGTGGCTGGTCAACGCAATACATCAATTACAAGGTCGACGAATACAGCCCGCTGATAACCGACGGCCTGTTCAGCCACATCACCTCGCGGCTGCGCCAGCGAAGCTACGAAGATGCCCAGTTCCTGATCACGACCAACAGCGATGTCATCAAGGCCAGGTGGCGAGGCTACCTGAATCAGACGATGACCCTGCTTGCCCCGTTGACCTTGGTGGTGCCTGGCCTGGGGTGGGTGGTTGCCATTGGCGGAGTCGCCCAGCTCGGCCTGGGCCTGGACGAAGTCATCAATGGCAATAATCTTGAAGAAAAAGCCGATGGTACCCTGAACGTCGCGTTTGGAGCACTGTGTGCCCTGCCGTTGGCTAACAACGTGTGGTCCGCTGGCAAGAGGGTTTTCCGGACACAATTCGATGGGTTCGTCGCCCCTGGCAGAATCAATGGCCAGATCGGCTACCCGCTCAGCCCGACAAGGGCACCCAGGCCGCGCTGGGCCGGTGACAACTTCAAGGCATTCTTCGAACAACCGGTCACCGTCGAGCCACTTCCCGCCCCCCCGCGGCAAATGCTGATCAGCCGCCAGACCACCCACGTCGGCATGGACACGCTCGTGGATGTGCGCGACCCGGCAACGCATTGGTTGTATGAGCTGGAGACCGACGCCTTTGTGAAGACAAGCGATATCGGACACCCCTCGCCCACACGCTATGTCGCGGAGCACACGCAATTGCGTGCCTACCAGGCAGATATCCATGGCCCGCGTTTCGTCACCAATGCCATGCGCGAAAGCACGCTGCGCAACCTTGGCATAGAAATAAGCTTGCCCATCGAAGTCCCCAGGGTTCCAGAGGTAAACCAGGCACACATTCCCAAGCGCGTGATGCACCTGTGGATCGGCGACAAGCCCCTGACAGCCGGCATGCTCACACGCATCGGGCGCAATTCCAGGCTGCTCAGGGATGCCGGTTACGATCATTGCCTCTATCTGTCCGAGCAAAACGCCGCAGCCTTCAACCACAATGCCCGTGCATTGGCCGTCGCCGCACCCGACCTGCAAGTGCTTCCCCTTGAGCGACAAGGGTTCTACACCAACCTGGGATACACCAGGCAGTTTTACGATGCCGCCATGGAGGGCCCTGCCCGAGGTTCCTCCCATCTGACGGCCGCCAACGACATGCTGAAGTATCATGCGTTGTATCAGGATGGCGGCCTGTACATGGACATCGACAATGACCTGCTGGCCACCCCCGCTCATCCTTCGGCAGCAGGCATCATCAACGACGCTTCCCCCAATGACTGGATCGGCAATGTACCACTGCGAACCACCGCCGACGGGTTATTGCTGGAGCAGCCCACATCGAACCCGTTCAGGGGCGCTCATCAGCAATACAACACCAGCGTGATCGGTAGCCATCCGGGCAACCCGACCCTGATGGAGGTCATTCACACGATGAACCTCAAGCTCGATTCCAGGCCCGGATTCTTCACCCAGAATCAGCACTGGCCGGCCAGGGGCGCCCATGCACCCAAGTTCGCCACCTATGCCAAAGCCCTGAGCGAGCTCACCGGCATTGGCATGTTCAATGAAGCCGTGGACCATAGCCTGCCGGCACTGCGGCAGATGAAAAAGATTTACAAGCTGTTCAGTTGCCCCTTGCTGAACCCGCCCACGCTGCTGGGGGCCGACCTGCACCCTGTTTCGACAGACGAGTTGCAGAACACGCTGCAGTCACTGTTCCGTGTTTCACGGGTAGTGCGCGTCAATAACGGGTTCGGTTGGCGCAACCTGAATCATTGACGTAGCGCGTCGCGCCCTGAGCCAGAAAATCAAAGGGCGCCCTCAGGCGCCCTTTGATTTTCACTCGCCGCGGTGCAGCTTGCTCATCAACTCCGCCTCGGCCTGGGTCAGGCCGCAGGTTTCGGTGAGTTCCGCCACGCTCGCCCCCATGCCCACCAGCCTGGCGGCCTGGGTAAAGGTCACGCTGTTGGGGTCGCGCTGTTCCAGCTGCTGCAGTTTCTCTGGCAGCGGTGCCACGGTCGCGCGCAGTTCATGAAGGGCCTCCCCCATGCGCACGGTGCCGTTCTGGTAGTCGTCCAGGCGCTTGGCCAGGTCCTTGATGCGCTGGTCGCGCAGGGCATCGCCCACGGCCTGCTGCGCGGCCAGTTCGCGCTGGCGCTTGCTGTAGTTGAGGAAGAACCACAGGCTCAGGGCCCACAGCAGCGCCAGGAAGATTACCGCTACCTCGAAGATCAACTCAGATGTTCTCCAGCTCAGACCACTCTTCCTCGGTCATCATCTTGTCCAGTTCGACCAGGATCAGCAGTTCGCCGTTCTTGTTGCACACGCCCTGGATAAACTTGGCCGACTCTTCGTTACCCACGTTCGGCGCCGTTTCGATTTCCGACTGACGCAGGTACACCACCTCGGCAACGCTGTCGACCAGGATGCCGACCACTTGCTTGTCAGCCTCGATGATGACGATGCGGGTGTTGTCGGTCACGTCCGACGGCATCAGGCCGAAACGCTGGCGGGTGTCGATCACCGTCACCACGTTGCCGCGCAGGTTGATGATGCCCAGCACATAGCTTGGCGCGCCCGGCACCGGAGCGATCTCGGTGTAGCGCAGCACTTCCTGCACCTGCATGACGTTGATGCCGTAGGACTCGTTGTCCAGACGGAAGGTTACCCACTGCAGGATCGGATCTTCAGAACCTTGCGCAGACGACTTTTTCATTCCCCTAGCCCTCTAAATCCGCTGTTGGCGGTTGTGTTCGGTGTCATTTCTGTTTGGCATGCAACTGCTTGACCGCGCCGCTGGCGATCAGCTCGGCCAGTTCGGCGACGTCGAGCAGTGCACACATGTGTTCGATGACCGTGCCGGCCAACCAGGGGCGCTGGCCGCGCTGGCTGCGCCACTTGATCTCGGCGGGGTCCAGGCGCAGCGAGCGGCTGACCTGATGCACCGCCAGGCCCCATTCGTAGCCCTGCACGGAAATCACGTAATTCAAACCCTGGCGGAAGTCATCGCGGTAGCGGTCGGGCATGACCCAGCGCGCGGTGTCCAGCACCTTGAGGTTGCCGGCCTGGCAGGTCAGGATGCCCAGGAACCAGTCGGGCTGGCCGAACAGCGGTGTCAGCTCCTGGCCTTCCAGGCTGTAGATCGAACCCAGGCAAACCAGCGGCACCGCCAGGGTCAGCCCGGCAACGTCGAACAGCAGGCACTCGAACGGCTCGGCGGCCCAGGCCGGGCGGCCATCGACGCTGGCCGGAGGGGCCGGCGTGTCGGCCATGCCTGCCGCGGGCAGGTGCACGTCCACCAAGGGGGCAACCGGCTCCGGCGTCGGTACCTCGGTCAGCACCGGGATGCTGGCCTCGGCCACCACTTCAGTCTCGACCACGGCCACCACAGGCTGCTCTACCGGCAGCACGGCTGGCAGCACCTTCATCTGCGGCTCGGCAAAAGGCCTGGTTGCGGGCGTTGGCTGGCGAGCGTCCCGCGCCTGCTCTTCGCGCACGGCCGCAGCGAATTCGTCGTTGGCCATGGGCGCCTGGGCAGGCGTTGCCAGGTCGAGGATATCCTCGGCCTCGGTGGCCTCCTGCAACAGCCCATCGAGGTAAGACTGCAGGGCCAGTTGCGGCTTGGTACCCACAGGCCGGTTCATGAAACCACCTGCGCGGCCGGCTTGTAGGTGAGCATGTGCTTGAGCAGTGCCCGGTAGGCGATCACGCCACGGCTCTTGCCATCGAACTGCGACGGCGTGACGCCATTGCGGCTGGCATCGCGCAGTCGCGTGTCGACCGGGATGTAGCCCTGCCACACCTGGTGTTCATAGGTATCGCGCAACACCTTGAGGGTGCCCAGCGAAGCCTGGGTACGGCGGTCGAACAGGGTCGGCACGATCTGGTAAGGCAGCGCCTGCTTGCGCGAGCGGTTGATCATGGCCAAGGTACCGATCATGCGCTCCAGGCCCTTCACCGCGAGGAATTCGGTCTGCACCGGGATCACCAGCTGCTGGCTGGCTGCCAGGGCATTGACCATCAGCACGCCGAGCAATGGCGGGCTGTCGATCAAGGCGAAATCGAAATCCTGCCATAACTGCGCCAGACTCTTGGCGATCACCAGGCCCAGGCCACTCTGACCTGGCGACTGACGCTCCAGCACCGCCAACGCAGTACTCGACGGCAGCAGCGAGATACGCTCATCGCTGGTGGGCATCAACAACTGCCCCGGCAGGCCTTCCGGCACGCTGCCCTTGTGCAGGAACAGGTCGTAGCAGCTGTGCTCCAGGGCATCCGGGTTGTGCCCGAAATAGCTGGTCATCGAGCCATGCGGGTCGAGGTCGACGACGACCACGCGCTTGCCCGCCTCGGCCAGCAGGCCGGCCAGGGCGATGGTGGTCGTGGTCTTGCCCACGCCGCCTTTTTGATTGGCTACTGCCCAGACTCTCATAGGACAACTCTTGCTTCATGGGTGCCGCCGGCTGCCACAGGGCATGCGGTGACGGAGAATTGACGGCTCACTTGGCTGTCGTCGCTGCTGGGGCTGGCGGTGCACTTTGTGTGCCAGCACGGCGCAACGCCGCGTCCGGGGTGGCATTGGCACTGCCCGAGCCGGTCAGGCTGCGGCGCACTTCGAGGTTACGGGAAATCACCAGCACGACCCGGCGATTGCGCGCACGCCCTTCGGCGGTGTCGTTGCTGGCCACCGGCTGGTACTCGCCATAACCCACCGAGGCCATGCGCGCCGGGTTGACCCCTTCCATGGCCAGCAGGCGCACGATGCTCGCCGCCCGCGCCGCCGACAGCTCCCAGTTGGTCGGGTACTGCGCCGTGCGAATCGGCAGGTTGTCGGTGAAGCCCTCGACGTGCACCGGGTTGGCGAACGGTTTGAGGATGTTGCCGACTTTCTCGATGATGGTGAACGCCTGGTCACTGGGCATGGCGTCGCCACTGCCGAACAGCAGGGACGAGTTGAGTTCGATCTCCACCCACAGCTCGTTGCCGCGCACGGTCATCTGGTCGGACTTGATCAGGTCGCCGAAGGCATCGCGCACGTCGTCGCTGATGGTCTTCAGCGGGTCAACGTTGGTCTGGGCCAGGCCCGCATCGGTCTGCTCGCTGTCCTTGATCAAGGGTTCTGCCGGTTTGACGCTGAGCGGCTGCTCGTCGCCGATCGGGATCGGCTTCATGCTCCGCTCAGGGTCGTTGAACACCCCGAGCAGCGCTTGCGAGATGACCTTGTACTTGCCCTCGTTGATCGAGGAGATCGAATACATGACCACGAAGAAGGCAAACAGCAAGGTGATGAAGTCGGCGTACGACACCAGCCAGCGTTCGTGATTCTCGTGCTCCTCGGTATGACGGCGACGGCGCATGGCTTACTCCATGAAGCCTTGCAGCTTCAACTCGATCGAGCGCGGGTTCTCGCCCTCGGCGATCGACAGCAGGCCTTCGAGCAGCATCTCGCGGTAGCGCGACTGGCGCAGGACGATGGCCTTGAGCTTGTTGGCGATCGGCAGCAGGATCAGGTTGGCACTGGCCACGCCGTAGATGGTGGCGACGAAGGCCACAGCAATGCCGTTGCCCAGCTGCGACGGGTCGGCCAGGTTGCCCATGACGTGGATCAGGCCCATGACCGCACCGATGATACCGATGGTCGGGGCGTAGCCGCCCATGCTCTCGAACACCTTGGCGGCCTGGATGTCACGGCTTTCCTGGGTCAGGAAGTCGACTTCGAGGATGCTACGGATCGATTCCGGCTCGGCGCCATCGACCAGCAGTTGCAGGCCCTTGCGAGCATAGGGGTCGGGTTCGGCATCGGCTACGCCTTCCAGGCCGAGCAGGCCTTCCTTGCGCGCCGTCAGGCTCCAGTTGACCACACGGTCGATACCACCGGCCAGGTCGACCCGCGGCGGGAAGAAGATCCAGCGCAGGATCTGCAACGCGCGCTTGAACGCCGACAGCGGCGACTGCAGCAGTGCCGCCGCCAGGGTGCCGCCGAGCACGATCAGGCCCGCCGGGCCATTGAGCAAGGCACCGACGTGGCCACCTTCAAGGAAGTTGCCGCCGACGATGGCGACGAACGCCAGGATCAGGCCAATCAGGCTGAGCACATCCATCAGACACAAGCCTCGACCAGGTGTTTGCCGATTTCATCCAGGCTGTACACCGCGTCCGCCAGGTTGGCTTTGACAATGGCCATGGGCATGCCGTAGATCACACAGCTGGCCTCATCCTGGGCCCACACGGTACTGCCGCCCTGCTTGAGCAGGCGCGCGCCTTCACGGCCATCGGCGCCCATGCCGGTGAGCACCACCGACAGCACCTTGTCGCCGTATGACTTGGCCGCCGAGCCGAAGGTGATGTCCACGCACGGCTTGTAGTTCAGGCGCTCGTCGCCCGGCAGAATCTTCACCGTGCCACGGCCGTCGATCATCATCTGCTTGCCGCCTGGGGCCAGCAGCGCCAGCCCCGGGCGCAGCATGTCGCCGTCCTCGGCTTCCTTGACGCTGATCTTGCACAGCTTGTCGAGGCGCTCGGCAAATGCCTTGGTGAAGGCGGCGGGCATGTGCTGGATCAGCACGATCGGCGCCGGAAAATTCGCCGGCAGCTGGGTCAGCACCCGCTGCAGAGCCACCGGGCCACCGGTGGAGGTACCGATCGCCACCAGCTTGTAAGGTTTGCGCTTGGGAGCCGGGGCATGCGCCGCGGCCGGCGTCGCTGCACGGGCAGGCGCGGCAGGACGGGCCGGCGCGGCGCTGGCCAAGCTGCTGGCGGGTGCATGGCTGGCGGCCGGCGCCGGTGCGCTGACCGGCGCGTGGCTGGTGTAGCCGCCGAAACGGCGGTTGCTGCGCGAGATGGTATGCACCTTCTCGCACAGCAACTGCTTGACCTTCTCCGGGTTGCGCGAGATGTCTTCGAAGTTCTTCGGCAGGTAATCCACCGCACCGGCATCCAGCGCGTCGAGGGTGACGCGGGCGCCTTCATGGGTCAGCGAGGAGAACATCAACACCGGCGTCGGGCAGCGCTGCATGATGTGCCGCACGGCGGTGATGCCATCCATCATGGGCATTTCGTAGTCCATGGTGATGACATCGGGTTTGAGCGCCAGTGCCTGGTCGATCGCTTCCCTGCCGTTGGTCGCGGTGCCGACCACCTGGATCGTCGGGTCCGCCGAGAGGATTTCCGAAACGCGGCGGCGGAAGAAACCGGAATCATCCACCACCAGGACCTTGACTGCCATAAACACTCCATTAGGCGGCGCCACCCGCCAGGGTGCGCCGCCGAAAATCAGATACGCCGTGCCGCGTAACGCTTGAGCATGCTCGGCACGTCGAGAATCAGCGCGATGCGGCCGTCACCGGTGATGGTGGCGCCAGACATGCCAGGGGTGCCCTGCAACATCTTGCCCAGCGGCTTGATCACCACCTCTTCCTGGCCCACCAGCTGGTCGACCACGAAGCCGATCCGCTGAGTACCGACCGAGAGGATCACCACATGGCCCTCGCGCTGCTCCTCGTGCACCTGGCCCTGAACCAGCCAGCGCTTGAGGTAGAACAGCGGCAGCGCCTTGTCGCGCACGATCACCACTTCCTGGCCGTCGACCACGTTGGTGCGCGACAGGTCGAGGTGGAAGATCTCGTTGACGTTGACCAGCGGGAAGGCGAACGCCTGGTTGCCCAGCATCACCATCAGGGTCGGCATGATCGCCAGGGTCAGCGGCACCTTGATGACGATCTTCGAGCCCTGGCCCTTGGCCGAGAAGATGTTGATCGAGCCGTTGAGCTGGGAAATCTTGGTCTTCACCACGTCCATGCCGACACCGCGGCCGGACACGTCGGAAATCTCGGTCTTGGTCGAGAAGCCCGGGGCGAAGATCAGGTTGTAGCAGTCCGATTCGCTCAGGCGATCGGCCGCGTCCTTGTCCATCAGGCCTTTTTCCACGGCCTTGGCGCGCAGGATGTGCGGGTCCATGCCCTTGCCGTCGTCAGAGATCGACAGCAGGATGTGGTCGCCCTCCTGCTCGGCCGACAGTACCACGCGGCCGGTCCGGGCCTTGCCAGAGGCTTCACGCTCGTCCGGCATCTCGACACCGTGGTCGACGGCGTTGCGCACCAGGTGCACCAGCGGGTCGGCCAGGGCCTCGACGAGGTTCTTGTCGAGGTCGGTCTCTTCACCGACCAGTTCCAGGTTGATCTCTTTCTTCAGCTGGCGCGCCAGGTCGCGGACCAGGCGCGGGAAGCGGCCGAAGACCTTCTTGATCGGCTGCATGCGGGTCTTCATCACCGCGGTCTGCAGGTCGGCGGTGACCACGTCGAGGTTGGACACGGCCTTGGACATGGCCTCGTCGCCGCTGTTCAGGCCCAGGCGCACCAGGCGGTTACGCACCAGCACCAGTTCGCCGACCATGTTCATGATCTCGTCCAGGCGTGCAGTGTCGACACGCACGGTGGTTTCCGCTTCGCTGGCAGGCTTTTCCGCGGCCGGGGCCGGGCTGCGGGCTGGCGCGGCCGGCTTGGCGGCAGCAGCAGGTGCAGCGGCAGCCGGCCTGGCGACCGGTTTGCTCTCAGCCACGGCCGCAACCGGTGCGGCCACGGCGACAGGCGCTTCGGCAGCAACGGTTTCACCGGTGAACTTGCCCTTGCCGTGCAACTGGTCGAGCAACGCTTCGAACTCATGCTCGGTGATCTCGTCACTGCTGGCGGGCGTGACCACGCTTTCCACTGCCGCGGTGGCAGCCGGCAAGGCATCGGCCTGGAAGGTGCCCTTGCCGTGCAACTGGTCCAGCAACGACTCGAATTCTTCGTCGGTGATTTCGTC
The DNA here is from genome assembly GCF_052041945.1 of Pseudomonas sp. SMN11. NCBI lineage: Bacteria > Pseudomonadati > Pseudomonadota > Gammaproteobacteria > Pseudomonadales > Pseudomonadaceae > Pseudomonas > Pseudomonas sp. SMN11. The sequence continues at coordinate 12,766 of NZ_JBKGGW010000042.1, read as the reverse complement.
GCTCAGCGGTGCACTGGCATCGACCACCGCTTCGGCAGCAGCCACTTCGGGCGAGAACTGGCCCTTGCCATGCAACTGGTCGAGCAGCGATTCGAACTCGGCGTCGGTGATGTCGTCACCCGCGCCGCTCAGGGTCTCGCCCTGCATCTGCGCTTCGGCGGCGGCCGCTTCGGCCTTGACCGCATCGAGCGAGTCGAGCAGCTGTTCGAACTCGGTGTCGGTGATATCTGCCTCGGCAGCCACCGGCTCCGCTGCAGCCTCGACCACTGCTACCGGTGCTACCGGGGCGTCGGCGCTGGCAGGTTCCGCCAGGCGCGACAGGGCCGCCAGCAACTCCGGGGTGGCCGGGGTCACTTCGCTGCGCTCACGCACCTGGCCGAACATGCTGTTGACCGTGTCCAGTGCCTCGAGCACCACGTCCATCAGTTCCGCGTCGACCCGGCGCTCACCTTTGCGCAGGATGTCGAACACGTTCTCGGCGATGTGGCAGCACTCCACCAGCTCGTTCAGCTGAAGGAAGCCGGCGCCCCCTTTTACAGTGTGGAAACCGCGAAAGATTGCATTGAGCAGGTCGGCATCGTCGGGCCGGCTTTCCAGCTCGACCAGTTGCTCGGACAGTTGCTCAAGAATTTCGCCGGCTTCTACCAGGAAATCCTGAAGGATTTCTTCATCGGCGCCGAAGCTCATTAAACGTGCTCCTTAAAAACCCAGGCTGGACAGCAGATCGTCGACGTCGTCCTGACCGGACACAACGTCTTCACGCTTATCGGCATGAATCTGCGGACCTTCACCCCGAGTCGGATGTTTTTCTTCATCTTTTTCAGCGCGCAGCTGCTGGTGGTCGTGTTCGATACCGGCAAACCGGTCGACCTGGCTGGCCATCAGCACGAGCTTGAGCAGATTGCTTTCAACTTCGGTCACCAGCGCAGTCACGCGCTTGATCACCTGGCCAGTCAGGTCCTGATAGTCCTGGGCCAGCAGAATGTCGTTGAGGTGGCCGGCGACCTTGCGGTTGCCCTCGGCGCTGTGCGTCAGGAAACTGTCGACGCGCTTGACCAGCTCGCGGAACTCCGGCGCTGCGACTTCGCGGCGCATGAAGCGCTGCCAGTCGACGCTCAGGCCTTGCGCTTCGGCTGCCAGGTCGTTGAGCACCGGGGTGCTCTCCTCCACCAGGTCCATGGTGCGGTTGGCGGCACCCTCGGTGAGCTTGACCACGTAGGACAGGCGCTCGGTGGCATCGGTTATCTGCGAGACTTCCTCGGCCTGCGGCATGCGCGGGTCGATCTGGAAGCTGACGATCGCGCTGTGCAGCTCACGGGTTAACTTGCCGACTTCCTGGTACAGGCCACGGTCGCGGGTCTGGTTGAGCTGATGAATCAGCTGCACCGCCTCGCCGAAACGCCCGCGTTCCAGGCTCTCGACCAGCTCCTGGGCATGTTTCTTCAGGGTCGACTCGAACTCCCCCAAAGACGTTTGTGTTGTTTCCATGGCGCCCCCTGACGTGACTCAGCCGTTGACGCGTTCGAAGATCTTCTCGATCTTTTCTTTGAGCACCTGGGCGGTGAATGGCTTGACCACGTAACCGTTGACGCCGGCCTGGGCCGCTTCGATGATCTGGTCGCGCTTGGCTTCGGCGGTCACCATCAGCACCGGCATGGTCTTCAGGCGATCGTGGGCACGGACCTTGCGCAGCAGATCGATACCGGACATGCCCGGCATGTTCCAGTCGGTCACCAGGAAGTCGTAATGGCCGCTTTCGAGCATCGGCAGAGCGGTGGTGCCGTCATCGGCTTCATCGGTGTTGGTGAAGCCCAGGTCACGCAACAGGTTCTTGATGATCCGCCGCATCGTCGAAAAGTCGTCAACGATGAGGATTTTCATGTCTTTGTTCAAGTAGACCTCCAAGCAGTCTCAAACGCGCTCGGCCCCGAGCACGCGTATTCATATTCGGTACAACGTGGAAAACGACTGCAACGACCCCGGGCTCAACGCGCCCGCCATTCCCCCAGGCGGCTGCGCAGGCGCGCGGCACACTGGCTGTGCAACTGGCTGACTCGCGATTCGCTGACCCCCAGCACCTCACCGATTTCCTTGAGGTTCAGCTCTTCGTCGTAGTACAGCGCCAGCACCAGGCGCTCACGCTCCGGCAGGTTGGCGATCGCATCGGTCAGGGCAGCCTGGAAGCGCTCGTCTTCCAGATCGCGCGACGGCTCGACCTGACCACTGGCGCCGTCCTCGTGCAGCCCTTCGTGCTCGCCGTCCTGCAACAGGTCGTCGAAACTGAACAGGCGGCTCCCCAAGGTATCGTTCAAGATCCCGTAGTAATCATCGAGACTCAATTGGAGTTCGGCAGCAACTTCATGATCTTTAGCGTCGCGGCCAGTTCTTGCTTCCACGGCGCGCATCGCATCACTGACCATGCGCGTATTGCGGTGCACCGAACGCGGTGCCCAATCGCCCTTGCGGACCTCGTCGAGCATCGCCCCGCGGATGCGGATGCCAGCGTAGGTTTCGAAGCTGGCGCCCTTGCTGGCGTCATACTTGTTGGCCACTTCCAGCAGGCCGATCATGCCGGCCTGGATCAGGTCCTCGACCTGGACGTTGGCCGGCAGGCGTGCCAGCAAGTGGTAGGCGATGCGCTTGACCAGCGGCGCGTAGCGTTCCACCAACTCGAATTGGGCGTCTTTCGACGCCTTGCTGTACATCTTGAAGCCGCTCGCGTTCATAGCACGGGTCCTGCGCTGGTGGGTTGCACCAGGCGCTCGACAAAGAACTCAAGGTGCCCGCGCGGGTTGGCCGGCAGCGGCCAGCTGTCGACCTTCTGCGCGATGGCCTTGAAGGCCAGGGCGCATTTGGAGCGAGGGAAGGCCTCGTACACCGCGCGCTGCTTCTGCACCGCCTTGCGCACGCTCTCGTCGTAGGGCACGGCGCCGACATATTGTAGGGCGACGTCAAGGAAGCGGTCGGTGACCTTGGTCAACTTGGCGAACAGGTTGCGCCCTTCCTGCGGGCTCTGCGCCATGTTGGCCAGCACGCGGAAACGGTTCATGCCGTAGTCGCGGTTGAGCAGCTTGATCAGCGCGTAGGCGTCGGTGATCGAGGTCGGCTCGTCGCACACCACCAGCAGCACTTCCTGGGCCGCGCGCACGAAGCTGACTACAGAGTCACCAATGCCCGCAGCAGTGTCGATCACCAGCACGTCGAGGTTGTCGCCGATCTCGCTGAAGGCCTGGATCAGCCCGGCATGCTGGGCCGGGGCCAGGTGCACCATGCTCTGGGTGCCGGAGGCGGCTGGCACGATGCGCACCCCGCCAGGCCCCTGCAACAGTACATCGCGCAGCTCGCAGCGCCCTTCGATGACATCGGCCAGGGTGCGTTTTGGGGTGAGACCCAGCAATACGTCGACATTGGCCAGGCCAAGGTCGGCGTCCAGCAACATTACCCGGCGGCCAAGTTCGGCCAGCGCCAGGGACAGGTTCACTGAAACGTTAGTCTTGCCGACGCCACCTTTGCCACCAGTGACGGCGATCACCTGTACGGGATGCATGCTACCCATGTTCGTTGTTTACCTTGTCTCGCTTGGACCCAAGCCACACGCGGGGTAGCACTGCCAGCCCCGGAATGTAGGTACTTTGCATACGCTTCATCCTCAACCTGCGCGCCGCGGGTTGTGGTAGAGATCAGCGAACATGTCGGCCATCGCCTCTTCGCTGGGCTCGTCCTGCAACTGCACGTTGACCGCGCGGGTCACCAGCTGGTGCGGGCGCGGCAGGTGCAGGTCGTCAGGAATGCGCGGGCCGTCGGTGAGATAGGCCACGGGCAGTTCATGACTGATGGCCAGGCTCAGCACGTCGCCGAGGCTCGCCGTTTCATCAAGTTTGGTCAGGATGCAGCCAGCCAGGCCGCAGCGCTTGTAGCTGTGGTAGGCAGCGGTCAGCACCTGCTTCTGGCTGGTGGTGGCCAGCACCAGGTAATTCTTCGCGGCAATGCCACGCCCGGCCAGGGTCTCCAGTTGCATGCGCAGGGCCGGGTCGCTGGCCTGCAGGCCGGCGGTATCGATCAGCACCACGCGCTTGCGCAGCAGTGGCTCCAGCGCGGCTGCCAGCGACTGGCCCGGATCGACGTAGGTCACCGGCACGTTGAGGATGCGCCCCAGGGTCTTGAGCTGCTCCTGGGCACCGATGCGGAAGCTGTCCATGCTCACCAGGGCAAGGTTCTGCGGGCCGTACTTGAGCACGTAACGCGCCGCCAGCTTGGCCAGGGTGGTGGTCTTGCCCATGCCGGCCGGGCCGACCATGGCGATCACCCCGCCCTCTTCGATCGGTTCGACCTGGGGCACTTCGATCATCCGCGCCAGGTGCGCGAGCAGCATGCGCCAGGCCTGGCGCGGCTCTTCGATCTCGCTGGTGAGGTCGAGCAGCTCGCGGGCGATCGGGCCGGACAGGCCAATGCGCTGCAGGCGACGCCAGAGGTTGGCCTGGGCCGGTTTGCTGCCCTGCAGCTGGTTCCAGGCCAGCGAGCCGAGCTGCACTTCGAGCAGCTCACGCAGGCCCGACAACTCCGAACGCATGGCGTCGAACAGGCGCGGGTCGACCGGGGCAGGGGCAGGTGCGGCAGCCACTGCCGGGGCATCGACATGCGGTTCGATCAATGGCTCGGCCGCGGTCAGCGACTGGCCGGCGAACAATTGGCGGCTGCCTTCGGTGGCCTCGGCGCGGTTGTCCAACTCGGCCTGGGCAGTGGCGATGCGCGATTGGGTCTTGCGCAGCTCTTCTTCCAGCTCGACGTTGGGGACGCGCGGGGCCAGTGCGGACAGCTTGTAGTCCAGCGCGGCGGTCAGCTCGACACCACCGGCAATGCGGCGGTTGCCGATGATGGCGGCATCGGAGCCCAGCTCATCACGGACCAGCTTCATGGCCTGACGCATATCGGCGGCGAAAAAACGCTTGACTTGCATAACCCACTACCTCAGCCGTTGGGGCCCACTGTGGCAACGATGGTGACTTGCTTGTTATCCGGTATTTCCTGATACGCCAGAACATGCAAATTCGGTACAGCCAGGCGACCGAAGCGCGACAACATGGCACGGATCGGGCCAGCTACCAGAAGAATGGCCGGTTGGCCTTGCATTTCCTGGCGCTGGCAGGCGTCGATCAGCGAACGCTGCAGCTTTTCGGCCATGCTCGGCTCAAGAAGAACACCGTCTTCCTGACCTTGCCCGGCCCTTTGCAAACTATTGAGCAAGATCTGTTCCAACCTTGGCTCAAGGGTGATCACAGGCAGCTCGGACTCAACGCCGACAATGCTTTGGACAATGGCACGACACAATCCGACGCGCACTGCCGCCACCAGCGCGGCGGTATCTTGACTCTTGCTGGCATTGTTGGCGATGGCCTCGGCAATACTGCGGATGTCACGCACCGGTACTTGCTCGGACAACAACGCCTGCAGGACCTTGAGCAGCCCCGACAAGGAAATGACACCGGGCACCAGCTCTTCAGCAAGTTTAGGCGATGCCTTGGACAATACCTGCAACAGTTGCTGGACCTCTTCATGGCCGATCAGCTCGTGGCAGTGCTTCTGCAGGATCTGGTTGAGATGGGTGGCAACCACGGTGCTGGCGTCGACCACGGTATACCCCAGCGACTGCGCCTGAGCGCGCTGAGCGATGTCGATCCACACCGCCTCGAGGCCGAATGCCGGATCGCGCGCGGCGATACCGTTGAGGGTGCCAAACACCTGCCCTGGGTTGATCGCAAGCTCGCGGTCCGGGTAGATCTCGGCCTCGGCCAGAATCACGCCCATCAGCGTCAGGCGATAGGCACTGGGCTGCAGGTCGAGGTTGTCGCGAATGTGCACGGTCGGCATGAGGAAGCCCAGGTCCTGGGACAGCTTCTTGCGTACGCCCTTGATCCGCGCCAGCAGCTGGCCACCTTGGTTGCGGTCGACCAGCGGGATCAGGCGGTAGCCCACTTCCAGGCCGATCATGTCAATGGGCGTCACGTCATCCCAGCCCAGTTCCTTGGTGTCCAGTGCACGCTGCGGCGACGGCAACAGGTCCTGCTGGCGCTGCGCCTCCTTCTGCGCTTCGACCTTGGCCTTCTGCTGCTTCTTCCACACCAGATAGGCACCACCACCGGCCAGCAGGCCTAGGCCGAGGAAGGCCACGTGCGGCATGCCTGGCACCAGGCCCATGATGATCATCAGCCCCGCAGACACACCCAGCGCCTTGGGCGAGTCGAACATCTGGCGATTGATCAGCTTGCCCATGTCCTCGGAGCCCGAGGCACGGGTAACCATGATCGCGGCGGCGGTGGACAGCAACAGTGATGGCAATTGCGCCACCAAACCGTCACCGATGGTCAGCAAGGCGTAGACCTTGCCCGCATCGCTGAACGACATGTTGTGTTGCAACATACCAATCAGCATGCCGCCAATCAGGTTGATGAAGAGGATCAGCAGGCCGGCGATGGCGTCACCGCGGACGAACTTGCTGGCACCATCCATCGAACCGTAGAACTCGGCCTCCTGGGCCACCTCGGCGCGGCGCATCTTGGCCTGGGCCTGATCGATCAGGCCGGCGTTGAGGTCGGCGTCGATCGCCATCTGCTTGCCGGGCATGGCGTCAAGGGTGAAGCGCGCGCTCACCTCGGAAATACGCCCGGCACCTTTGGTCACCACCACGAAGTTGATGATCATGAGGATGGCGAACACCACCGCACCCACGACGTAGTTGCCGCCGATCACCACCTCACCGAAGGCCTGGATCACCTTACCGGCAGCGCCGTGGCCTTCCTGGCCATGGAGCATGACCACCCGTGTAGAGGCCACGTTCAGCGCCAGGCGCAGCAAGGTCGCTACCAGCAGGATGGTCGGGAACGCGGCGAAGTCCAGCGGGCGCAAGGCGTACACGCACACCAGCAGGACCACGATCGACAGGGCGATGTTGAAGGTGAAGAACACGTCGAGCAGGAACGGCGGTATCGGCAACATCATCATTGCCAACATCACCAGCAGCAGCAACGGCACGCCCAGGTTGCCCCGGCCGAGCCCGGCCAGGTTGTTGCGGGCGTTGCTGATTAACTGAGTGCGATCCACCGCGAGTCCTCTTGATGCAAAACTTTGACGCCCAAGGGGCGCTTGGGCGTGGCTCTGCAAGAAGCCTTCCAACTTTCCTCGGCCATGGATTTATGTTGCCTGTACCCGCGAAGAGGCCGGCACAGGCTGCAATCAGTTATCGCGCCGCAGGTCCGGTGGAATCGGCAGGTCTTCTTTGAGCGGCTCTGGTCGCTTGCCCTTGCCGGAGCGGTACTGGCGGATCTGGAACACATAGGCCAACACCTGCGCCACCGCCAGGTACAGCCCCGCCGGGATTTCCCCTTCGACCTCGGTGGAGTAGTAGATCGCCCGCGCCAAGGCTGGCGATTCGAGGATCTGGATCTTGTGCTCGACACCGATCTCGCGAATCTTCAAGGCGATGAAATCGGTGCCCTTGGCCACCAGCAACGGCGCCACCCCACCCTTCTCCGGGTCGTACTGCAGGGCCACGGCATAGTGTGTCGGGTTGGTGATGATCACGTCAGCCTCGGGCACGGCGGCCATCATGCGCCGCTGCGACACCTCGCGCTGCAGCTGGCGGATGCGCTGCTTGACCTCGGGTTTGCCTTCGCTGTCCTTGTACTCGTCCTTGATCTCCTGTTTGGTCATCTTCAGCTTCTTCTGGGTCTGCCACAGCTGGAACGGGACGTCCGCCGCAGCAATCAGCAGCAAACCGGCAGCCATCCACAAGGCACTCCAACCGACCACCTGGACACTGTGGATGATCGCCTGCTCCAGTGGCTCGTTGGCAATTGCCAGCAGTGCCTGGCGATCATTGCTCAACACCACCAGCGCGACGATCAGGATGACGAAGAACTTGGCCATCGCCTTGAGCAGCTCAGTCAGCGAGTTCAGCGAGAACATGCGCTTGATGCCCGACAACGGGTTCATCCGGCTGAACTTTGGCTGCAACAGGCTCCCGGAAAAGATGAACCCGCCAAGGGCAATGGGTGACACGAATGCAATCACGAACAGCAGCATGAGAATCGGCTGCACCGCCCAGATGGCCATCTTGCCCGAGGCCAGCAGAAACGTTCCCATCGACCGCTCGTCAGTCAGCACCTCGCGGGTCAGGGAAAAATTCATGCGCATCAGCGTCATCAAGGTTTCCGCCAGGTTGCCGCCGAAGGCCAGCAGCGCCCCGGCACCGGCCAGTGTCGAGGCAACGGTGTTGAGCTCCTTGGAACGGGCGATCTCACCTTTCTCGCGCGCATCACGCTTGCGTTTGTCGGTGGGGTCTTCCGTCTTGTCCTGACCGCTCTCGCTCTCAGCCATGCTCAGCGCGCCCTTGCCAGTTCACGCAGCCACTGCAGAGCTTCACTGGCCAACGCCTGATAGTGGGAAAGAATATCGGCCAAGCCAACCCAGAAGATGCCCATACCCAGCACCAGCGTCAGGGGGAAGCCGATGGAGAAAATGTTCAGCTGCGGCGCGGCACGGGTCATGACACCGAATGCGATGTTAACCACCAGCAGGGACGCGATCGCCGGCAGAATCAACAGCAGGCCGGCACCGAACACCCAGCTCAGGCGCCCAGCCATCTCCCAGAAGTGATTGACCACCAGCGCGTTGCCCACCGGCAAGGTGGTAAAGCTTTCGGTCAGCACCTCGAACACCACCAGATGGCCGTTCATCAGCAGGAACAGCACGCTCACCAGCATGGTCATGAACTGGCTGATCACCGCCACGTTGACACCGTTGGCCGGGTCGACCATGGAGGCAAAGGCCATGCCCATCTGCACGGCGACAATTTGCCCGGCGATGACGAAAGCCTGGAACAGCATCTGCAGCGAGAAGCCGAACAGCGCACCGACGATGACCTGTTCGCCACACAGCAACAGACCGCGCAGGCTCAGCGGGTCGAATTCCGGCAATGGCGGCAGTGCCGGCACGATGACCACAGTGATCGCCACCGCCACGTACAGGCGGATGCGCGCGGGCAGCATGCGCGTGCCGAAGATCGGCATGGTCATCAGCACCGCAGCCACCCGGAACAGCGGCAGGATGAATGTGGCGACCCAGGTGCCGATCTGCGCGTCGGTCAGCTCCAGCATGGCAGGCTCAACCGATCAGCTGCGGGATGCTGGTGTACAGGCCGGTGATGTACTCCATGAACTTCTGCACCAGCCACGGCCCGGCGACGATCAGCGTGACCAGCATCACCAGCAGGCGCGGCAGGAAGCTCAAGGTCTGTTCGTTGATCTGCGTGGCCGCCTGGAACATCGCCACGATCAGGCCGACCAGCAGGCTGGGTATCACCAGGATGGCAACCATCAAGGTGGTCAGCCACAGCGCGTCACGGAACAGGTCGACTGCTACTTCAGGTGTCATGCAGGGCTCTCCTTGGCGGCGTCAGACGCCGCCGAAACTGCCGGCCAGCGTGCCCATGATCAGCGCCCAGCCATCGACCAGGACGAACAGCATGATCTTGAACGGCAGCGAGATGATCAGCGGCGACAGCATCATCATACCCATGGCCATCAGCACACTGGCCACCACCATGTCGATGATCAGGAACGGGATGAAGATCATGAAGCCGATCTGGAACGCGGTTTTCAACTCCGAAGTGACGAACGCCGGCACCAGGATCGTCAGCGGGACCTGGTCGGGGCCGGCAATATCGGTGCGCTTGGACAGGCGCATGAACAGGTCGAGGTCGCTCTGCCGTGTCTGTGCCAGCATGAAGTCCTTGAGCGGGCCCTGGGCCTTCTCGATGGCTTGCTGGGCCGTCATCTTCTCGCTCAGGTACGGCTGCAGGGCGTCCTGGTTCACCCGGTCGAACACCGGCGCCATGATGAACATGGTCAGGAACAGCGCCATGCCGGTCAGCACCTGGTTCGAGGGCGTTTGCTGCAGGCCCAGGGCCTGACGCAGGATCGAGAACACGATGATGATACGGGTGAAACTGGTCATCAGGATGACGAACGCCGGAATGAAGCTCAGCGCCGTCATGATCAGCAGGATCTGCAGGCTGACCGAATACTCCTGCTGCCCGTCCGCAGTGTTGGACAGGGTGATGGCCGGGATCGACAGCGGGTCGGCGGCCAAAGCCAGTGGCGCGGCCAGCAGCAGCGCGAGGGTCACTACAATGCGCAGCGCGCTGCTCATCACTTCTTGTCCTTCTGATCCTTGCCCATCAGCTCCATCAGCCGCTGGGCAAATTCCGGCGTCGCCTGGCGGGCGCTGGCGGGCACTTCGACGGGTTCTGCCAATACATGCAAGGCCTCGATGCTGCCCGGGGTATGCCCGATGAGGAGCTGTTCCTTGCCGACCTGCACCAGCAACAGCCGGTCACGCGGGCCGATGGCGCGGCTACCGACGATCTCGATCACCTGGCCGCCCTTGGGCGAGGCACCCTGCATGCGGCGCAGCGCCCAGGCCAGGAAGAAGATCAGCCCCACCACCAGCAGCAGGCCGAACACCATCTGCGCCAGCTGCCCGCCCAGGCTGCCAGGCGCAGCGGCCGGCGCCGCAGTCGGGCTGGCTGCAGGCGTGGCGGCGGCGATGGCCAGCTCGCTGACCAGCAGCGTGGCCAGGGCCATCACGGCCCGCATCGTGCCCTTCACTCAGCGCAGCTTCTTGATACGTTCGCTGGGGCTGATCACGTCGGTCAGGCGGATGCCGAACTTCTCGTTGACCACGACCACTTCGCCATGGGCGATCAGCGTGCCATTGACCAGCACGTCGAGCGGCTCACCGGCCAGGCGGTCGAGTTCGATCACCGAGCCCTGGTTGAGCTGCAGCAGGTTGCGGATGTTGATTTCGGTACTGCCCACTTCCATGGAAATGCTCACCGGAATGTCCAGGATCACATCCAGGTTCGGGCCTTCGAGGCTGACGTTCTCGTTCGGTCGCGGGGAGCTGGCGAACTCTTCCATCGGCAGGCGACCGGCACTGGGCTTGCCGCTGTCGCCGGCGAGCAGCGCGTCGATATCGGACTGGCCGGCATCACCGGTTTCTTCCAGGGCCGCAGCCCATTCATCGGCCAAGGCCTGGTCTTCCGGGGAAGTGATCTCGTTTTCGTTAGCCATGATGTCCTCGACAGGCATTCAATTCGTTAAGAGCGACCGGCACGCGTTCAGCGGCGTTCGATCGGGTCGATGATCTGCAGGGCCAGGTTGCCCTTGTGCGAGCCCAGGCGCGCCTTGAACGACGGCACGCCATTGGCGCGCAGCACCAGGTGCTCGGGCAGCTCCACCGGGATCACATCGCCTGCCTGCATGTGCAGGATGTCGCGCAGCTTCAGCTGGCGACGGGCAACCGTAGCGGTCAGCGGCACGGAGACGTCCAGCACGTCCTCGCGCAGGGCCTTGACCCAGCGCTCGTCCTGGTCGTCGAGGTCGGACTGGAAGCCGGCATCGAGCATTTCCCGCACCGGCTCGATCATCGAGTACGGCATGGTCACATGCAGGTCGCCGCCACCACCGTCCAGTTCGATATGGAAGGTCGACACCACCACCGCCTCGCTCGGGCCGACGATGTTGGCCATCGCCGGGTTGACCTCGGAGTTCATGTACTCGAAGTTGACCGGCATGATCGCCTGCCAGGCTTCCTTGAGGTCGACGAAGCACTGGTCCAGCACCATGCGCACCACGCGCAGTTCGGTGGGGGTGAATTCGCGGCCCTCGATCTTGGCGTGACGGCCGTCACCACCAAAGAAGTTGTCCACCAGCTTGAATACCAGCTTGGCGTCGAGAATGAACAGCGCGGTGCCACGCAGTGGCTTGATCTTGACCAGATTGAGGCTGGTCGGCACGTACAGCGAATGCACGTACTCGCCGAACTTCATCACCTGCACGCCGCCTACCGCCACATCCGCAGAGCGGCGCAGCAGGTTGAACATGCTGATGCGGGTGTAGCGGGCGAAACGCTCGTTGATCATTTCCAGGGTCGGCATGCGACCCCGCACGATCCGATCCTGGCTGGTCAGGTCGTAGCTTTTGATGCTGCCAGGCTCGGCAACGCTCTCGGTCTGCACCAGACCGTCGTCGACGCCATGCAACAGGGCATCGATCTCATCCTGGGACAGCAGGTCCTGTACGGCCATTGCGGACTCCTACTGCAATACGAAATTGGTGAACAGCAGCTGGTCGACCACCGGCTTGCCGACTTCCTTCTGCGCCACTTCCTGGACCACCGCGGTGGCTTTCTGACGCAGCATCTCCTGGCCCACCGAACTGGCCGCCAGGGTGTCGAAGCCCTGCCCGGAGAACATCATCACCAGGTTGTTGCGGATTACCGGCATGTGCACCGAGAGTGCATCCAGGTCAGCCTGGCTGCGGCCTTGCATGGTGATGCTGAGCTGCATGTAGCGCTGGCGGCCGTTCTGGTTGAAGTTGACCACGAAGGCGGGCGCCAGCGGCACGTAGATCGCAGGGGCCTTGACGTTGGTAGCAGCCGCCTCAGGGGCCGGTGCCGGTTCACTCTTGTGCATGATGAACCAGGTGGCACCCACCGACAGGCCGACTGCCAGCAGCAGGGCCAGCACCAGCAGCAGGATCAGCTTGAGTTTGCCTTTTGCGGCGGGGTCTTTCACTGCGTCGCTCTTCGCCATGCCAATAATCCGTCGTCCATCGGGGTTTCAAAGGAGGATGACGTGGCTTGAGCAAGTGTTATGCCATGTTTGGCTTAAGAGATGTGTCGGATGTGGGGGGGGGGGGGGGGGGGG
>NZ_JBKGGW010000041.1:0-53890 GCF_052041945.1 Pseudomonas sp. SMN11 | reverse complement strand
TCTTTCAGGTGCTGAAGGTGCCGGACACTCCGGCCACACCTCAATCCTTAAATCCCACCCCGCCGCACATGCTTCACCAGCACCTTCTCCAGCAACTCCCACATCGCCGGGTCGGTACTGAACGCCACATTGAAGCGCATCCATCCAGTCGCCTTGGCATCGACCATGAACAATTGCCCAGGCCCAAGCATGATGCCTTTCTCCAGCGCATCATCCAGCAACGCCGCGCTATCCGGAATCGCCGGATGGCGGGTCCAGATGTACATCCCTTCATCCGACTCGATGAACAGTTCAAAGCCCAATCGATGCAAATGCCGGCCAACTTCCTGATGCGCCTCGGCCAGGCGCTGGCGCAGGCGCTTGAGGTGCTTGCGCCAGCGTCCGTCGATGATCGCGGCATACACCACCCGCTCCATCACCTGCGAGGTGGTCAGCCCCGAGCGCATCTTCAGGTGCAGCAGCTTCTGCATCAGTTCCGGGCTGGCCAGCAGGTAGCCGACCCGCACGTTGGGTGAGATGCTCTTCGAGTAGCTGCCCACGTACACCACCTGCTGCAGGTGGTCGAGGCTGGCCAGGCATGGCTGCGGTTCGGCGACCATGTCGGCGTACAGGTTGTTTTCCACCAGCCGGAAGCCGTGCTGACTAGCCAGCTGCAGCAGGCGGTGCAGTTGCGGCAGCGGGGTGCGTGAGCAGGTCGGGCTGTGCAGGTGCGGCTGGGTGAAGAAGGTGGTCGGGCGGTGGTGGGCCAGCAGTTGCTCGAGGTGATTGAGGTCATAACCGTTCGGCGTGCGCGGTACGCCGATCAGCGTTGCGCCCTGGGTGCGCAGGATGCTCATCAGGTTGGGGTAACCCGGGTCGTCCACCAGCACCACGTCACCCGGGCGTACCAAGGTGCGCACGGCCAGGTCCAGTGCCTGGCTGGCGCCGTGGGTCAGCATCAGCTGCGCCGGGTTGCAGACAATCGACAGCTCCTGCTGCAGGTTCTGCGCGGTCAGCGCGCGCAGCTCCGGCAGGCCCATCGGGTCGCCGTAGCCAGACAGCTCCAGCGGGCTGCCGGCGACCTGGCGCAGGCCGCGGCGCAAGCCTTCTTCGTACATCCAGTCGTTGGGCAACCAGCCGCAGCCGGGCTTGTAAGGCAGTTGGCGGGTTTCGAAGATCTGTTGCAGGTACCACTCGGAATTGAACGTCGGGCGGCCGCTTTCGGCCTCGCTGTTCTGGCTTTCAAGCAGCTCGTTCGCCGCACGATTGACGAAGAACCCCGCATTGCCCTTGCTCACCAGCAGCCCCTGGGCGACCAGGCGGTCGTACGCCTCGACCACGGTGAAGGTGCTTACCGAATAGCTTGCCGCGAAGGCGCGGATCGACGGCACCTTGGCGCCCGGCTTGAGGGTCTGGTTGTCGATCAGCTCGCGCAGGCCGTCGATGATCTGGTTGACCAACGGCGTGGAAGAGTCTGGATGTAATTCGAACATTCGGGGCCTTCAAGAGTGCGGAACGCCAGGCGCAGCGGGGTGTATTGCATCGGCGGCCTGTACAGTGCAGTGCGAGATTCATGCCACTGTGCATGGCTCTCTACGTCGGACATTTTTACATTAGGTGTCAGATATCGCCACATAAAGCATGTTCAGTTCGCCCCAGGTGCCAACCCTGGGGCGCGTCAGCAGGCCGCCACGGAAGGCCTGCGTGTGTTTGCGCACACCATCCTGCCCGCATTAGCACTGATGTACAGGTGAAACCGAGAGCCATCGGGGTTTCACAGTTTTCCTTGGATAAAAAGAAGCACGGGGTACACAACTGATGGACGCAACATCCACAACCACCACCGCGAAAAGCGGGCACGAGAGCAAGCTCAGTGCCTCGCTCAAGTCGCGCCACCTGACGATGATGTCGATCGCCGGGGTTATCGGCGGCGCCTTGTTCGTCGGTTCCGGCAGCGTGATCCACAGCGCCGGCCCGGCCGCAGTGCTGGCCTACCTGGCCGGCGGCATTCTGGTGGTCCTGATCATGCGCATGCTGGGTGAAATGGCGACCTCTTCGCCGGACACCGGCTCGTTCTCCACCTACGCCGACCGCGCGATCGGCCGCTGGGCCGGTTTCACCATCGGCTGGCTGTACTGGTGGTACTGGGTCATCCTGATGGCCTGGGAAGCCTATGTGGCGGGCAAGATCCTGCATGGCTTCTTCCCCGACGTGAGCGTCAACGTGTTCGTGCTGGCCACGACCCTGCTGCTGATCACCGTCAACTTCTTCAACGTCAAGCACTACGGTGAGTTCGAATTCTGGTTCGCGCTGATCAAGGTGGTGGCGATCGTCTGCTTCCTGATCGTGTGCGGCGCTGCCGTGATGAACATCTGGCAGTTTGGTGAAGTGCGCGGCATGACCCATCTGACCGCCGAAGGCTTCATGCCCAACGGCATCACCACGGTCATTGGTGCGTTGCTGGGTGTGATGTTCGCTTTCCTCGGCGCTGAAATCGTCACCATCGCCGCGTCCGAAGCCAAGGACCCGGCCACCCAGATCGTCAAGGCCACCAACTCGGTGGTATGGCGTGTGTGCCTGTTCTACGTCGGCTCGATCTTCCTGATCGTCTGCCTGGTCCCGTGGAACGACCCGCAACTGGGCGTTTCCGGCTATGGCGCCTACCGCCGTACCCTGGAGCTGCTGGGCGTGCCGCACGCCGAGCTGCTGATGAACTTCGTGGTACTGACCTCGGTGAGCAGCTGCCTGATCTCGGGCCACTACACCGCTTCGCGCATGCTGTTCTCCCTGGCCCAGCGTGGCGACGCGCCGTCGTTCTTCAAGATCACCCGTGCCGGCACCGGCGTACCGGTGTACGCGATCATCGGCTCCTGCGCCGTGGCCGTGGTCTGCGCGCTGATCAACTTCAGCGAGACCCTGCGCCCGAAAGACGTGCTGGAAACCCTGATGAACACCACTGGCATGATCGCCCTGCTGGTGTACCTGGTGATCGCCTTCTCGCAGCTGCGCATGCGCCGCAAGCTGATTGCCGAAGGCAAGGAAGTGCGCCTGCAGATGTGGCTGTTCCCGTGGCTGACCTACCTGGTGATCGGCTTCATCATCGCCGCCCTGGTGACCATGGCCTTCATGCCTGACTACCAGATCCTGGTGATCTCCACCGGCATCGCCGCGGCTGTCGTGGTGGCCATGGGCGTGGTGCACCAGATCCGCTCTGGCAAGCAGCAGCACTAAGCGTCATTCGTTGTTGGAAACGGCCGGCTCCCTTGGGGACCCGGCCGTTTCGCGTTGTTGGGGCGGGTGTTTTTCCTCGGGCATGTGAAACCGCTGGTTCATCCATGGCGAACCCAGCAGGGCGGCGGCGGCGATCAGGGCCAGGATGGCAAGGGCCAGGGATAGCTTCATCGGCATGCGCATGTAGGGACTGACCTGAAGCATAGGCTGACAGTTCAGGTTCATGGGAAACGGTACATGGCTTATGCTCAAGCCACTGCCCGCCAGAAAGGAGCCTTCCATGGCCTGGTCCGCCACCCAGTATTCCCTCTTCGAAGATGAACGCACCCGCGCCGTGCGCGACTTGCTGGCCGCCGTGCCACCGCGGCCGGTGCGCCATGCCACCGACCTGGGCTGTGGCCCGGGCAACTCCACCGAAGTGCTGCTGCAGCACTGCAAAGATGCCCAGGTGACTGCGCTGGACAGCGACAAGGACATGATCGACAAAGCCCGAGAGCGCAAGCGCCTGCACATTCCGCGGGTGCGCTGCGAGATCGCCGACATCAGCGACTGGTCCGCCCCCGAACCGCAGGACCTGATCCTGGCCAATGCCTCGCTGCAATGGGTGCCCGACCACGGCTCGCTGTATCCGCACCTGGTGCGCCAGCTGAGTGAGGGTGGCAGCCTGGCCGTGCAGACCCCGGACAACCTCGATGAACCGGCACATCGGCAGTTGCGAGAAATCGCCAGCCAGGGCCCGTGGGCGGACAAGTTCGCCGACTTCCAGCTGCCACCGCGGCACAATGCGGCCTTCTACTATGACCTGCTCACGCCGTTGTGCGCGCGGGTGGACGTGTGGCGCACCACCTATCACCACCCGTTGGCGGGTGGTGCCGAGGCAGTGGTGGAATGGTTCAAGGGCTCGGCGCTACGGCCTTATCTGGCCAGGCTGGACGAGCAGGAGCAGGCGGACTTCCTGCAGATGTACCTGCAGGCCATGCAGCGGGACTACCCGCCAGCCACAGACGGCAAGGTGCTGCTGCCGTTTCCGCGGCTGTTTGTCGTCGCCACCCGCTAAGTGCGACGCCAGCGCCAGATGACGCAGGCGTAGATGGCCAGGTTCAGCACCAGCACGACGCCGCCCAGCAGCAGCTGGATCTGCGGCGTCAGCCCGGCGGGGTAGATCAATGGCCAGATGTAGTGCTCGACGAAGCCGCCGTGGTAGCCGGCGTCACCGGCGGCCAAGCGCATGCGGTTTTCCCAGTCGGTGAGCGGGCATTGCAGGTGCAGGCCTTCCACCGCCAGGCCCCAGGCCAGGGCGGGGAGGTGCAGGAGCAGGGCGGGGCGCCACTTGAGCACCAGCAGGCCCCCGAACAGGACCAGCAGGATGAAGGCCAGGTGCAGCAGGACCAGGGCGTCGGCGGCCAGGCGGAAAAGCATGGAGGGTGGGCCTGGAATTGAGGTATTCCCAGCATAGTTGTAATGCCTGTGGTGGCCTCTTCGCGGCTAAAGCCGTTCCCACAGGTACTGCACAGATTTCGCAAGCGGTGGGATACCTGTGGGCGCGGCTTTAGCCGCGAAGAGGCCGGTACAGGCGCTACAACTCTTCCTGAACCATCTGCAGGAAAGTCGACACCACCCGTCGGCTTCTTTGCTCGCTGAGGCACACCAGTGTCTCGGTCAGATGCCGCTGACAATCGACGATCGGCAAGGCACACACCCGCGCATCCGCACCAAACTCGGCCGCCGACACCACCCCCACGCCAATCCCCACCACCACCGCCTCGCGCGCCGCCTCGCGGCCTTCCACCTGGATCGCCGGGCGAATCCGCAAGCCAGCGCGCTGCATCTCTTCCTCCAGCGTCTGCCGCGTCACCGACCCCGGCTCGCGCAGTACCAGTGGGGTGTCGTCCAGGTCCGCCAGGCTGATCGAGCTAAGGCTGGCCCACGGGTGGTTGTGCGAGACGAACGCGACCATCGGGTCGCGGCGCAGCGGCACGCAGTACAGCCGCTCGTCATCGACATCGCGCCCGAGCAGCGCCAGGTCGGCCTGGTAGCTGAACAGCCTTGCCAGCGACTCATCGGTATTGCCGGTCTCGACCTTGACCTGAATACCCGGGTAGCGCTGGCAGAAGCGCGCTATCTGCGGCAGCACGTGCACGGGCGCATCCACCGCCAGCACCAGGCTGCCGGTATGCAGGGCGCGTGAGTCCTGCAGCAGGTCATGAGCTTCGGCCTCGCAGGCGAACAGGCGCTGGCTGATGCCCAGCAGGCGCTCGCCCAGGTCGGTCAGCTGCACCGAGCGCTTGTTGCGCTGGAACAGCAGCACGCCGAAGCGCTCCTCGAGTTTGCGCACCTGGTCGGACACCGCCGGCTGGGTCAGAAACAGTTTTTCCGCCGCGCGGGTGAAGCTGCCGTGCACGGCCACTGCATGGAAGGCCTTGAGTTGAGCGTGGGATACCGACATGCTGACTCCAGTAACAAGCTGAGCTTATGTGTGAAATACGATAAATCGATTTTCTTTATCAGTCAGCAACTGTTTCCATACGTTTCAACCCGAGGCCGTCGCCACAAGCAGCGGCCGGGCCATGGCCCGCACACGGTGCCATCTGACCAGATGACGAGCCTTCGTCATGCAGTGCGCAACACAACAACAAGACAGGCGTTTTTTAACAATCTGCCGGCACACTTGAGCAAGAGGTCAGAGTCAATGAATCAATCACTAGCCGCGTTGAAACGCTGGCGCATCCAGATTTTTGCTATCACCTGGCTGGCTTACGCCGCCTTCTACTTCACCCGCAAAGCCTTCTCGGTGGCCAAGCTCGGCATCGCTGAAGACCCGACGTTCATGCTCGACAAGGCCGCCATGGCCAACCTCGACGCCATCTACCTGGCCGCCTATGCCGTGGGCCAGTTCACCTGGGGCATGCTCGCCGACCGCTTTGGCCCGCGTGTGGTGGTACTGGGCGGGCTGCTGATTTCGGCAGCAGCCGCAGTGGTGATGGGCAGTTACGCGACTTTCCCGATCTTCGCCACCTGCATGCTGATCCAGGGCCTGGCGCAATCCACCGGCTGGGCCGGCCTGTGCAAGAACATCGGCAGTTTCTTCCCGGCCTCGCAGCGCGGGCGGGTACTGGGGCTGTGGAGTTCGTGCTACGCCTTTGGCGGCCTGGTCGCTTCGCCGTTCGCCGGCTGGTGGGCCTATACCCTGGTCGGCACCTGGCATGCGGCGTTCTTCTCCAGTGCCGCAGTGGTGGCCGGCGTCGCCGTGCTGTTCTTCTTCCTGCAGCGCAACAAGCCGGAAGACGTCGGCCTGGCAGCGGTCGAACCGGAGCCGCAGAGCATGGCCCCGGCCGGCAACCTGTGCAGCGTCTGGGCGCCACTACGCGAAATCCTGCGCAACCGCACGGTGCTGACCCTGGGCATGGCGTACTTCCTGTTGAAACCGGCGCGCTACGCCATCCTGCTGTGGGGCCCGGTGATCGTCTTCGAGCAGATGCCGTCGGTGGGCAAGGTTGGCGCGGCGATCATCCCGACTGCCTTCGAACTGGCCGGGCTGCTGGGCCCGATCATCATCGGTCTGGCCTCGGACAAGCTGTTCGGTGCCCGGCGCATGCCGGCCTGCGTGATCAGCCTGGTGCTGCTGACCGTGACCCTGGCAGCGTTCATGGGGGCCATGCACAGCGGCAGTATCGTGCTGGTAGTCGCCTTGCTGTTCGTCATGGGCCTGACCCTGTACGGGCCGGACTCGATGATCAGCGGCGCGGCGGCCATCGACTTCGGCACGGCCAAGGCCGGCGCCACCGCGGCAGGCTTCGTCAATGGCTGCGGCTCGGTGGGGGCGGTGCTCGGCGGCCTGTTGCCGGGCTACTTCGACAGCGTCACGGTGTTCATCGTGTTTGCCGGCTGCGCGTTGTTCTCCGCACTGGTGCTGCTGCCGCACTGGAACAGCCGCCCCGCCACTGCGCCCCAGGCCGAGGACGTGGCACCCAACACCAGCATGGCGATCAAGCCCCTGCGTAGCTGAAGGAAAGGCCCAAGGCTGAGATTACTTGTCGATCCACTGCCCGAGGGCGTATAAACTGCTCCCACTTTTGGCCGGTCGCTTCCTGAACCGGCCGTTGAAACAAAGAGAGTCGACATGGGCGCACAGTGGAAAGCCAAACATAGAGAAACAGCTGCCAATGCCAAGGGCAAGATCATGGGCAAGCTGGCCAAGGAAATCCAGATCGCTGCCAAGTCCGGCGCCGACCCGGACATGAACCCGCGCCTGCGCCTGGCCATCGTCCAGGCCAAGAAAGCTTCGATGACCCGCGAGACCCTTGAGCGTGCCATCAAGAAAGGCGCCGGCCTGGACGGTGAGGCCGTGCAGTACCATGCCGTCAGCTATGAAGGCTTCGCCCCGCACCAAGTGCCACTGATCGTCGAGTGCCTGACCGACAACGTCAACCGCACCGTGGCGCAGATTCGCGTGCTGTTCCGCAAGGGCCAGCTGGGCGCCAGCGGTTCGGTGACCTGGGACTTCAACCACGTCGGCCTGATCGAAGCCACCCCGGAAGGCGATGCCGACCCGGAAATGGCCGCCATCGAAGCCGGTGCCCAGGACTTCGAGGAAGGTGAAGAAGAAGGTTCGACCCTGTTCATCACTGACACCACCGATCTGGATGCCGTGCAGAAGGCGCTGCCGGATCATGGTTTCACCGTGACTTCGGCGAAGATCGGTTATACCCCGAAGAACCCGGTGAGCGCTGCCAGCCTGAGCGCTGAAGCACTGGCTGAGGTTGAAGCGTTCCTCGAGGCGATCGACGAGAACGATGATGTGCAGAACGTCTACGTTGGCCTGACTGCCTAAAAAAGCTGGGGCCGCTTTGCGGCCCTTTCGCGACACAAGGCCGCTCCTACAGGAATACGCATTTCCCTGTAGGAGCGGCCTTGTGTCGCGAAACGAGGGCAAAGCCCTCGCCGGCGATCCGGAGCCGAACCCCAATGAACCCGACCTTCGCCTCCCTCAGCCTCGCCCACCTGCGCACCCTCGACTGCCTCCTGCAGCTCAAGAATCTCAGCCACGCCGCCGACCGCCTGGGTGTCAGCCAATCGGCCCTGAGCCGCCAGCTGGCCCACCTGCGCGAAGCCTTCGACGACCCGTTACTGGTGCGCCAGGGGCGCGGTTATGTGCTCAGCGAACACGCCGAAGCCTTGGTCGAACCCCTGCGCCAGGTGCTCGAAGAACTCCAGGCCCTGCGCCAACCCGCCGCCTTCGACCCGGCCCGCTGCGAGCGGCGCTTCTGTCTGGCCGCTTCCGATTACGTGGCCGAGCACATGCTGCCGCTGCTGGTGGCTGCCTTGGAACAGGAAGCCCCGGGCGTGTCCATCGACTACCGCACCTGGCAGGCGGGGCAATACGCCTTGCTCGCCAGCGGCGAGATCGACCTGGCCACCACCTTGTTCGACGAGTCGCCGCCCAACCTGCATGGGCGCCTGCTCGGCGAAGACCGCGCGGTGTGCCTGATGCGCCAGGATCACCCGCTGACCGCGCTGGGCGTGCTTGGCCAGGACGACTACCTGGCCTGCAAGCACGTGCGCATATCCGGTGGCGGCGACAAGGACAGTTTCATCGACCGCCACCTGCGCGCCCAGGGCCTGCAACGGCGCATCAGCCTGGAAGTGCCGTTCTTCTCGGCCACGGTGCAGGTAATCGCCAACAGCCAGGCGCTGGCCACGGTGCCCGAGCACATCGCCCGGCAGCTGTGCCGCCTGCATGGGCTGGCGTGGCGGCCGTTGGGGTTTGTCGAGCATACCCAGCGCTATTGGGTGGTGTGGCATCAGCGCTTGCAGGCTTCGGCCGAGCACCGCTGGCTGCGCAATCGGGTGTTCGAGCTTTGGCGGCAGTCGCAGTTCGGGGTGCAGGGCGGGGTTGCAGGTTTGCCATAGCAGGTATGCGCGAAGCGGGGTTATTCGCCTGGGCGCAGGCGCCTAGACTGGGGCACTGGATAATCCTCAGGAGAGCGCGCGTGACCCCAGAACAATTTCGCCAATACGGCCACCAGCTGATCGACCTGATCGCCGACTACCGCCAATCCGTCGGCGAACGCCCGGTCATGGCCCAGGTCGAGCCCGGCTACCTCAAGGCCCAGCTGCCCCAAGGCGCTCCACAGCAGGGCGAGTCGTTCGACTCGATCCTCGACGACGTGAACCAACTGATCATGCCCGGCCTGTCGCACTGGCAGCACCCGGACTTCTACGGCTACTTCCCGTCCAACGGCACCCTGTCGTCTGTGCTCGGCGACTTCCTCAGCACCGGCCTCGGCGTGCTCGGCCTGTCGTGGCAATCCAGCCCGGCGCTGAGCGAGCTTGAAGAAACCACCCTCGACTGGCTGCGCCAGTTGCTCGGCCTGTCGGCCCAGTGGAGCGGGGTGATCCAGGACACCGCGTCCACCAGCACCCTGGTGGCACTGATCAGCGCCCGTGAACGCGCCACCGACTACGCGCTGGTGCGCGGCGGCCTGCAGGCCGAGGCCAAGCCGTTGATCGTCTATGTCAGCGCCCATGCCCACAGCTCGGTGGACAAGGCCGCACTGCTGGCCGGCTTTGGCCGCGCCAACATCCGCCTGATCGCTACCGACGAACAGTTCGCCATGCGCCCGCAGGCGCTGCAGGCGGCCATCGAGCAAGACCTTGCCGCCGGCAACCAGCCATGCGCCGTGGTCGCCACCACCGGCACAACCACCACCACCGCCCTCGACCCCCTGCGCCCGATCGGCGAAATCGCCCAGGCCAACGGGCTGTGGCTGCATGTCGACTCGGCCATGGCCGGTTCGGCGATGATCCTGCCGGAATGCCGCTGGATGTGGGACGGCATCGAGCTGGCCGATTCTGTTGTGGTCAATGCGCACAAATGGCTGGGCGTGGCGTTCGATTGCTCGATCTACTACGTGCGTGATCCGCAGCACTTGATCCGGGTGATGAGCACCAACCCGAGCTACCTGCAGTCGGCGGTGGATGGCGAGGTGAAGAACCTGCGGGATTGGGGGATTCCGCTGGGTCGCCGGTTCCGTGCGTTGAAATTGTGGTTCATGTTGCGCAGCGAGGGAGTGGAGGCGTTGCAGCAGCGCTTGCGGCGGGACATGGAGAACGCCCGCTGGCTGGCGGAGCAGGTGAATGCGACGGCAGAGTGGGATGTGCTGGCGCCGGTGCAACTGCAGACTTTGTGCATTCGCCACCGGCCCGCTGGGCTGGAGGGGGAGGCGCTGGATGCACATACCAAGGCGTGGGCTGAGCGGTTGAATGCGTCCGGGGTGGCGTATGTGACGCCGGCGACGCTGGAAGGGCGGTGGATGGTGCGGGTGTCGGTCGGGGCCTTGCCGACCGAGCGGGAGCATGTCGAGAAGCTTTGGGCGAACCTACAAGAGGTGGTCAAAGGCTGACATCGTCGGGGCCGCGTTGCGGCCCTTTCCGACCGGTCCGGCGCCCCGGCAAGGCCGCTCCCACATTGAGCGGCGAACGCCGTGCTTTTGTGGGAGGGGCCTTGCCGGGGCGCCGGACCGGTCGGAAAGGGCTGCAAAGCAGCCCCAGCAATCTATCAGTTGCTCACCGCCTGAAAACTCCCCTTGCGGCTGGCCTCGAAGGCTTCTTTCTCCATCGGCTTGGCATCCGGGTTACCCAGATCTTCCATCGCCATACGGTGGGTTTCCGGCGCAATGTAGGCCGCCAGTGCACACACGCAGGTGATGAAGAACGCCAGGCCACCGATCACCAGCGGAATGTTCTCCGAACCCGGTGGCGCCACCAGGGCGAACAGCGCCGGCAGCATGGCGGTGAGCATGGTGCCGATGTTCTGCGCGATGGCCATGGCCGATACGCGGTAGCGGGTGTGGAACAGCTCCGGGTAGAAGCTTGGGAACACCGCGTTGTAGCCCTGGTAGACCATGCCCCACATCACGATCGAGGCGGCGAAGGCCAGTGGCACGTTCTGGATGCTGATCGCATACAGGTAGACGAAGGCCAGCAGGCCAGAGCCCAGGCAGCCGGCGATCATGGTCGGGCGGCGGCCGATCTTGTCGGACAGGTTGCCCACGAACGGGATCACCAGCACCGCGACGATGTTGCCCACGACCGGGATCCACAGGTACACGCTCTTGTCGAAGCCGATGCCGTAGGCCGGCTGCACCGCATAAGCCGCGCCGAAGATGGTGGCAACCACCGGGATCACGTTCATCAGGGCCATGAACATCACCAGCACCATGTGCTTCCAACTGTGGCGGAAGGCCTCGCTGATTGGCGACTTGGCGACCTTGTCCTGCTTCTCTTCCTTCACGAACGCCGGGGTCTCGTGCACTTCCTTGCGGATGATGAAGCCCGCGATCAGGACGAAGGCGCTCATCAGGAACGGAATGCGCCAGCCCCAGTCATTGAAGGCGTCGCTCGGCATGAAGTAGGCCAGTGGCAAGAACACCGCCGCTGCCAGCACCTGGCCAGCCTGCACGCCCTGCAAGGTGAAGCTGGCGTAGTAACCCCGCCGCCCGAACGGGGCGTGCTCCATGATCATCGAGCTTGCGCCAGAGATTTCACCGGCTACGGCAAAGCCCTGGACCAGGCGCAGCACCACCAGCAAGGCCGGGGCCAGCAGGCCGATGTCGTGGTAGGTCGGCAGCAGGCCCACGGCCATGGTCGACAGGCCCATCAGGAACATGCACAGCAGCAATACGTTCTTGCGCCCGCGGGTGTCTCCCCAGTGGCCGAGCACAAAGGCGCCGATCGGGCGCGCCAGGTAGCCAACGCCGTAGGTGGCCAGCGAGGCGATGATGGCCATTTTCGGGTCGGTGTTGGGGAAGAAGATCTGCGGGAAGATCAGCGCCGCAGCTTGGGCATAAATGAAGAAATCGTAGTATTCGAGTGCCGAGCCAATCCATCCGCTGGCGGTCGCTTTCTTGGCTTGAGAGCTTGAGTGAGCCATCGTTGTCTCCGTTGTTCTTGTAGGTCGCCGCACGGCTGGCGTCGCCCGGGGGCGGCCAGAGGGGTGCGATCGCTTGTCGGGAGTAGGGCGGTTATAGCGCTGACGATCGCAGGCGGTGTCTGCTAAGGGAGGACGAACGAGCAGGTGCGGATCGCAAGGCGATGGAGGTGTGCATAGGTCGGTACCCGGTTTATTGAACTTATTATGTCGTGACGTTGGGCTGGTCTGCGCAGGTCCTGCCGAACGCCCGTCTGGGCAGAATTGGGCGGTCGGTGTGCCTGCGTCTGGGTTCATGTTTGCCTAGGGTTGGCAGTGAATCAATTCGTCGAAATCGGTTCTGTGCGGTAATCGAACGCAAAACTAACCATTTCGTACAAACAGATTGCCGGGCTGACTGTACCCGCGAATAATCGACAGTGCCAGGAGCCTTGCGAGGGTTTCGGCCCGTCGTCCGTCCAATAACAAGGAACTTCCCCATGCAGCGTTCGATAGCCACCGTGTCCTTGAGCGGCACCCTGCCGGAAAAGCTCGAAGCCATCGCCGCCGCCGGTTTCGACGGCGTCGAGATCTTCGAGAACGACCTGTTGTACTACGCGGGCAGCCCTCGCGAAGTGCGGCAGATGTGCGCCGACCTCGGCATTGCCATCACCCTGTTCCAGCCGTTCCGCGATTTTGAAGGCTGCCGCCGCGACCGCCTGCAGAAGAACCTCGACCGCGCCGAGCGCAAGTTCGACCTGATGCAAGAGCTGGGCACCGACCTGGTGCTGGTGTGCAGCAACGTCCAGGCCGACGCCCTGGGCGATGAACAGATCCTGGTGGACGATCTGCGCCTGCTCGGCGAGCACGCTGGCAAACGCGGCCTGCGCATCGGCTACGAAGCCCTGGCCTGGGGCCGCCACGTCAATACCTACCAGCAAGTGTGGAACCTGGTGCGCCAGGCCGACCACCCGGCGCTGGGCGTGATCCTCGACAGCTTCCACACCCTGTCGCTCAAGGGTGACCCGGCGGCGATCCGCGACATCCCCGGCGACAAGATCTTCTTCGTGCAGATGGCCGACGCGCCGATCCTGAACATGGACGTGCTGGAGTGGAGCCGCCACTTCCGCAACTTCCCGGGCCAGGGCGAAATGGACCTGGCCGGCTTCCTCGCACCGATCCTCGCCACTGGCTACCGCGGCCCGCTGTCACTGGAAATTTTCAACGACGGCTTCCGCGCCGCGCCGCCACGGCAGAACGCGGCCGACGGCCTGCGCTCGCTGCTGTACCTCGAAGAGCAGACACGCCTGCGTCTGGAGCAGGAAGGCACCGCCATCGAGCCGGGCGTGCTGTTCACCCCGCCGGCCGCCAGCACCTATGAAGGCGTGGAGTTCCTCGAATTTGCCGTCGACGAGGCCGTTGGCGCGCGCCTGAGCGGTTGGCTCAAGCGCCTGGGCTTTGCCGAGGCCGGCAAGCACCGTAGCAAGGACGTGCGCCTGCTGCGCCAGAACGACATCAACATCGTGCTCAACGCCGAGCCGTACTCGTTCGGCCACAACTTCTTCGAGGCCCACGGCCCGTCGCTGTGCGCCACCGCCTTGCGTGTAAAGGACGAGCACGCCGCGCTGCAACGCGCCACCGACTATCGTGGTCAGCCGTTCCGTGGCCTGGTCGGCCCCAACGAATGCGAAGTGCCAGCTGTGCGTGCGCCCGACGGCAGCCTGCTCTACCTGGTGGAGCAGGGCAAGGAAGGCCCTTCTCTGTACGACACCGACTTCCGCCTCGATCCGGCCGCCAGCGCCACCGGTGGCCTGCAGCGCATCGACCACATGGCCCTGGCGCTGCCGGCCGAGTCGCTGGACAGCTGGGTGCTGTTCTACAAGAGCCTGTTCGACTTTGCCGCCGACGACGAAGTGGTGTTGCCCGACCCGTACGGCCTGGTCAAGAGCCGCGCTTTGCGCAGCCAATGCGGCAGCCTGCGCTTGCCGCTGAACATCTCGGAAAACCGCAACACCGCCATTGCCCATGCGCTGTCCAGCTATCGAGGCTCGGGCGTGCATCATATCGCCTTCGATTGCGCAGACATCTTCAGCGAAGTGGCGCGGGCGAAGGAATCCGGGGTGCCGTTGCTGGAAATCCCGCTGAACTACTACGACGACCTCGCGGCGCGCTTCGATTTCAACGACGAGTTCCTCAGCGAACTGGCGTACTACAACGTGCTGTATGACCGTGATGCCCAAGGTGGCGAGCTGTTCCACGTGTACACCGAACCGTTCGAGGAGCGTTTCTTCTTTGAGATCATCCAGCGCAAGGGTGGCTATGCCGGGTACGGCGCGGCGAACGTCGCGGTGCGCCTGGCGGCCATGGCCAAGCGCCGCAGTGGAGCGGCGCGCAAGCCGGTGTTGTGATTGCGAGGTGCCTGCCGACAGGTATATGGCGCCTGTCGGCATACCACTCGGCGATGCGCCGCTGCAGGCTCAGCGCCGCAACAAACGGCTGACCACCAGCGCAAGCCCCGCAGCCACCGCCAGCGCCGTCAGCGGTTTCTCCCTGACGAATGCCGAGACGTTGTCCAGGGCATCGCCGTAGCGCTTGGTCAGTTCCCCTGACGCCTGACGGGCATCACCTTCAGCTTCCAGTGCCGGGTCCTCCAGCCACTGCCCAGCCGCGCTCTGCGCCTTGCCAGCCAGTTTCTCTGCTACACCTTCGATCTGTTCACGCTTCATGATTAATCAAACCTTCCTGTGAATGGCCATGGGGTTGTCGCACTGGGTTAGGAGGCAGCGACTGTGGCTTAGTTCCCGCTGCGTAGGCCGCCGATCTGACGGGGAGCGAATGCTTGTCATCTATGCTTATGTGGCTTTTATCCGGAAGTTGTGACAGGTCCAGTCGAGAGGGCAATCATGAGCAAGGTATTCGTCAACATCGGCCTCAGCCTTGACGGCTACATGGCCCCGGAAGGCATGGACATCGCATATTGGGAAAACCCCGAGTACAAGCACTGGGGCGCCAGGTGGGGTGAGCTGATGAGCTGGATCCTCAAGCAGCAGTACTTCCGCGAGCACCTCATGTTCGCCTCGGGCGGCGAGACCGGCCCGGTCAACGACATGCTCCGTTACACCCTGGAGCGTACCGGCGCCGCCATCATGGGCAAGCGCATGTTCGAGCAGGGCGAGCGCAGTTGGCCGGAGGTAGCGCCTTTCCATTGCCCGGTGTACGTGCTCACCCACGAAAAGCGCGAACCGTGGGTGCGCCCGGGCGGCACGACGTTCCATTTTTGCAACGATGGGCCGGCGAAAGCCCTTGAGCTAGCCAGGGTGGTTGCAGGCAGCCGTGACGTCCGCATCTCTGGCGGCGCGGACGTGATACAGCAGTACTTACGCATGGATGCCATCGACGAACTGGAAATTGCCCTTGCTCCGGTGCTCTTTTGCTGTGGACGACGCCTGTTCGACAACCTGCATGAGCCCGTGGCCAGGTTTCGGGTCGAAAAAGCATTCCATACACCCGATGCTACGCACCTGCGCTATGTGCGAGCGTGAGGGGAGGTCGAACCTGGCTATCCGCGCGTTCGCGCTGGTCGCCCTGCTGGCGATGGCACTGCCCGCAAGCGCGGATTGGCGTGCGTCACTGCCTGCCGCACAGGTCGCGGGCAGTGGCGACTTCACCTGGTTCGGCCTGCGCCTCTACACTGCCCGCCTGTGGCGCGCCAGTGGCTCGTGGAGCTGGGACGAGCCATTCGCCCTCGAACTGGTCTACCACCGGTCGCTGTCACGGAACACGCTGGTGCAGGCCAGCATCGATGAAATACAACGGCTGGCGAAGTATCCATTGCCCACCGACACCGTCAAACGCTGGTCAGCCGCCATGGCTGAAGCCTTCGTGGACGTGCGCCCGGGCATGAACATCACCGGCCTGTATCTACCCGGCCAGGGTTGCCGTTTCTACGTCGATGGTCAACTCAGCCTGGAAGTCGCGGACCCGGCCTTCGCCCGAGCGTTCTTTGCCATCTGGCTGGATCCCCGGGCCCGCGATACACAGCTGCGCGAGCGTCTGCTAGGAGTGGGCGGGAGCGAGCGAGGAGGTTGAGCCATGTACAAGGCACTGCTGTTGATCGCCTGCCTGCTCCTGGGCAGTTGCAAGGTCGGGGTCGAACACTACGCCCAGGAACAACCGCGCCTGGACCTGGCGGCGTTCTTCTCCCAACCGGTGCAGGCGTGGGGCATGTTCCAGAAGCGCTCGGGCGAGGTGGTCAAGCGCTTCCATGTGCGTATCGACAGTCGCCGCGAAGGTGAGCGACTGATCCTCGACGAGCATTTTGTGTACAGCGATGGCACACGCCAGCAGCGGACCTGGACCCTCACCCCCGACGGCCCCAACCGGTGGCGCGGCACGGCAGGCGATGTGATCGGCGAGGCCACTGGCATCATGGCTGGCAACGCCCTGCAATGGCGCTACCAACTGGACCTGCCGGTCGATGGCCGGCACTGGACCATGGACATGGACGACTGGATGTACCTGATGGACCAGGACACCATGATCAACCGCACGCGCATGAGCAAGCTGGGTGTGGAAGTCGGGCAGATCACCTTGTTCTTCCGCCGCATGCCGCATGGCTCGCCATGAACAAGGGTGAGCTACCCAGCAAGGTCTGTGTCGTCTGCGGCTTGCCATTCACCTGGCGCAAACGCTGGGCGCGTTGTTGGGAGGAGGTGCGCTACTGCTCCGAGCGCTGCCGCCGTGCAGCGAAACGCCGCGAGCCGCAGGCGAGTGAAACATCGTAAGGTCAGCCACTAAATACTGTTATAGAGAGCTTTCATGCTTTATGTCGTCATGCTCGGCGGCCGCCACCCGGCCGCCAAGATCGAAGTCCACGACGTGGTGTTCGCCCACGCCGACACGCTCGAACACACCTATCCCCAGTTGCGCGAAGCCTGGTTCGGGGCGGCCAAAGGCCTGCATATCGATTCCTGGCTTGAAGTCCACGGCGTGGATGGCTATCGCGTGGAGCTCCAGCCAATGCCCCCAGGCAAGGAGGCGTTACGCCTGTTTTTCATCAACCTCGGCGGGTACGAGCGGGATGTATTTGGCGAGGCGCACCGCTATCTGCTGGTCGCCGCCGCCAATAAGGTCGATGCCAAGGCCATGGGCAAGAAGCGCATGCAGCGTAGCTGGCTGAAACCCCACACCGACGCCTTGCTCGACGTCGACCAGTGCCTGGCGATCGATCAGGTCGCGGGCCTGCATGTGCATCTGGTGCAAGGTGAACATGCCGACCCGGTGGCCCGCAGCGATTACATCCTGCTCTGAAGGCTCGCCTCACCATCGGGTACTGCGCAAGCCTTAAGGGTACAGTGCCCCTATTTCCAGCGCGCTGAGTCAGCCTAAACCAAAAGCCTGCTTCCCAGCCCCTTGCCACTCACGGATAATCCCCCAAATCCCAAAAAATACACCGTGAGCCGCCATGAGCAACCCCGTAGCCCCCCTCAGCCCGCCTGAACCCTCGGCTACGCGCCAACCGCGCAAGAACAACCCCGAGAAAACCCGCGAGGACATCCTCCAGGCCGCCATCAACGAGTTCGTCCAGCAGGGCCTGGCCGGCGCGCGCGTCGACGCCATCGCCGAGCGTACGGCCACTTCCAAGCGCATGATCTACTACTACTTCGGCAGCAAGGAGCAGCTGTACGTCGAGTGCCTGGTCAAGCTGTATGGCGACATCCGCAAGACCGAGCAGAGCCTGGACCTGGAGTCGCTGCCGGCCGAGCAGGCGATTCGCCGGCTGTCCGAGTTCACCTTCGACCACCATGACCGCAACGTCGATTTCGTGCGCATGGTCTGTACCGAGAACATCCACTACGGCGAGTACGTCAAGAAATCCCCGGCCATTCGCGAGATGAGCAGCCTGGTGCTGCAGGCATTGGGCAGCACCCTGGCGCGTGGCGTGAAAGAGGGCGTGTTCCGCGAAGGCATCGAGGTCATCGACCTGCACATGCTGATGAGTTCGTTCTGCTTCTACCGGGTGTCCAATCGCCACACCTTCGGTGACATCTTCCAGATAGACCTGGCCGACGAGCAGGTCAAGCAGCGCCACCGGCAGATGATCTGCGACGTGGTGCTCAGCTACATCCGCGCCTGAACCCGCTTACTCGCCCAGCCGTTGCTCGCGTGACGGCGGATAGCCGAAGTAGGCGGCATAGCACTTGCTGAAGTGCGACACCGAGACAAAGCCGCAGGCCACTGCCACCTCCATCACCGACAGGTCGGAGTACTGCAGCAGGCGGCGGCTCTTGGTGATGCGCAGTTCCATGTAGTAGCGCCGCGGCGAAGTACCAAGCTGGGCCTGGAACAGGCGGTCGATCTGCCGACGCGAGCGGCCGCTGTAGGCCGCCAGCTGGTCGAGGCTCAGGGTTTCTTCGAGGTTGTTTTCCATCAGCTCGACGATGGTGCGCAGGTGCAGGCTCATGGACTTTTTCGCCCCGGGGCCGACCTGGCGGTAGCGAGCGCCGGAGAACGACAGGATCTCCTCCACGCCCTCGGCCAGGCCATCGCCATACAGGCGGCGCACCAGGCCGAGCATCAGCTCCATCGCACCGTTGGGGCTGGCGGCGCTAAGGCGGTCGCGGTCGAGGGTGAAGCTGGACGGGGTGATGCGGGTTTGCGGGCTGCGCTCGGACAGGCTGGCGCGCTGTTCGGGGTGGATGCTGCAGCCGTAGTCGTCGAGCACGCCGGCCCGGCCGAGGAACCAGGCGCCGTTCCACAACCCGCCCAAGGCCATGCCGTGGCTGGCGCAGTCGTCCAGCAGGCGGTCGAGCTCGGGGTATTTCAGCGGTGTACGCAGGCCGCCGCAGACGATCAGCAGGTCGAGTTCCTTCAGTTCGCTGGCAGACAGTTCGCTGGCGACCAGTTCCAGGCCCAGGTCGCTCAGCACCCGGTCACCCTTGAGTGACAGCGGGGTAAAGCGGAAGCTGTCGGCGCGCAGGAGGTTGGCGGTGACCAGCACGTCCATGGCCACGGTGAAGCTGGCCATCGAGAAGTGCTCGAGCAGGATGAAGTCGACGCGGTAGGGTGCCTCGGGGCTACCGGCGCTGGCCTTGAGCCGCAGCATGTTGCTGGTGCTGGTCTTCTTGCTGAACTGACGTGGGGTGGGCACTCTGGACTCCGCTTCCTGGCTGGCCAGCAGAGTGTGGCGGGAGCGTGCGGGAAAGACAACTTCCGGTGGGCGCGTGTCGTATTGCAGGTCGTGTTGAGGCAAGTGGGCTATGCTGGCGATCCTGTTCTGGAGAACCTCGATGAAATACGCCATCGCATTACTGTTCGGTCTGCTGCCGTTGCTGGCCAATGCCTTGGAGGCAGGCGAGCGACTGGCGCCCTGGACGCTGCTTGACCAGTACGACCAGCCTTACAGCCTGAACGCCGACACCCACATACTATTGGTGGCTCGCGACATGGATGGCGCCAAGCTGGTCAAGGCCGCCCTGGCCGATACCCCCGAGGGTTATCTGGAGGCGCGTGATGCGGTGTTCGTCGCCGATATCCAGCGTATGCCGGCGCTGGTCAGCAAACTGTTCGCCATTCCGGCGATGCGCGATTACAGCTACCGGGTGATGCTCGACCGCGAAGGCCGCGTGGCCAGCCGTTATCCGGGGCAGGCAGGGCAAGTGTCGTGGTTGCAGTTGCAGGATGGAGTGTTGGTGAACCAACAGGCATTTGCCGATGCTGCCGCACTCAAGGCTGCCTTGGAGCACAATGCGGATCACTGAGTGATGCTTGGGCCTGGCACGGTCATTGTGGGAGCGGCCTTGCGTCGCGAGAGGGCTGCAGAGCAGCCCCAGGATCTCGGCATCACGCAGGAGTTGCCGGGGCCGCTCTGCGGCCCTTTCGCGACGCAAGGCCGCTCCCACAGGAGCCAGCGTCTGCCTTAAGCTTTGCTCAGGCCAGGTAGTCGGCGAAGGCCTTGTCCTGCTCCAGCACGAATGGCAGCTTTTCGAATAGCAAGTCGAGGTTGACCTCTTCGAACAGCGGGCCACCCAGGGCTTCGCGTGCCTCGTCCGTCGGCCCGCCATGCTGCTCCAGCGCATCGAAGATCTCCATCGCCTGGGCGATGACCCGCGCATAGGGCTGGCCATCAGGCGCCAGGTGCGGTTGTGCCTGGTAACGAATAGCCGCCTGCAGGGTTTGCGGCAGGTTCCAGCGCTTGGCCAGTTCGGCGCCGACTTCCGGGTAGCCGAAGCCCAGTTGCTGGGTTTCGCTGGCAGCGCGGTTGGTGGTGCCACTGGCCCCTTTGATCCGTGCGGCGTATTCCGGCGCGCCGGTCTGGATCAACAGCTCGCCGATGTCGTGCATGACCCCGCAAGTGAAGGCCACTTCAGCGTCGAGCCCGGCCTGGCGGGCTAGCAGGCGGCTGATGCTGGCAACCTGGAAGGTGCGCCCCCAGAACACCTTGAGGTTGAAGCCCGGTGCCGACTTGAACGCCCCGGTTACGGCCGAGGCCAGCACCAGAGTGCGTAGCGTGTTGAAGCCCAGGCGCATGGCCGCATCCTCGATGCTGGCCGACTCGCGGGCGCCCTTGAAGCGCGCCGAGTTGGCCAGGCGTAGCACCTTGGCGGCGATTACCGGGTCGCGCTCGATGCTGCGCGCGACCTTTTCCAGGCTCTCGTGGGGGTTGTCGAACTGCTGGACCAGCTCCAGGGCCACCTGGGGAATGCTGGGGAGAGTGTGCAACTGCGCAAACAGCGTATTGATGTCCATGGCAAGACGCTCTTCGTCCGGTGGGACTTTATACGATAGGCAATTTTTCGCTGTCTGCCTGCCGCTGGTCCGGCTTCAGCACGCGGCGTTCGGGAAGTCGCCACGCAGGTTCTCCCGCAACCAGGCGATGAACCACAGCGCATCCTCGCCGGGCGCGGGTGTCGGGCTCAGCACCTGGTAGCTTTCAAGTGGTACCCCTTGTGCCACGCAGCGCACCAGGCTGCCTGCGGCCAGCTCGTCTGCCACCAGCACCTCGGTGGCCAAGGCAATGCCGTGCCCCGCCTTGGCCAGGTTCAGCACGATGTCGTTGCTCACATGGGAAGTATCTGCCTTGACGCATTGCCGCACACCCTGGGCGGCAAACCAGCTGCTCCACCGGCTGCCGCTGTCGACGTGGATAAGTTTGCACCCGGGCAGCTCGACCACCGTCAGCGCCAACGGCAGCGTCGCCCTGAAGGCGGGTGAACAGACGGCAAACACCTCCGGGCGAATCAGCAGTTCATGCACACCCGACAATTCCCCCGGCAAGCCATAGGCGATGGCCAGGTCCGCCTGGCGGGCGTCGACGCTGGTAAAGGTGGCGTTAGGTTCGATGGCGATCTTCAGCTCCGGGCGCAGGGCTTTCAACGCCCCGATGCGCGGGGTCAGCCAGCGCGAGGCGAAGGCCGGCACGCACAGGATCCGCAGCCAGCGCTCGGGCGCCCGGCGGCTGACCACCTGGCCGGCATGGGCCAGCATCTTCAAGGCTTCCGAGGCGCTCTGGTAGTAGTAGGCGCCTTCCTGGGTCAGGCTCACGCCCCGCGGCGAGCGGTCGAGCAGGCGCACGCCCAGCCAGCCTTCAAGGATCTTCACATGCCGGCCGACGGCGGGTTGGGTGACATGCAAGGCCTGGGCGGCAGCGACGTAGCTGCCCAGGCGAGCGGCGGCCTCAAAGGCACGCACGGCGTTCAGGGGCGGGAGCCGGTCGAGGGACATGAGCAACCTTGGCTTGTTAGTTTTTTTAATAGTGGCTGCAAAATTATTGTGCTTTTCCGTGCCTGGCAACTTGTCCAGACTCGCTTGGCATACTTCCACACCTTGCGAGGAGCGGCCCATGCCGGCATTTCCAAGAATAAGAACATCCCTGTCTGCCTTGGCCATCGTGGCCACCCTGAATGCTGTGGCTCACGCCGAAGAGGGCAAAGGACCGTGCGGTGTGCCTGGGCTGAAAACCTGCCCGCAACCGTTCGACAAGACGCTGCCAGCGGCCAAGGACATGCTCAGCTGGGACCAGGCCACCCGGGTGATCGGTTTCCGCAATACCTACCGCCTGTATGGCGGCGATGTGTTCAGCACCCGGGGCGCCAAGCCATACCCGCTGCCTGAAGCCGCCCACCCGCTTGCTGAAGTGCGCTACACTGTGGATGGCAAGCCGCAAGGCATCGCCGACTATGAGCGCAACCAGAGCGTCACCGGCCTGCTGATCCTCAAGGACGGCAAGATCGCCTACGAACACTATGCTCAGGGCAATACACCGCAGACCCTGTGGACCTCCCGCTCGGTGGCCAAGTCGGTGGTCAGCGTGCTGGTCGGGGTGGCGATCAAGCAGGGCAAGATCCATTCGGTAGACGACAAGATCACCCGCTACATTCCCGAACTGGCCGGCACCGCCTGGCAGGACGTGACCCTGCATCAGCTGCTGCAGCACAACTCGGGTGTGGTCTGGGACGAAAACTACGCTTCTAAGAACTCCGACTTCTCGCACATGACGCAGTGCGAAGCGACACCAGACCCGTTCACCTGCGTGTTCAACCTGGTGAAGTCGGTGAAGCGCAAGCCTGGGGTGAAACCCGGCGAAGTCTGGTCGTACAACACGGGTGGTGCCTGGCTGGTCGGCCGGGTCCTGGAGAATGCCACCGGCCAGACCCTGGCGAAGAACCTCGAAACGCAGATCTGGAGCCGCTACGGCATGCAGCAGGACGGCGTATGGCATGCGCTGGTACCGGGCAAGGTCAACATGGGCGGACACGGTTTCAACGCCACGCTGCGAGACTGGGGCCGCTTCGGCCAGTTCGTGATGAGTGGCGGGCAGCTGCCGGGCGGCGAAAAGCTGCTGCCGGACGACTGGATCGCCCGCTCCACCCACTGGACCCAGGCCAAGGGCTCGGTCACCGATGCAGCGCCGAACGGGCAGTACGGCTATCAGTGGTGGTACAACGCACCGGCAGCGGATGCCAAGCTTGAGCCGAAGAGCACGGCGACCAGCGACCAGACGTTCTGGGCGCTGGGCATCTACGGCCAGACCATCGCGATCAACCCGGCGCAGAAACTGGTGATGGTGCAGTGGTCGACCTGGAAGAATGCTGAAACGCCAAGCTCCCTGTACGACGAGCAGGCGGTCTTCGTGAACGCGGTATCGCAGGCGCTGGGCGGTAAGTAGCGGCAAGCAAGCAATCCAAATGAACCCTCACGGCTGGCAGCAACCCAACCCAGTACATGGCAACGGGAGAGCACTCATGGAAATCGGAACGATCTGGATCATTGTCGCGGCCCTGGTCATCTTGCTGGAGATCTTCGCCATCTGGCACATCATCGGTAGCGAACGGCGCGCAGAGCGCAAGATGCTATGGATCGTGTTCGTGGTCTATGCACCGTTCCCGGGGTTGTTGTTCTGGGCCTGGCGGGGGCCGCGGGCGGTGAAGGGCAGGGCGGTGCTGCAGGAGAAATGACGGCGGCGGTATCAGGCGCGGGGCGCCTGATACCGGTGGCTTCAGTCCGGCGTGATACCGATCTTTATTTCCGGGTCCAGGCCGCTCACCAGCAGGCTGCCGGCGAAGCTGACCGTGTCCTGTACTTCAAGCGCCTTGAACGCGTCGCGGATGCGGGTACGGATCGCC
This sequence comes from Pseudomonas sp. SMN11, assembly GCF_052041945.1. Taxonomy (NCBI): domain Bacteria; kingdom Pseudomonadati; phylum Pseudomonadota; class Gammaproteobacteria; order Pseudomonadales; family Pseudomonadaceae; genus Pseudomonas; species Pseudomonas sp. SMN11. The sequence goes on along the minus strand of NZ_JBKGGW010000041.1, from coordinate 30,148 downwards.
TTGCCGGCCTCTTTGCGTTTTTCTTCCGCAGTGCCTGGGGACAGGACCAGTTCACCGTTCAGGGTCGTTTCGATCTTGCCGGTTTTTTCCCAGCCCATCTCTTCGCGCAGGTGGGTACGCGCTGCTGCGGCGTCACTTTCATGATCATTGCTCACTGGGCTGATGGTGTAGGCGAGTTGGAACGCGTAGGGCTTGCTCATGGCTTTTCCTTCAGTGAAGCGGCGCTGCGCCGCGGTTGTGGCCTCCGTGCCGGGAGCTGCAATCTAGCGAACTGCGCGGCTTAGGCCTACATACGCGGTGTTGAGCTTCTGTACTTCAATCAAGAAACTTCCTACAAGCGGTTGACCTCTACCTAACTCGAGCCAACAGACTCGGACGCTCACTCACACGAAGGAGCGTTCCATGACCCGCGCATTCCAGCTGTCCAATCCACAAGGCCTGTACGACCCCAGCGCCAACGCCTATTCCCATGTTGCCGAGGTGACCGCCGGCAGCCGCCTGCTGTTTATTGCAGGGCAGGGTGGGGAGGATGCCGATGGGCAGCTTTCGTCCGAATTTGCACGGCAGGCGCGGCAGGCGCTGGCCAATCTGCAGACTGCGCTGGCTTCGAAAGGGACGGAGTTGGCACAGGTGTTCAAGCTGACGTTGCTGATTGTCGATCACAGTGAAGAACGCCTGGCGCAGTGGGTGGTTGAGGCGGATCTTGCGTGGGGAGGACACATGAAACCGACCTGCACGCTGATACCGGTGCCGCGCCTGGCGCTGGATGGAATGCTGGTGGAGATCGAGGCTGTGGCGGCTATTGCATAAGCCTGCACCGGCCCTTTCGCGGGGCCCGCTCCTACAGGTACAGCGCCGACCGTGAAGGCAGCGCTGTACCTGTAGGAGCGGGCCCCGCGAAAGGGCCAGTACTGGCACTACAAAAGCCTTAGAATGAGCTTTTCCCCGAGCCCACCCAGCCATGCCGCCCATCGAACTGCTGCCCACCACCCCTGACCAGGCCGAACTGATCCGTAACCTCTATCAATTCTACGCCTACGAGTCCTCCGACTGGGAGCAGGAAGATGTCGAGGTTGACGGCCGTTTCTACATCCACGAAGAGCACCTGCAGCGCTACTGGCAGTCCCCGGGCTGGAGCGCCAGCCTGGTGCTGGTGGACGGTTTCATCGCCGGCTTCGTGCTCGTCGAGCGCAGTGAGCTGCCCGGCATCGAGGCGCTGGAGCTGGCGGACTTGTTCATCCTCAAGCGCTATCGACGCCAGGGCATCGGCCGTGCCGTGGCCAGCCAATGCCTCGCCAGCCTGGGTGACTGGCTGCTGCGCTGCTACGCCCTGGACCCGATCGCGGTGGCGTTCTGCAAGGCGGTGCTGGCCGACCTGCATCGGCCAGTGCAACAGATCTACCCCGGCGATGACCCGGACCTGCTCACCTATCAGGTGACCGCCACTCGGCACTGATTGCCTGTCGATAGAGCAAAATTTTGTGATCCACTTCACAAAATCCACTCGCAAGGCATAATGCCAGCACTGATTTTCTAGACTCGGCCCCTCTGGCCCGGTGTTCCTTTCGTGCGCGTCGCAGGTTCAGGTAAATTTCATGTCGCTAGTCGCAAGTCCCGACATCATGTACCGGCTGTTGATCCAGAGCGTGGTGGACTATGCCATCTACCTGCTCACCCCCGACGGTATTGTTGCCAACTGGAACCCCGGCGCCCAGCGGGCCAAGGGCTATCGCGCCGAAGAGATCGTCGGCCAGCATTACTCGCTGTTCTACAGTGAAGACGAGCGCGCGGCCGGCTTGCCCGAGCAGAACCTGGAGCAGGCGCGCAGTACCGGTCGCTTCGAAGAGATCGGCTCGCGCCTGCGCAAGGACGGCTCGGCATTTCATGCCCATGTGGTGATCGACGCGGTTCGCGATGACAACGGCCAGCTGGTCGGCTTCGCCAAGGTCACCCGCGACATTTCCGAGCGCCGCCAGCAGGAGCTGGAGCTGCTGCAAGCCAAGGAACTGGCCGAGCAGTACAGCCAGGAAATGGCCAACCTGTCTCAGTTCCTCGACTCGGTGATCGCCAATATCCCCGCCAGCGTCATCGTCCAGGACCTGGAAAGCCAGCGCATCCTGCTCGCCAACCAGCAGGCCGAACGCCTGTTCGGTGGGGGCGGTAAGCCAATGATCGGCCATATGCCTGGCGAGTGCCTGGCACCGGCCGCGGCCGATTACCTGGAAACCCAGCTCAGCCGAGGCGCGCGCAGCAGCAAGGGATTTGCAGCCGAAACCCGGGTCGACACCGCCTGCGGCCCGCGCACCTTGCGCAGCCGAGCGCTGCTCAGCCAGAAATGCGAAGGTCAGGCGGATTACGTGTTGTTCGTGGCCGAAGACGCTACCGAAGAGCTCGCCGCCCACGCGCAGATCCACCACATGGCGCACCACGACGCGCTCACCGGGCTGCCCAACCGCACTTTGTTCCATGAGCGCCTCAAGCAAGCCCTGGTACGCGGTCACGAGAACGAAAAGCTCACCGCCGCGCTGTGCCTGGACCTGGACAACTTCAAGAACATCAACGATTCCCTCGGCCATGCCTTCGGCGACAAGCTCCTGCGTGCGCTCGGCAAGCGCCTGCGCCGTGAGCTGCGCGAGCACGACACTCTGGCCCGATTGGGTGGCGACGAGTTTGCGGTGGTGCTGACCCACCTGGACAGCCACGAAGCCGCCTGCAATACCGCCAGGCGCCTGATCGAGGCCATTCGCCCGCCGTTCCAGATCGAAGGCCACCAATTCTCGGTGGGCGTCAGCATCGGTATCGCCATCGCTCCCGACGACAACGATCAGGCCGAACAACTGCTCGGTTACGCCGACATGGCCCTGTACGAGGCCAAGCGCAATGGCCGCAACCGTTACGAGTGCTTCCACCTCGAACTGGATGTCGCCGCCCGCCAGCGCCGCCTGGTGGAGACCGACCTGCGCACCGCTTTGCACCTGGGGCAGTTGCAGCTGCACTACCAACCCGTGGTGGATCAGCAGACCAGCAGCGTGACCGGCTACGAGGCGCTGCTGCGCTGGGAGCACCCAACCCGTGGCATGGTCATGCCCATGGACTTCATCCCCATTGCCGAGGAAACCGGGCTGATCCACGAGCTCGGCAACCGTGCGTTGAACCTGGCGTGCCAGGAGGCGGCCACCTGGGGTACCGAGCAGACCGTGTCGGTGAACCTGTCGGCGGTGCAGTTCAAGAACGCCAACCTGGTCCACACCGTGACCCTGGCCCTGGCCGACTCGGGGCTGGCGCCGCAGCGCCTGGAGCTGGAGATCACCGAGTCGGTACTGCTCGGCAACAGCGAAGAAAACGTGCGCACCCTGCGGGCGCTGAAGGACCTGGGCGTGTCGATCTCGCTGGATGACTTTGGTACGGGGTATTCGTCGCTGGGCTATCTGCGTTCGTTCCCGTTCGACCGGATCAAGATCGACAAGTCGTTCGTGCATGACATGTGCGACAGCCGCGAAGCGATGTCGATCATCCGCGCGATCACCGAGCTGTCCAACAGCCTGATGATCAAGACCACGGCCGAAGGGGTGGAGTCGGAGGAGCAGATGGAGCGGCTGCGGGCGGAAGGGTGCTCGCACTTCCAGGGCTATCTGTATGGGCGGCCGGCGCCGGCCAGCGAGCGTTTGAAGCAGGTTTGTGTGTAGCCGTTCGAGGGCCCTTGGGGCCGCAAAGCGGCCCCGGTTCTCAGTTATTCCAGTCGGGCGCAAAGTCCGGGCTGACCACCCGCTGATCTTTCGGCAACCCCGCGATCAGTGCCCGGTCGGCATCATCCAGGCGCACCTCCAGCGCCGCCAGGTTGGCCAGCTGGTTTTCCCGGCTGCTGGCCTTGGGAATCACCGCCACCCCATCCTGGTCCAGCAACCACTTCAACGCCACCTGGCTCGGCAGCACGTCATGCTTGCGCGCAATCTCGCGGATCACCGCCTGCTCCGCCGCACGGCCGCGGGCCAACGGGGTATAGGCGGTCAGCAGCAGGTCATGCTGGCGGGCGTAGTCGAGCAGCGGTTGCTGGCTGAGCAACACGTGGTATTCGACCTGGATCGCCGACAGCGGCGCGCCCAGCTCTTCGATCACCCGGCGCAGCAGGCCAAGCGGAAAGTTGGCCACGCCAATGCTGCGCGCCTTGCCTTCATCACGCAGGGCCACCAGGGTTTCGATGCTGCGGGCCAGGTCCCAATCCTTGCCGGGCCAGTGGATGTGGAACAGGTCGACCTGTTCGGTGCCCAACGCGCGCAGGCTGTCTTCCAGGGACTGGCGCATGGCCTTGGGCGCCAGGCGATCCCACCAGACCTTGGTGGTCAGGTGGATCTGCTCGCGGGGCACGCGGCTGTCGCGCAGGGCCTGGCCGACGGCGGCCTCGTTGTCGTAGGCGGTGGCCGTGTCGATGTGCCGGTAACCCAGTTCCAGCGCCTGGTGCACGGCACGGGTGCAGACATCGCCGGTCATCGGCCAGGTGCCCAGGCCGATGCAGGGCAGGTCGAGGCCGTTGCGGGTAGTGAGCCGATGCATGAAAACTCCTTGTTCGAGGTCGAGGGTCCGTCATCGATGGTGCGCGCTTTGCCGGGCACGGGCCATGCAGCCGAGGCGGAAAGTGGTCGATCAGCGAACGGAATGGCAAACGTGCCACGCAAAGCCTGGAAATGAACTTCCTCAAGTTGTCGTATCTCTTCTAGAATCCGTGCTGTCGCACCTTCCCCTGGCGCAGCATGCAGCCGCGCCGCCGTCGAGAACGCCATGAGTTCCAGCACACCGCTGTCCGGAGTCAACCAACCCCTGCGCGGCATCGCCCTGGTGGTGGTGGCGACGTTCCTGTTCGCCAGTCACGATGCTTTGTCCAAGTTCCTCGGTGGGCTGTACCCGATCATCATGGTGGTGTGGGCCCGCTACGTGGTGCACACGCTGCTGATGGCCGGGATCTTCCTGCCCAAGTCGGGCCTCAATGTGCTGCGCACCCGCCGCCCGGTGCTGCAGACCCTGCGGGCGCTGAGCCTGCTGAGTACCAGCTTGTTGTTCACCACCGGCCTGCAGTACCTGCCGCTGGCCGAGGCGACTTCGGTCAACTTCCTTGCCCCGGTGCTGGTCACCGCGCTGTCGGCGCCCTTGCTCAAGGAGCGGGTGACACCTGGACAGTGGGTGGCGGTAGTGCTGGGCTTCATCGGAGTGCTGGTGGTCGTGCACCCCGGTGGCGCGATGTTCACCCCGGCGATCCTCTATCCGTTCGGTTCGGCACTGGGCTTCTGCTTCTATCAGCTGCTCACGCGCATCCTGGCAGCCTACGACAGCCCGACCACCAGCAACTTTTACGCCGGGCTGTGCAACACCTTGGTGATGAGTGCACTGGTGCCGTTCTTCTGGGAAGTGCCGCGCTGGGAGCATGGGTTGCTGATGCTGGCCCTGGGCGGTTTCGGCATGAGCGCGCACCTGCTGCTGACCCAGGCCTTCCGCCATGCCGCACCGGCGCTGCTGGCGCCGTTCAGCTACTGCCAGATCGTGTTTGCCGGCTTGCTGGGGCTGTTGATCTATGGCCAAGTGCCCGACAGCGCGAGCTTGCTGGGTATCGCCATCATCTGCCTGAGCGGCCTCGGGGCGGCCTGGATGCAGCGCAAGAAGTAAATAAGATCTTGAAATTGCTGGGGCTGCGCAGCAGCCCCATGGCCCTGTCAGGCCAACTGGTAAGTGGTCTTTACTCGAGTGAAGAACTGCCGCGCATGGGTGCCTTGCTCACGCGACCCCAGGCTCGAAGCCCCATTTCCACCAAACGGCACATGGTAATCCACCCCCGCCGTCGGCAGGTTGACCATCACCATGCCAGCCGAACTGTTGCGCTTGAAGTGCTCGGCATGGCGCAGCGAGGTGGTGACGATCCCCGCCGACAAACCGAACGCCGTGTCCTCGGCAGCGGCAAAGGCTTCGTCATAGTCACGCACCTTGAGCACGCTCAGCACCGGCCCGAAGATCTCTTCGCGGTAGATACGCATGTCCGGCGTCACCTCGGTGAACAGCGCCGGGGTGAACAGATACGCCCCCGCAGCGTTCTCTACCCGCTCGCCACCGCACACCAGTTTCGCCCCTTGTTCACGGCCACTGGCCACGTATGCCAGGTTCTGTTCCAGCTGCCGACTGTCGACCACCGGGCCGATATCGGTACTGGCCTGCAGTGCGTCACCCACCTGCAGCGCACGGGTACGTTCGCCCAGGCGCGCAACAAAGGCATCGTGGATGCCCTGGGTAACGATTACCCGTGAACTCGCCGTGCAACGCTGCCCGGTGCTGAAGAACGAGCCGTTCAGCGCCACGTCCACGGCCTGTTCCAGGTCGGCATCGTCGAGCACGATCAGCGGGTTCTTGCCACCCATTTCCAGTTGCACTTTCTTCATGCCTTCCGCCGCCAGCCGGGCAATCTGCCGGCCGGTGTTTTCCGAGCCGGTAAAACTGATGCCATCGAGCAGCGGCGAGCGGATGATCGTGTCGCCAACGCTGCGCCCCGGTCCGATCAGCAGGTTGAACACACCCGCAGGCAGGCCGGCGCGGGAGATGATCTCGGCCAGGGCCCAGGCCGAAGAGGGCACCAGTTCGGCGGGCTTGAACACCACGCAGTTGCCGAAGCACAACGCCGGGGCGATCTTCCAGGCCGGGATGGCGATCGGGAAGTTCCACGGCGCAATGATGCCGACCACGCCCAGCGGCTGGGTGAACACGTCGATGCCCACGTCCTGGCGCACCGACTGGTACTTCTCGCCCTCGGCGCGCAGCGCCTCCTGGGCGTAGAACTTGAACGAGCGCCCGGCGCGGTCCACTTCACCCAATGCCTCGCGGACGATCTTGCCCTCCTCGCGGGCCAGCAGAGTGGCCAGCTCCTGGCGGCGGGTGAGGATCTCGCTGCCGATGAAGTCCAGCGCATCGGCGCGCTCCTGCGGATTGCTGCGTGCCCAGCCGGGCGCGGCACGGCGAGCGGCTGCGAGGGCCTGCTCGGTCAACGCCTGGTCTGCGCGCACAAAGCGCTCGATCACTTCAGCGGGGTTGGACGGGTTGCGGTTTTCCAGCACGTCGCTGCCGCTGTCCAGCGCGACGAAGGCGCCGTCGACGTAACTGCTCTTGGTTACCAGGGTCATGCGCTACGGATCCTTTTGGCGGAATTATGGCGGGCAACAAACTCGCTGATGTTGTCCACGGCGCTGTCCATCAGCTGCTGCATGGCGTCTTCGCTGCTCCAGGCGATGTGCGGGTTGAGCAGGAAGTCGTCGCGGTCTATCAGCTGGAACAGCGGGTTGCTCGGGTGCAGCGGCTCGACTTCCACCACGTCCAGCGCCACACCCCCCAGGCGTCCGTGGCGCAAGGCGTCGATCAATGCGGCCTCGTTGACTACGCCACCACGGCCGGTGTTGACCACGATGGCATCCGGCTTCATCAGCGCCAGGCGGTCGGCGTCGATCAAGTTGTGGGTTTCGGGCGTAAGCGGGCAGTTGATCGACAGCACGTCGCAGCTGCGCAGGAGTTCGGCCAGCGGTCGGCAGTCGGCCCCCCGGCGCTTGCCACCACGGTCCTCGAACAGCACCTGCATGCCAAAAGCCCGCGCCAGCTCGGCCAGGCGCAGGGCAATCGGGCCGCTGCCGATGATCGCCAGCTGTTTGCCACGCACATCGCGAATGCGGTGGTCGAAGTAGATGTTCTTGTACTCGGCCTCGCCGGCATGCACCTGGCGCATCAGCCGGGTGAACGCGGCCGGGCGACGGAACAGTTCGAGGATCATCGCCAGGCTGTGCTCGGCCACCGTGTTGGCGGCGTAGCCCGGCACGCTGGCCACTTCGATGCCATGGGCGTTGCAGTAGTCGACATCGACGATGTCGCGGCCGGTCAGGGCCAGCGAGATCATCTTCAGCTTGGGCAGCTGGCGCAGGTGCTCTTCACGCAGTGGCACGCTGCAGGTGAAGGCGATGGTGGCATCCTTCAGGTGCTCGAGCATCTGCTCCGGGTGGGTGTAGGCAAACTGCTGCCAGGTGTGCTCGCAGTCCGGGCGCTTGAGCCGGGTGGAAGGCGCCAGGCCCTCGTCGTCGAGCAGTACGATATGTTCGCTCATGCTGTGTTCCTTATTTTTTTTGCGCCGGCACGTAGCCGGCCGGGGCCATGCTGACCAACTGGCGGGTAACGAAACCGGCGTCCTGGTCGTGGTCTTCCAGCGACTCCTTGCGCACCAGCGCATCGCGCACCATGTGCGCGCCGAAGAAGCGGAACGGCTCTGGCGGCAGCAGCTTCATCTTCTGGTTGACCAGGCCGCAGTTGGCCCACTCGTCGTTGGCGTGGGTGGCCAGCGACTTGATGATGCGGCTGGCGAACACCGTGGTGGCCACGCCGTTGCCCGAGAAGCCGATGCCGTAACTGACCGTCTGGTAATGGTCGAGGTAGCCGAAGTTGGGCAGCCCTTTCATGGCCCGGTCGATCGGGCCGGTCCAGCTGCTGACCACCGGCACGTCCTCCAGCTGCGGGTACAGGCGGCGCAGTTCGGCGGCAACCCTGTCGGCAGCCGGCGAAGGCTTTTCATAGAGGTTGCCGATACGCCCGGCGTAGGCGAACTGGCCAAGCGGTTTGCCGAACACCACACGGCCGTCCGGGGTGTTGCGCCAGTAGTTGAGCACGGTGCGCGAGTCGGTCATGCACTCGCCGCGGCTGAAACCGATGGCATCGAGCTTGGCCTTGACCGGCGCGGTGGCCACCATGTCGCTGGACATGATCGCGATCATCCGGCGCAATTCAGGGAATTGCGCGCCCCAGGCATTGAGCGCGAGTACCACGTGGTTGGCTTTCACATGCCCCTTGGCGGTGTGCACGACGGGGTGCTTGCCGCGTACCAAATGGGTGAACGGCGACTTCTCGAAGATCTTCACCCCCAGCTTCAGCGCCACCCGGCGCAGGCCACGGGCGAGCATGGCTGGCTGCACGGTGGCGGCGTTGGGGTCGAAGATGCCGCCCAGCACCAGCGGCGAGCCGACGCGGCCGCGAATGGTTTCGCGGTCCAGTTCCTGGAACGGGTTGACGTCGAGTTTCTGCAGGCCGTCGGTGAGCACCCGCCATGAGTTCATCTGCCGCTGGTTGGTCGCAGTCCACAGCCAGCCGTCCTTGCGGTACTGGGCATCGATGCCGTGCTCCTGGCAGAAGCTGCCGATTTCGTCGATCGCCGACTCCGCCGCCTCGCAGATGCGCCGCGCCTCGACGTCGCCGCAGATGGTGCGCACCGACAGGTACTTGCCCCACCAGTTGGTGGCAATGCCGCCATTGCGGCCGCTGGCGCCGGAGCCGCAACGGTCGCGTTCGACGATGACGATGGTTTTCTCGGGATGTGCCTGTTTCAGGCGGATGGCCGACCACAGGCCAAGGAAGCCACCGCCGACGATACACACGTCGGCTTGAATCGAGTCCTGCAGGGCAGGGGCCAGGTCGCTGTCCAGGTCGAGTGCCTGGGCATACCAGAATCCGCGGTACATGAGGGGTGCCTCTGAGCATGTTGTTGTGGCTACATGATGCTCAGCGCGCCCGGCGGCCCGATATTACAGCCATGACAATTGATAGAACGGCGGCGCGTTTTGTCATGGACTTACTATTTGTCGTGCGGCATATGATATGCCGGACGCCAGGTGCGCCCTACAATGGCGCTATTCAGCATGTCATGAGGCCGACTTTCATGGTTGCGCAACTACAAGAAGAACAACAACTACAACCCCCGGCACAGATCAAACCCGAACTGCGCGTCGGTTTCGTGCTGCTCAACCAGTTCACCCTGGTGCCCGTCGCCGGCCTGGTCGATTCACTGCGCTTTGCCGCCGACAAGTCGTTCCGCAGCCAGCAGGTTTACTGCCAGTGGGACTGGATGACCCTCGACGACCAACCGATCGCTGCCAGCTGCGGCATGCCGATTTCGCCAACCAAATCGCTCAACCTGTTCGCCCAGTACGACTACATCGTGGTCGCCGGCGGCCTGCTCGGCGAGACCCGCAATCCGCCAGACTGGCTACTGGATGCCTTGCGCGACGTGCATGCCGCCAACATCCCGATCATCGCCCTGTGCTCGGCTTCGTTCGTGCTGGGCAAGGCCGGCCTGCTCGATGGCCGCCGTTGCGCGGTGCACTTCACCCTGCGCGACGAGTTCCGCGAGCGCTTCCCGCTGTCGACCATGGTCATCGACAAGAGCTACGTGGATGACCGTGGCATCATCACTTGCCCGGGTGGCACCGCCATCGACCTCGCCGCCAACCTGATCCGCCGCCACTGCGGCGCGGTGCGGGCGCAGAAGGGCCTGGAATACCTGCTGGTGGATGAGCGGGCGGAGGAGGAGAGCGACAAGGCCGCCAGCGAATGCGTGTACCAGAACGACCGGGTGCAGCGGGCAATTGCCTTCATGCGCGCCAACCTCGATGCGTCGATGACGCTCAAGGCGGTGGCCGAAGCGGTGGGCACCCACCCGCGGCAGTTGCACCGCGAGTTCGTTGCCAACACCCAGGAACCGCCGGCCAACTACTGGCGCAAGCTGCGCCTGGATCACGCGCGGCGCTTGCTGGTGAACACCAGCCAGAACATCACCACCATCGCCTTGGCCTGCGGGTTTTCCGATGCGTCGCACTTCATTTTGTGGTTCCGCAAGCAGTATGGCGAGACGCCGTACAGTTTCCGCAAGCGGCGGCATGAGGTGGAGCGGTTTGACTGGCACGGTGACAAGGTGGGGTTGGACCCGGATCTGTGACGGCTTGCGCAGCGTTGTAGGAGCGGCCTTGCCGGGGCGCTCCTACAGGAGATGTGCCGGTCAGCGGGCGAATGCGATATCAATGCTGCCCGAAGGCCTGAATCTCGATGCGGTAATCAGGCGCCGCCAACGCGGCCCCCACGCAAGCCCGCACTGGCGGCTGGCTTCCCACCCAGGCGTCATACACCTCGTTCATCGCCGCAAAATCGCCCATGTCGGCCAGCCAGATCTGCACGCGCGTGAGGTTTTGCTTGCCAGCCCCGATCAGCGCCAGCCACTGCTCCAGCTGCGCCAGCACGCAACGCGTCTGCGCAGCGATATCACCCGCTTGCAGCGCAACGATCCCCGAGGTCTCGATGCGCCCATCCACCAGCACCATCTGGCTGGCCCGTGGGCCAGAGTTGATCCGTTCGATCATCTGCCGACTCCTCAGAACAGCACGTAGGTCTTGCGCAGGGTTTCGTGGATATGCCACACGCCCTCGCAGTTTTCCGGGAACAGCACCGCATCGCCGGCACGCAGTTCCACCGGTTCGCCACCATCAGGGGTGAAGGTGCAGCGGCCGCTGACGATATGGCTGAACTCGCGGTTCTTGAGGAAGCGACGGAACACGCCCGGGCTGCTTTCCCACACGCCGATGCTGGCACCCACCGCTTCATCGGTCTGGTCCTGGGCGGAGGCCGCATGGGCGATCGGTTCGCCGATCGGCAGGCGGGCAGGGGCCGGCTCGCCGAGCAGCGAGGCAGGGGCATTGCGGACAACGGTAAGGACTTGGCTCATGACGGGTTCCTTCAGGCTTTACGAGCGACAGATTTGTAGGTTGGCGAAGCCGATGCGGCTTGCCCGCCGAGGGCAGCGGCTTGCTGCAGGTCGAGCTTGCTGGTCTCGGGGGCCAGCCACCAGGAGATCAGCGCACCGAACAGCGAGATCAGCGCAGCGGCGAACATGGTGTTGGCCACGCCATAACTGGCCAGGGATATCGGTACCAGGTAGGTGCCCACGGCGGCGCCAATACGCGACAGCGACGTGGCCAGGCCCACCGCCGAGGCGCGGATCTCGGTCGGGAACAGTTCGTTGGGGTACACGTATTCCAGCACCTGGGCACCGCCGATCAGCACCGCATAGGCGCCGAACAGCACCAGCACGGTGGTTGGCGAAGCGTCGGGAAACACGCCCAGCAGCATCAGGGACATACCCGACCAGAGGAAGCTGTGGATCAGCATTTTGCGTCGGCCCAGGCGGTTGATCAGCAGGGTAGCCAGCAGGCAGCCGAGGGTGAACAGGAAGGTGATGGCGATCGAGCCGTAGGCGGCCCAGTCGCCAGTCAGCTTCAGCGCCTGCAGCACCTTGGGGGCGAAGGCATAGATGGCGAACAGCGGCACGATGGCGCAGGTCCAGAACAGAGTGACGAAGGCCATGCGCTTGCCATAGCCGGAGTGGAACAGCGACCACAGCGACACCGGTTTGCCGCTGCTCTGCTCGGGCAGGTCGGCAATCGAGTAGTCCGGGCCGTAGACTTTCTTGATGACCGCGTCGGCTTCGGCCTTGCGGCCCTTGCTCAGCAACCAGCGTGGCGATTCCGGCGTGCCGCTGCGGGCAATCAGGAACAGTGCCCCCGGCACCAGCGCACTGGCCAGCACCCAGCGCCAGCCGTCGTCACCGCCCACACGCAGCAGCAGCTCGCCGACCACGTAGGCGACGGCAGCGCCGGCAAACCACATCAGCACCATCGCTGCCAGCAGCGGGCCGCGCTGCTTGCGTGGGAGGAACTCGGCCAGCAGCGACGTGGCGATCGGATAGTCGGCACCGACCGCGACACCGATCAGCAAGCGCCAGGCGAACAGCGCCCAGGCCGACTCGACCCAGAACTGCGCCACCGAGAATCCGACGATGGCGATCAGGTCCACCAGGTACAGCACCTTGCGCCCGTATTTATCGGTGAACCAGCCACCGATGAAACCGCCAAGAAACACCCCGATCAGTGCCGAGGCCGCGATCAGCCCTTCCCAGAAGGCTGACAGCTGCAAGGCGTTGGTGATCTGCAGCATGGCTACGCCGATGATGCTCAGCACATAGCCATCGAGGAACGGCCCGCCTGCAGAGTAGACGGTCAGTTTGCGGTGGAAGGCATTCAGCGGAGCATCTTCGACAGAGCGTTTGGATGTGGTCATTCAACTTACCTCTTGTTGTTATTCACGCATCAGCGTCGCGGCACTATGGCACCGGCTTCGCAGGGCTCCATATAACGGCTGGGACGAGTCATGGGATGCGCTGGCGGGGCTTGCTCAGGGCTTATGCAAGTTGTCCTGGATGTTCTAGAGGGGAGGGTGGGGGCTTTTCTACTGTGTGCAGGTGGCTTGGTTTTTCGCTGCAGAACAATCACAAGAATCTGGAACCGAACTCATGATCCGTCCTCCCCTGGAATCCCTCGACGGCGACCACTACGACGTGGTGGTCATCGGCGCCGGTGCGGTCGGCTGTGCCGCCGCCCGGCAGTTGGCTGCGCGTAACTTCCGTACCTTGCTGGTCGACCGTGGCGACATAGGTGCCGGCACCTCGTCGCGCTCCAGCCGCATGCTTTATTCGGGCCTGGGCTACCTGGCCGCGCGGTATCCGCTGTGGCAGATCCCGTTTCGCCCGCTCGACATGTGGCAGCGCCTGCGCTACACCCGCGAGGTCATGCGCTGCCGCGCCGAGCTGGTCAAGGACATGCCCGGGCACCTGACCAGGCACCGCTTCCACTATCCGTTCCGCAAGGGCGACCGCTACCCGCCATGGCTGGTGGACATGGGCTTTCGCCTGGTCGAGGCGCTCGGCGGCTGGAAGGTACCTCTGGCTTATCGGCGCCAGTCGGCGCAGCAGGCGGCCGACGACAGTGCCATGGCTGCCGGCCTGGGCGGGCCATTGCGTGGGGTGGGGGTGTTCGAGGAATACATGTACGCCTGGCCCGAGCGGATTTGCGTCGACACCGCGCTGGACGCGCAATGGCGCGGCGCGACGGTGCGCACCTATACCCGCGTGAGCCAGCTGCAGCGCAGCGAGGGCCAGTGGCAACTGACCCTGGACGAGCAGGCCCCCGAGGCGTTCGGCCGGGCGCACGTCACTGCCAAGGTGGTGGTCAACGCCGCCGGGCCCTGGGTCGACAGCGTTGCCGGTGCGGCCGACAGTGGCCCGCGGGTGCTCGGTATCAAGGGCGTCAATGTCATGGTGCGGCTGCCTGAGGCCTACCGTGGCCAGGGCCTGGAAGCGTTCTCCAGCAAGGGCGAGCCTTACTACGTGTTCCCCTGGCGTGAATTCCACTTCATCGGCCCGACCGAGTCGCACTTCACCGACGACCCGGACACGGTGCGCGTCGAGGACGGCGAGATCGAGTACATCCTCGCCGAAGCCAATCACCTGTTCCCCGACCTGCAACTGACCCGCGCCGATGTGCAGCACTGCTGGTGCGGCGTGCGCCCGACCTCGACCCTGGATGGCCGCAGCACCTATTTGCCGGTGCGCCTTAGCGAGGCGGCCGGCAAGCCCGACCTGCTGACCCTGACCGGCTCGACCATCATGCTTCACCGGCATGCCGCGCGGGTGATCGCCCGTGGCGTAGAGGCACGCCTGGGCAAGCGAGGCAAGGCGCCCAGGGGCATGATCGAACGCGAGCACATCCAGGGCGAGGACATTGCCCGTATCGTTGCCCGTGAACATGTGGTGCGGTTGGTGGACCTGGTGCGCCGGCGTTTGCCATGCGGGCTGGACCCGGACCTGGGGCGCGAGCGGGTGGAGCAGTTGTCACACCGTGCGGCGGCGGCGATGGGCTGGACGGAGGCGCGGCGCCAGCAAGAACTGAAGCACTTCGAAGAGGATACTGCTCGGGTGTATCGACAGCTCTGAAAGGTTGACGCGGTCTTTGTAGGAGCGGCCTTGTGTCTCGAGAGGGGCTGCAAAGCAGCCCCGGCATTCTTTGTGCAGAAGCTGAAAGCTGGGGCTGCTGCGCAGCCCTTTCGCGACACAAGGCCGCACCTACACCGACCGAGCCTGCCTCGTAGCTGTTCTACCTCAATGCCGCCCAGGCAACCCCGACCGGGTCAGCAAGGCATCCAGCACCACCTCGCAAGCCGCCCCCCAGTTGGCACTCACCGGCTGATGCATCAACACCGCCAGGCCATCGGCCGTAAAGGTCCCAGGCGTGGCAATCGCCTGCCCCAACGCCTTCAGGGTGTACTCCGGCTGATGCTGCGCACTGGTCACACAATCCTGCATATTACCCAGCACCAGCGCCCGGGCCTCAGCTGCCGGCAGCCCCTTGTCGGTCAGCCACTGCTGCAAGTCATGCAACAGGAAATAGAACCAGCCATTCATGCACGCCGCCACCGTGGCCAGCTCGAATGCCGGCTCATCCTGCACCACCACCAGGTTGCCCAGCGGCCCCAGGCACTGTTCGGTCAGTGCATCCGCCGGGCATACCACCACGGTGGACTGGTTGTACTGCGCCGCATACGACAGCATCACCCGTACGCAATGCGCGCCCGGGAAGGCCGTGGCCAGCAGTTCCAGGCTGACCCCGGCCGCCAGCGATATCAGGCGCTGGCCGGCGCGCAGACGCACTTCGCCGGCCAGCTGGGCCAGCGATTCCGGGCGCACGCCGAGGATCACCAGGTCAGCCTGATCGACCACAGCCTGGTTGCTCGGCAGCACCTCACACCCCTGTTCCACGGCAAGCACCTCGGCCCGCTGGGCGTTACGTGGCGACAGGTAGAGTGCGCCCTCGAAACCACTGCGGCGCAGGCCGACCACCACTTTTTCGGTCAGCTCGCCGACCCCGAGAATACCCAGGCTATGCATGTTGCCTCCTTGTCAGCTTTCCAGGCCGGCACGGCGCTGGCCCCAGTGCAGGTTCAGGTTGACCCCCACGCTCAGCAGCGGTTCCGGCGGGTTACGGTTGGGGCCGTCGGAGCCGAGCAGGAAGTCGATCAGCTCATCACGCTCGCCGCTCAGCCAGTCGGCCAGCAGCGTGCCGGTGGCGGTGCCACGAGTGATGCCCAGGCCGTTGCAGCAGAGCGCTGCGTGCACGTTTGGCGCCAAGGTGCCGAAGTGCGACAGGTGGTTGCGCGACAGGCACATCGAGCCGCCCCAGGTGAACTCGAACGGCAGGCCCGAGAGCATCGGGAAGCGCCGCTCGAATGACTCGCGATGCTGGCGCCCGGCGCGGTCCAGGTAGCGCTGCTGGGCGCGACCGTTGGCGTTGAAACTGAAACTGTTGCGCACCAGCAGGCGCTGGTCCGGGGTGCGCCGCAGGGTGCTGCCGAACGGGTCGGCGGGGATGATGCCCCAGGTCGCCTTGCCACCCAGGCGCGCCTGCTCATCTTCGGTGAGCGCACGGGTCATGCTGGCGTAGGTGAAGATCGGCAGCAGCCGGCCCGGCAGGAAGCCGAAGTACGAGGCGAAGGCGTTGTTGGTCAGCAGCAGCTGGCCGGCGACGATCTCGCCGTGGGCATGCTTGAGGGTAATGCGCCGGCCCTGTTCGAGGCGGGTGATGGTGGTGCCTTCGTACAGCGTGACGTTGGCGGGCAGGCTTTCGGCCAGGCCCTTGGCCAGCGCGGCGGGCTGCAGCAACTGGGTGCCGGGGGTGTACAGCGCCTTGCGGTAGAAGGCAGTGCCGAAGTGCTCGGGCAGGTCGCGGGTGTCGATCATTTCATAGGGTTGGCCGAGCTTTTCGAGGCCGCTGCGGTAGGCTTCGAGCACCGCCAGCCCCTTGTCCTCGACCGCCGCCTGGTACTTGCCGTCCGGGCGGAACTGGCAGTCGATGCCGTGCTGGTTGATCAGCCCGCGCAATATCGACTGGGCGCGCAGGTTGAGCTTGAGGTTCATCCGCGCGGTGGCCAGGTCGCCGATGTAGTCGGGGGCGCCGATGTCGTGGGGCAGGTCGATGGCAAAGCCGGAGTTGCGCCCCGAGGCGCCGAAGCCGACCTCCTGGGCTTCGACCAGGATGATCTCGTCGTCAGGGTGGTGAAGCGCCAGTTGCCGCGCCGCGGCAAGGCCGGTGAAGCCCGCACCGAGCACCACCCAGCGCGCCTCGCTCCGCCCCCGGTGCGCGGCGCGTGGCTGGCGCTTGGGGCTGAGGTGGAACCAGCCGCAACCGTTGTCGTCCGCGGGGGTAGAGGTGTTTCTGTACATGGGATTTTATCCGTGTTGTTTTCTCCACTATCGCATCGGGGTTGGCGGCGGGCATATAACGGGAGGGACGGGTGGTGGGATGTTCGGGCTCACCCGCGCCCGGCAGGTTCGCGGCGGTACAGGGGCCGTGGGGTACTGGGATCAGTCTCGGTCAAGTGGCTGCCGGCCGCGACGAACCCGGCATGTTCGGCCAGGCGCTGGCTGGCGAGGTTGTCGATGTCGGTGGTCAGCCACACCGGGGCATCGACGGCGTCCAGCAGGCAGGTCAGCGCCTCGCGCATCAGGCCCTGGCCGCTGCTGGCCTGGTTCGCCCAATAGCCCACTTCGTACTCGTCAATGCCCGGGCGCAGGCCGATGCAGCCGATGACATCCCCGCTGTCTGCGGCGAGCACGAAATAGCGCTTTTCCTTGGCCGGGTCGAGAAACTCCTCGGCGCTCAGTTGCAGCGTTTCCTGCACTTCCTTCAAGGTCCAGTCGGGCTTGGCCCAGGCCAGGAACGGCTGGTGCAGCGCGTAGCTGTCGAGCAGTGCCTGCCGCAGTTGCTGGGCGAACGCTGGCGCGGGGCGGACCACCAGGGTACGGGGCGTGGACAAGGTACGGGGCAGATCGGAGTAGGGCATTACAGGCCTTCCTGGGCGGGTTGATCGGGCAAGCTAAGCATATTTTTGTGTAATCTGTGCGAGCCGCTTCGCGGGTTTGCCGTGAACGCCCGAACCGATCATTCAAAGGAAACTGAAGGTCCGCCCATGCCCGAATACACGCTGCATTGCTTCGCCGAATCCGGCAACGCCTACAAAGCTGCGCTGATGCTCGAACTCACTGGCCAGGACTGGCAACCGGTGTTCGTCGATTTCTTCAACGGCCAGACCCGCGACCCGCAATGGCGCGACGAGGTCAACGAGCAGGGCGAAGTGCCCGTGCTGGAACACGCCGGGCAACGGCTCACCCAGTCGGCGCTGATTCTCGAGTACCTTGCCGAGCGCACCGGCCAGTTCGGCCCGCGTGATGATGACGAGAAACGCGAGATCTGGCGCTGGATGCTGTTCGACAACCACAAGTTCACCAGCTACTACGCGGCGCTGCGGTTCCTGCTGTGCCTGAAGAAGACCGGTGAGACCGATGTAACCGGCTTCTTGCGCGAGCGGGCCACGGCGGCATACCGGATTGTCGATGCGCACCTGGCGAAAACGCCGTTCATGATTGGCGGGCGCTTGACCATCGCCGATCTGTCGCTGGCGGGGTATGTGTTCATGCCGGAGGATACCGGGATCGTGTTGACCGAGTTCAGCCATATCGAGGCGTGGAAGCAGCGGATTCAGGCGGTGCCGGGGTGGAAGCACCCTTATGACTTGATGCCCCGCACGGCGTAAGCCTGTACCGGCCTCTTCGCGGGGCAAGCCCGCTCCTACAGGGACCGCGTCGTACCCATAGGAGCGGGCTTGCCCCGCGAAGAGGCCGGCACAGGAATAACCGATTTCAGTACCTGACTTCGATCCCTACATAC
This sequence comes from Pseudomonas sp. SMN11, assembly GCF_052041945.1. Lineage (NCBI taxonomy): Bacteria > Pseudomonadati > Pseudomonadota > Gammaproteobacteria > Pseudomonadales > Pseudomonadaceae > Pseudomonas > Pseudomonas sp. SMN11. The sequence goes on along the minus strand of NZ_JBKGGW010000041.1, from coordinate 11,705 downwards.
GCCCCGATCCCATCCCCCGGCCAGAACGATGCCGTATCCAGCCCGCGCGCGTTGTACACCGGCGTCACCGCCGTCACGTAAGCCTTGTTCGCCAAGTTCTTCAGGTCCAGCGACACCTTCCAGTTGCCCTTCGGCGCCTCATACCCCAGGTTAGCCCCCCAGATCGTGTACGACGGCGCGTACAGGCTGTTGGCATAGTCCACCGCCGTGCGCGATGCCGATTGCACGTTGACACCGGTGTACCAGCCGCTGTGGTCCTGGTACTGCAATTCACCCTGGTAGATGTGCTTGGGCACGCCCGGCAGCTGGTTGTCGCCGAAGGTGTCGTCATGCCGGTAGTAGAAATCGTTGTAGGTGTACGATTGGCGCCAGCGCACCAGATCGCCTTGGGGGTTGTCCCACAGGCGCGTGTTGAGCCCGGCCTCGACGCCCTGGTGGATGGTGGGCGAGGCGTTGAACGCACCGGTAACTGCCGCCGCAGTGGAGGTGGCGGGGATGAGCTGCACGTTCAGCAGCTCGTCGTGAATCCACGAGCGGTACAGCGCCAGGCTGCCGTCGAAGATGCCGTGCGAACCCTTGATACCGACCTCGAAGGTGTTGGCCTTCTGTTCCACCAGCGGGCGAATGTACGGCAGGGTCGGTCCGGAACCGGAGTATTCCCATGAGGCAGGCGGGTCGATACTGCGGCTGAAGTTGGTGAACACCTGCAGGTCTGGGCTGAACTCGTAGCGCAGGCCGATACGCGGGGCGACGCTCCAGTTGTCATAGTCGACGTGCTGCGGAAAGGTGGTGGTGTTGGGGTTCACCGCGTAGTCGATGTTGACCTTGCGCCGCACGTTGATGAACGACACTCCACTGGTGAGCCACAGGTTGTCGACCAGGTTGATGTCGTTGCCCAGGGCGATCACCCGGTCGAACGAGTCCTTGTAGTTGACCTGCTTGAGCGACACCTTGTTGCCGTTGGCCGAATCGACCCCACCGCGCAGGTGCTGGGTCGAGGTGAAGGCGATATTGCTGCGGCTCTCATGGCCGAACAAATAGTCGATGCGGTCGTAGCCCAGCAGCAGGCCGAGGTCGTGCCAGTCCCAGTAGCTGGGGTTGCTCGGGCTGCGCGGGCTGTTGGTGTGGCGGTAGTCGTGGTACGACAGGCCGAAGGTCAGCCGCGCATCGTCGTCGAAGGTGTAGATGGTCTTGCTGCCGACCCAGATGCTGCCTGGTCGGCGCGCACCGGCGCCGCTACTTTCGGCAGTGGCGCTGGCCCGGCGCGGATGGTGCAGGGCATTGTCGAGGGTGGTGGCGCTGGGGTCGTTGTGGGTTTCGTCGCGGTAGCGCAGCAGCAGGCGGGTTTCCAGCTTCGGGTTGAAGCGGTAGCCGGCGTTGGCGACGATGCCGGAGCTTTTCGACAGGCTGTAGTCGCGGTAACCGTCGTTGCGGTAGTTGTCGGCCTGCAGGTAGTAGTCCAGGTCACCTTCGACACCGCCGTAGCTGATGCTCTGCTTCTGGTAATGGTAGCTGCCGGCCTCGGCACGCACGCGCAGGCCGGGGGCGCTGTAGCCGCTGTGGTTGACGAAGTTGACCGCGCCACCGAGGGTCAGCGCACCGTACTGGAAGGCGTTGGCCCCGCGCAGGATCTCGGTGTAGTTGACGCCGCTGGCGTTGAGGAATTCGTAGGGGGTGCCGCCGGGGCCGGTCAGCGGCAGGCCGTCGAACAGGAACTTGATGCCTTCGCGGAAGTAACCGGGCGAGGTGTTGGCGCCGGAGCCGCGGATCGAGATTTTCGCTGCGTCGTTGCCGCCGGTTGACTGCACGAACACCCCGGGCTGGTAAGCCAGGGTGTCCTGCAGGGTGGCGGTACGACCTTTGGCAACCTCTTCGCTGTCGACCACGCTGGTGCCGCCGGGGACTTCGGCGAGGGCGCTGGCGGCCTGTTGCACTTCAGTCTGCTTTGCGGCCTGCACGGTTACCGTGCCAAGGGTCTGGTCAGCGGCCAGTACCGTGACCGGGGCCAGCAGGGCCGTGGCCGCGATGGCCACGCGCAATGGATGGGGATGAATCGCACGCATCGTTGTATTCCTTGAAAGTCATCTTGGGTCCTCGGCGTTCTATGGGAATAGTCAGGCCTGTCGACATCGGTAAGAGCAGTTTCTGTGCCAGCTGGCAAAAGGCCGGAAGTTGAGGCTTTGCCAAGTGATTCAGTGTCTGTAGATGAATGAATCAGCAAGTTTTGTTGTGGTTGTGTTGTATTTGAAACAGTGCGGGTTATATACAAATATCCAAATCAAACGGCGAACCCTGTGGGAGCGGGTTTACCCGCGAATGCTCTGGAATGGTCACCACCGCATTCGCGGGTAAACCCGCTCCCACAGGGCCTTGCATGGCCTGACTGTCTGCAGTCCAACAGCAGGTGGGCAGTTTGTCTGGTTGGCGTGTCTGGAAAGTTGCTGGCGTCCAGTAAATACGAGGGAAGCAGGCTGGCACGACAACTGCAAAAGACCTTTATGTAGCCGTCTATATAAAGAGCCTGCTGTGCAGCCAAATTCCCGAATATTCAATACATGCCTGTTGGCGAGTGCGCTGTTAATTGCCGCCTGTTCACCCGCCACGCCCCCGCAAACCCCCAATACCCTCAAGGGCGAAGCCGTCGGCGAAGTGAATGGCGTGATGCGCTACCCGGCCAGCGACTTCGTCGAACAGCAGGCCGGGCAGCGCGGCGGCACCTTGCGCGTGTCGGCAGCAACCGACGCTGGCAGTTTCGATATCCACGCACTGTCCAACGGCAACATGCAGTGGATGGGCCGCATCCTGTTCGATTGCCTGGTCTACCAGGCCGATGACGGCACCCTCACGCCGTGGCTGGCGAAAAGCTGGGAGATCAGCGCCGACGGCCTGACCTACACCTTCCACCTGCGCGACGACGTCACCTTCAGCGACGGCGAGCGCTTCGACGCAGAAGCGGTACGGGTCAACTTCGAACACATGCGCGACCCGAAAACCAAGTCGCCGCTGGCGGCTGCCTACATCGCGCCGTACCTGCAGGGCAGGGTGGTCGACCAATTCACCTTCGAGGCCACCTTGCGCGCGCCCTATGCACCGTTTCTCGATGTGCTGTCGCAAGCCTGGCTGGGGATGATTTCGCCACGGCAGATCCTCGAGGCGCCCGCGACCATTGCCAGCCAGCCGATCGGCACCGGGCCGTTCGTGCTGACGGTTTGGGTGCGTGACCAGCGCGCCAGCTTCTCCCGCCGCCCGGGCTACGACTGGGCACCTGCGGCGATCAACCACCAGGGCGAGGCCTACCTCGACGGCATCGAACTGAGCTACGTGCCCGAAGCGATGATTCGCTACACCTCGCTGGAAGCCGCCGACAGCGACATGGCCCTGGACGCCCCGGCACAGAACGCCACGGCGATCCGCGGCAACCCAAAACTGACCCTGCGCAACCGCATCCGCAAGGGCAACCCGATGCGCAGCATCACCTTCAACGTCGAGCGCGTGCCTTTCGATGACGTGCGGGTACGCCAGGCGGTGGCCAAGGCCATCGACCGCGACGGCCTGGCCTGGATCTCCGGCTTTGGCGAGTACCTGGCCAAGGGTGACTTTCTTGCCGTGAATACCCCCGGCTACGACCCGGTCGCGCGTGATGCGCTGGCTTTCGACCCGGCCGAAGCGGGCCGCCTGCTGGATGCCGCCGGTTGGACCGGGCGCGATGCCGAGGGCTACCGCACCCGCAACGGCCAACGCCTCGGGGCGACCCTGCTGACCTACGACAACCCGGCGTTCCCGGCCAATGTCTCGGTGGCGGCTCAGGCTGACTTGCGCAAGGTCGGCTTCGACCTGCGCATCGAGCTGTTGCCGATCAGCAAGGTCATGGAGCTGCGCTATCGAGGCAACTTCGATGCCCTCGGCGGCGGCTACTGGCACACCAACACCGCTGACGGGCTGTACATCCTCTACCACAGCCAGTCGATTCCCAGCGCCCGGATGATCGGCCAGAACGTCGGTCACTTCCGGGACGCCCAGCTCGATCAGCTGCTCGGTGAAGCCCGGTTCAGTACCGACCCGGCACAACGCCGCACGCTGTATCGCCAGGCCCAGCAGCGCCTCGGCGAGACCGTGCCGGCCGTGCCCTCGGTGGAGAGCCAGATGCTCCTGGCCTATCGCAACGCAGTCGGCGGCGTGCTGTTCGATGGCTCGCACAACGTTCCCCTGTTCACCAGCGTGTGGCTGGCGAAGGAGCAACCATGAACCTGCTGGCAACCTTGCTGCGCCGCCTGCGTGACGGCGTGATCGTGCTGTGGGCGGCAGCCAGCCTGACCTTCCTCGGCATGCAGCACAGCGGTGGCGACACCGCCCTGGCGATTCTGGGCGGCCCGGATGCCATGCCAAGCGAAGCGCTGCTGGCGCAGGTGCGTGCCGAGTATGGCCTCGATCAGCCCTTGTGGGTGCAGTACGGCCATTACCTGCTGCGCCTGGCCCAGGGCGAACTGGGCGAGTCGTACCGGCTGCGCATTCCGGTCGGCCAGGCGATTGCCGAGCAGGCCGGTGCGACCCTGGCCCTGGCTAGCAGCGCGGCCGTGCTGGCGGTGCTGCTGGCGCTGGCCTCGGCGCTGCTCACTGCCAACCGTGGGCGACGCCTGCGTGCGCTGGTATCGGGCATCGAACTGGTGCTGTCGTCGGCCCCCAACTTCGTGATCGGCACCGTGCTGTTGCTGGCCTTCGCCTTCTACTTCCATGTGCTGCCGCCGTCCGGTTCAAGCGGCTGGCGCTCGTTGGTGCTGCCGAGTCTGGCCCTGGCATTGCCGATCGCGGCGGTGCTGGCCCAGGTGCTGCGCCAGTCCCTGGAGCAAGTGCTGGAACAACCCTTCATCACCCAGGCCCGCGCCCGCGGCATGGGTGAGACCGCCGTGCGCCTGCGCCATGCCTTGCGCCACGCCCTGGTGCCGCTGGTGACCCTCGCCGGTTACGTGTTTGCCAGTCTGCTCGGTGGTGCCGTGGTGCTCGAACTGCTGTTCGGCCGCCAGGGCATCGGCCGGCTGATGCTCGACGCCACCGCCACCAAGGACGTGCCGCTGGTGCTCGGCGTGACCCTGCTGGCCGCGGCCCTCTACGTGCTGGTCAACCTGCTGGTGGACCTGGCGAGCCAGGCCATCGACCCGCGCACCGCACGCCCCTGAATTCACTTGAAAGGAACCGTCATGAGTCAAACCCCGATTACCGACGCCGAACTGGATGAGCGCTTAGCGCCGATCTACACACGTATCGCCGAAGGCGCAGTAGCCCGCGAGCAGCAGCGCGCCCTGGCCCATGAACCGGTGGCCTGGCTGCGCGAGGCCGGCCTCGGTGCCCTGCGTGTGCCACGCAGCCATGGCGGCCTTGGCGCAACCTTGCCGCAGTTGTTGCGCCAGCTGGTGCGCCTGGGCCAGGCCGATTCCAACCTGCCGCAGATTTTCCGCGCCCACTTCGGCTTTGTCGAAGGACGTCTGTCGTCCAACGATGCTGCTTCGCAGGACTACTGGTTCGCCCGCGTGGTGGCTGGTGAGCTGTGGGGCGCAGCCATGGCCGAGCGCACCGACAGCACCGGCAATACCGTGCAGCTCAGTGAAGGTGAGGGCGGTTACCGGCTGGACGGGGAAAAGTACTACTGCACCGGCACCCTCTACGCCGACTGGGTCGCAGCGGTGGCCAACCACGGCGACGACCTCGTCAGCCTGGCGGTACCGACCCGTGCGCCGGGCGTTGAGCGGGTCGATGACTGGGATGGCTTCGGCCAGCGCCTGACCGGCAGCGGTACCACACGGTTCACGCAAGTGAAGGTGCAGCCTGAGCATCTGTTGCGACGCTTCGCCAAAGGGGAGTTGCGCGCTGAGTCGTACCTCACGGCGTTCTACCAGGCGGTGCACCTGGCCACGCTGGCCGGCATCAGCCGTGCAGTGTTGGCCGATGCCGTGGCCTTCGTCCAGGGTCGCACCCGCGCCTTTGGCGTGCCGGGGCAGTCGCAGCCGGCCGCCGACCCGCTGGTGCACGCGGTGATCGGTCGGCTGTCGAGCCTGGCCTTCGCCGCCGAGGCCCAGGTGGCTGCCGTGGGCCAGAGCCTGCAGGCGGTGTTCGAAGCGGGGCAGCACGGCGAGGTGCCCGAACAGCTGTACACCGACGCCGAAATCCACGCCTTCCAGGCCCAGCAGATTGTCCTGCCGCAAGTGCTGCAAGCCAGCACCTTGCTGTTCGAGGTCGGCGGTGCCTCGGCCACCAGCAACACCCGGCGCCTCGACCGCCACTGGCGCAATGCTCGCACCCTGGCCTCGCACAACCCGGCGATCTACCGCGAACAGGCGCTGGGCGATTACTACCTCAACGGCATCAGCCCGGCCCAGGCCTGGCGCGCCCGACATGCTGCCGCCAATGAAGGGCAGGGCAGCGGCGACGAAGCCAGCGCAGTCTGATCAGGAGAACCGCATGAGCACCAAACAGATGAGCCTGGGCATGAACATCCTCGGCTTCGGCTCGCACTCAGGCGCTTGGCGCCAAGGCGAAGCGGCACTCGATGCCTATATCGACGTCAACTACTACCGCGACATTGCGCGCATTTCCGAGCGCGGCTGCCTGGATGCGATCTTCCTCGCAGATGGGCCGGCGCTGCCGCCGGACGTATCTTCGCAACCCGGCGGGCGTCTGGAACCGACCGTGCTGCTCACCGCCGTGGCCACCGCCACCGAGCGCATTGGCGTGATCGCCACTTGTTCCAGCACCTATAACGAGCCGTTCAACCTGGCCCGGCGCATCGCCTCGCTGGACCACATCAGCGGCGGCCGGGCGGCCTGGAACGTGGTCACCAATGCCGGTGACGCTGCGGCGCAGAATTTCGGCCTGGCCGGCGCACCGTTGCATGTCGACCGCTACGGGCGTGCCGAAGAGTTCGTCGATGTGACCCTGAAGCTGTGGGACAGCTGGGAAGACGATGCGATCATCGGCGACCGTGCTGCTGGTCACTTCGCCGACCCGCGCAAGGTTCACACCCTCGACTTCCAGGGTAAGCACTTTCAGGTCAAGGGCCCGCTGAACCTGCCGCGCTCGCCCCAGGGGCGGCCGGTGCTGGTGCAGGCCGGTTCCTCCGAAGGCGGCAAGGCACTCGGCTCACGCTATGCTGACGCGATCTTCACCACCCAGACCACCTTGGCCGACGGCCAGGCGTTCTATCAGGAGATGAAAGCCCGCGCCAAGGCCTGGGGGCGTGACCCGCAGCACCTGAAGATCATGCCCGGCCTGTCGACCGTGATCGGCAGCACCGAGGCCGAAGCCCATGCACGTTTTGACGAGCTCAATGCCTGGCATGGCGAGCATGGCTTGCTGCAGCAGGTGGCGGGACGCATCGGCATCGACGCCCGCGAGCTGGACCCGGACGCGCCGTTGCCGTGGGAGCGAATTGGTGCGGTGGCGGATTTCGAGCGCGGTTCGCACGGTTTTCTGGAAGCCCAGCTGAACCTGGCGCGCAGCGAGAACCTGACCATTCGCCAGCTGTCGCGGCGGATCCTGGTCGGGCATCGCCTGGCCGTCGGCACCCCGGAGCAGGTCGCCGATACCTTGGCCGAGTGGTTCCTGGCCGGGGCAGGGGATGGCTTCAACATCATGCCCGACATGTTCCCGTCCGGGGCGCGGGTGTTCGTCGAGGAAGTGGTGCCGCTGCTGCAGAAGCGCGGCTTGTTCCGCACCGAGTACACCGGCACCACCTTGCGCGAGCACCTCGGCTTACCCAAGGCGCATAACCAGTTCGCAGCCTAGGGGGCGCTCTGCGCCCCTTTCGCGACACAAGGCCGCTCCTACAGGAAACCGCGATCCCTTGTAGGAGCGGCCTTGCGTCGCGAAAGGGCTGCAAAGCAGCCCCAGGATCTTGAACCCAACACACATTCATCAGGAAAAACCAATGCGCTACCGCCCCCTCGGCCACACCGACCTCCAAGTCAGCCTGCTCAGCCTCGGCACCATGACCTGGGGCCACCAGAACACCGAACAGGACGCCCACCAGCAACTGGACGCCGCCCTCGCCGCCGGCATCAACTTCATCGACACCGCCGAGATGTACCCCACCCCCACCCGCGCCGAAACCTGGACCACCACCGAGCGTTACCTTGGCAACTGGATCAAAGCCCGAGGCAACCGCGACACGCTCATCCTCGCCAGCAAGATCGCCGGCCCGGCCCGTGACCCTGGTGGCCAGGCGCATATCCGCGATGGCCTGTCGCACCACGACCGCAAGAATATCGTCGCCGCCCTGGAAGGCAGCCTGCGCCGGCTGAACACCGACTACCTGGACCTTTACCAGCTGCACTGGCCCGACCGCACCAGCAACTTCTTTGGTATCCGCGAATACCCCTATACCGATGACCACCCGGAAACCGCCGCCATCGAAGAATCCCTGGCGGTGCTCGACGAGCAGGTCAAGGCTGGCAAGGTGCGCCATGTCGGCGTGTCCAACGAGACGCCGTGGGGTGTCGGGCAGTTTCTGCGACACAGCGAGGACAAAGGCCTGGCCCGTATCGCCAGCATCCAGAACCCGTACAGCCTGCTCAACCGCTTGTACGAGAACGGCCTGTCGGAGTTCAGCCATCGCGAGGGTGTCAGCCTGCTGGCTTACTCGCCGCTGGCGTTCGGGGCGTTGACCGGCAAGTACCTGAACGGCGCAAAGCCGGAGGGTTCGCGGCTGTCGTCGGTGTACCGCACGTTCAATCGCTATGGCAGCGAGGAGGCCAACAGTGCCATCGGCCGCTATGTGCAGATTGCGCGCGAGCATGGGCTGACACCGGCCCAGTTGGCCCTAGCGTTCGTGATCCGCCAGCCGTTCGTGGCCAGTGCGATTACCGGGCAGACCACGCTGCTGCAGTTGCAGGAGAACCTGAGTGCGCTGGATGTGCAGCTCAGCGACGAGGTGCTGGCCGAAATTCAAGCTGTGCATCGGCGTATTCCAAACCCGGCGCCGTAGCCCGCATGGCAAGGGCTTCGCCCTTGTTCGCGGCTAAAGCCGCTCCCACAGGATCACCACCCTGCTGAAACCTGTGGGGTCCTTGTGGGAGCGGCTTTAGCCGCGAAGAGGCCGGTACAGGCGACATAAAGAAGGACAGACATGAACGCGATTGCATTGACACCCACTACCGTGGCCAGCAGTTGGCAGGTTCGCCCAGGCATTACGCTGGCCTGGGCCATCCTGGCCCTGCTCCTGCTGGCCGTAGCCTTCCCCAGCTGGCTCTCCCCAGCCGACCCTCTGGGCGCCGACGCCCGCCTGGCCTATCTCCCACCAAACAGTACCTTCTGGCTAGGCACCGACGAAAACGGCCGCGACGTGCTCAGCCGCCTGATCCACGGCGCCCGTCCATCGCTCTACATCGGCCTGGCAGCCACCCTGGTCGGCCTCGGCCTGGGCACTTCGCTCGGCCTGCTGGCAGGCCTGGCCCCCGCTTGGCTGGACAACCTGCTGATGCGTGCCGTCGACGTCCTGCTGGCCTTCCCCGACCTGCTGCTGGCGCTGGTCATCATTGCGCTGTTCGGCCAGGGCACCGGCAACCTGATCCTCGCCGTCGGCATCGCTTCAGTGCCGCGTTACGCCCGCCTGGTCCGAGCCCAGGCCCTGACCATCCGTCACGCCGGTTTCGTCGAAGCCGCCGTCGCGCTGGGCCGCAAACGCTCGGCGGTGGTGCTGGCCCATGTGCTGCCCAACGCCGTGCAACCGGTGCTGATCCTGGCCTGCATCGGCCTGGGCGGCGCCATCACCGCTGCCGCTGCGCTGAGCTTCCTCGGCTTCGGCGCACCACCGCCTGCGCCCGAGTGGGGCGCGATGATGGCCGTGGCGCGCAACTTCATGGCCAACGCACCCTGGCTGATGGCCTGGCCGGCGTTGGCGATCACCCTGACTGTCATTTCCATCACCGTCATCGGCCGCGACTGGCTGCGCCGTAGCGAGGGCAGAAACCCATGAGCATCTTCGAACAACACCCGGCATCCTTGGTGGATATCCGCGACCTGCGCGTGAATTTCAACGGCGTGTCGGTGGTGCACGGCGTCGACCTGCAACTGCACGCCGGGCAGTGCCTGGCACTGGTGGGCGAATCGGGCTCGGGCAAGAGCGTGACTGCGCGCACGCTGGTCGGCCTGACCGGGGCCGGCGCTCAAGTGCAGGCGCAGCGCTTGGCGTTTGCCGGGAAGGATCTGCGCCGGCTTGATGAGACGGACTGGCAGCGCTTGCGCGGTGGGCATATCGGCTTCGTCATGCAGGATGCGCTGGGTTCGCTCGACCCGCTGCGACGAGTCGGCGCCGAGATTGAGGAACCGTTGTTGTTGCATACCAAGCTGGCCGCTGAACAGCGTCGCTTGCGTGTGCTTGAACTGCTGCGCCAGGTCGGCGTGCCAGAGCCCGAAGTCCGCGCTCGGCAATATCCGTGGCAGCTGTCCGGAGGCCTGCGACAGCGCGCCCTGATTGCCTCGGCCATCGCCTGCCAGCCGCGCCTGCTGATCGCCGACGAGCCCACCACCGCACTGGACGCCACGGTGCAGGCGCAGATCCTCGACCTGCTGGATCACTTGCGCGCACGCGACAACAGCCTGCTGATGGTCTGCCATGACCTGGCCGTGGTCGCACGCCTGGCCGACCGGGTGGCGGTAATGCACCATGGCGTGGTGGTGGAGCAGGGCAGTGTCGAACAGATCCTGCAAGACCCGCAGGACCCTTATACCCAACGCCTGCTGAGCGCGGCGCGGGCGGTGCATTTCCAGCGCCCGGCAGTGCCGGCGCTGGCGCTGGTGGAGGACACCGTGGACGAGCAACCGGTGGTGCTGGAGGCGCGTGGCCTGCACAAGGCTTTCGTCGGGCCGGATGGCCAACCGCGTGAGGTGCTGAGCGACGTGTCCCTGCAATTGCGTGCCGGACAAACCCTCGGCGTGGTCGGTGAGTCCGGTTCTGGCAAGAGCACTCTGGGCCGTATCCTGCTGGGGCTGGAGCGGGCGGAGCAGGGCAGTGTGCACTTGGCTGGACAGGACTGGCTGGCGCTTTCCGCCGCGCAGCAACGCCAGGCCCGGCAAGGCATTCAAGTGGTGTTCCAGGACCCGCTGGCCTCGTTTGACCCGCGCTACACGGTACTGAGGGTGCTTGCCGAGGCGTTGGCTCATGCGGGTGTACCGCGTGGGTTACGACGTACCGAGGCGGCTGCGTTGCTGGAGCGGGTGCAGATGCCGGTGGGGCTGCTCGACCGTCGCCCGCTGGAGTTGTCGGGTGGGCAGCGGCAGCGTATCGCGATTGCCCGGGCGCTGGCGATGAAACCCAAGGTGCTGGTGCTGGATGAGCCGGTGTCGGCGCTGGATGTGTCGGTGCAGGCGCGGATTCTGGGGTTGCTGGCGGAGCTGAAGGCAGAGTTGAACCTGGCGTGTCTGTTCATTTCACATGACCTTGGGGTGGTGGAGCAGGTCAGTGATCAGGTACTGGTGATGCAAGGGGGCAGGGTGGTGGAACACGGGGCGGTGGCGCAGGTGCTTGGGCAGCCGCGTCATGCATACACCCGAGCTCTGCTCGATGCGGTGCCGCATCTGCCGGCGGCGAAGGCTCGCTGGTTTGAGCGGATTGCCGTCTAGGGTACGCCGACAACGTTGCAGCGCCTGTGAGATCGAGCGCCGCCCGCGCGGCGCCCGATCTAATGGGCGATGCACATCTGTCGGCGAACACTGTG